>PMBA01000406.1:2786-14973 GCA_003152795.1 Acidobacteriaceae bacterium | reverse complement strand
TCGGCCCACGGCACCCACACGGCAATGCGCGGCGCTTTCGCGGTGTGGCGGGGCACATTCGGTGCAGTGGAAACCTGGGTGAAGTCGAGGCCGAGTTCCGTGGCGGTCGACAGAATGGCGTCGCGCAATCCGGACTGGGTGGCAAGAATCCACGACCCGGCCGGAAACTTCGTACCGCCTTCCTCGAATTCACGTTCGGCGATTTGAATGTCGAAGTTAGCCAGACGATAACGGGCGGCGAGAAATGATTCTTGCCCGGTGTCCTTCAGCAAATAGACGGGTCCGGTGCCGGCGACACGTCCAACCGCATGCGGAGGATCGGTCAACCGGGACAGCGCAACCTCACGGATGTGGGCGTCGGCGGTCGGTATCGCCTGCACATGGTAGTGGGCGGGAAGTTCCCAGGAGACGTCATCGTAAGGCGCGCCTCCATCCTTCGGGAAATGCTGCGGCGTGAGCAAATCGACTGCGTAGTTACGATATGGTTGATCGAGGCGAACCACGTACGTTCCAGGGGGAAAGCTCCCTTCCTTAACCTGAATTGTATTCTGCGCTCGGGCAACTTCGATTTGCTGTCCCATGAGCCGTCCTATCATCTGTTCCACCCGGGCCGCGTCTCCCTGATTGTCCGGAATCAGAAACGCATAGGGCGGCTGCGTCAAGCCTTTCTGCCATGAGTCCCATCCCTTCTTGTAGAAATTGCGCAGCATTTCTTTGGACCGGCTGGCCGTTTCGTCCAGCGCCGCCAGCGCGCCCGTTTCCTGGTAGTTGAGATTGTCGCGGGCCGACCAGGTGACCACTCGTGGGGCGGGCAGCGGCCGGTACCACTCCATTGTGGCTGCGGATTCCGAAATCGAGCGCTGCTCAGTTTCCGCGCTGCCGTTGCCGAAGGTCTCATAGCCGCGTCCGATGCTGTTGTGATTCATGGCCACGGAATCGAGATAGAGGTGGGCAAACGCTTCCCCGAAATTCCACGTCGAAACTCCGGGCATGCCCATGGCTGTGAGAGCCTCCACTTCGTGGAAACTGAGTTCCAGGAACTCGGTATAGGTTATGGGGTCAATGTTGGGGTTGTACGGCCCCGTGCCGTTCCAGGTCATCATCAGGGGTGAACCCTCATGCAGATCGTGCACCACCGTCGGATGCCATTCATGAAACATGCGGTGCACGGCTCTTGTGGTTTCGTGCGTCTGCTGGTGGGTGTCGCGGTTGATATCGACGAACGTGTACTTCGACCAGTACGGAGGAGACTGCCGCGGCAGCAAATTGCGGTCCGTCTTGCCTTTGAGGTAGCGGTAGAACCAGTCGACCATTTTGTCCCGGCCGTCGGGATTGGAAATGGGATTGATCAGCACGACCACCTGTTCCCGGATGCGCCGGATCATGGGCTGCTCCGATACGGCCAAGCGGAATGCCAACTCGATCATGGCTTCGGTTGACCCAGTCTCATCGGAATGGAGGGCAGCATTGAAGTAATAAATCGGGCGGGAGGTCGCGACGAGCTTTTCGGCAGCCGCTTCGTTGGTGCGGCGCGGATCCGCTAAGGCTGCGGTGGCGGCTCTTAGACGATCGAGATCGCGGATACCGGCCTCGTCTGCAATGGCGAGCATGAGAATTTCGCGCCCTTCTTCACTATGCCCAAGCGTCAACACACGAACTCGGGGGCTCGCAGCAGCCAGGGCACGGGCATAGGCGTATGCTTTCTCAGTACCCAAGAGTTCTCCAGGAGCGCCCATGATCCGGCCCAGAAATTTCTCAGGAGACGGTACGGTATCCGATTGGGGGACATACGACACCCATGGCGATACAAAATGCGGATCGGTCGTAGCCGCCGCAATGGCCTCGACCGAGCCGGGTTCGGGAATATCAGGGCTTTGCGCCATCGCGGTGACGGTCAACAACGCAAGCGATATCCAAAGCAGCGCGAGTCGGATCATGAGGCCTCCTGAGGGCGATTGAGGCGAAAGTTTAGCACGCGCTCGATCCAGCGGCTTCATCGCTGCAGGTCTCAGATGGGCTATTCTTGACACCGGCAATCGGGGACGACTGATGGGACAGAGAGTTCCCGGGCAAGACGAATATTCCAGCCGCCACTTCTGGCGCAAGATTTGAGGGGTTGTTGCAGGCCCTAAGAAAACCGGGCCGGTGGAGGATGACCGGCCCGGACGAACGTTTTTTACTTCACGTCACAACAACTCTACGCTGTGATCAGCGATTCTAAGGCAACGCGGTCGGGGATTACAAGTGTGGAACCAGTCTGCTGAATGAGATGCTGCTTCTTGAAGCCCGCGAGCAGACGGCTGACAGTCTCTCGCGAAGAGCCGATCATCTGTCCGATCTCTTCGTGTGTCAATGCCAGCTTCACTTGGCTGGGGTACTTGGACTTGGTGTTCTGATCGAGCCATCCCACCAGCAGTCGAGCGAGCTTTTCACTGGCCGAATCCGAAAGGATCAGATCACGGATTTCGCGGCAGGTCGAGGCGTAATCCTGACTGATGTGCTGGGTCACCCACAGGGCAAGCTCGCCGTGCAACCGCATGAGGCGCAGCAAATCGCTCTGTCGTAGAAAGGTGATCTCGGACGGTTCCTGGGTCTCGGCTGTCGCTTCGTATTGGCGCCCGGAAACTACCGCGGCTACTCCCAATGGGCAACCGGCATCGACAATGCGCAATATCAGGGTCCTGCCGTCGCTGCCGCAAATGGAGAGCTTCACGCGGCCTCGACGCACGATGAAGACTCCGCGCGGAGCCTGCCCTTCCGCAAACAAAACCGCTCCCGTTGGATAGCTGGTGGTGAGGGCTTCCTGCTCCAAGGCATCGGCCACGGCTGGAGGAAGATCGCAAAAGGTCTTGTCTACGGGCGTCAGTTTCTGGGCGTTGTTTACGACATGTGTTGCCATTTGTTGCCTCCACTCACAGCTACTTTGGCAAGTCCCTCGCCAATCTTGGCGGTACGAGAAGAGTTCCCTGGAAAAACGTTTAAGTATAACAAAATAAGTTGGTTGATCCGATATTGTGAGAGGCGGCCAGGCTTACCCTCGGGCAGGGCTATGGCTCGGAAGTGCGTGCTTTCCCACACCGATGTGTGATCCCCATCACCAATCGGTTGGTTACATGACCAAGGAGCACGCCCGCCTGCGGTGGATTGCGACGCCACGGCTCCTAATACTTCACGATCGCCGCGAACGACTTAGGATCGAGCGAAGCTCCGCCGACCAGGGCGCCGTCGATTTCCTCTTCCGACATCAGGGTGTGCGCGTTCTCGGGCTTAACCGAGCCGCCGTAGAGAATGCGGAGTCTGTCGGCGAATTCCTGGCCAAAGGATTCGGCGGCCTGGCCTCGGATGATGGCGTGGGCATCGGCTGCCATCTGCGGCGTAGCGGTTTTGCCAGTGCCAATCGCCCAGACGGGTTCGTAGGCGACTACCATGTTGACGGCTTTCTTGGCCGAGACTTTGTTGAAGGCGCGGAGACATTGCCGCCGCAGAACGTCGTCGGTGAGCCCGGCTTCGCGTTCTTCGAGGACCTCTCCCACGCATACGATGGGGATGAGTCCAGCTTCGATCGCCGACTTGAGCTTGAGATTGACGGTGTCGTCGGTTTCGCCGAAGTACTGGCGGCGTTCGGAGTGACCGATGATGACGTGAGTCACAGCGATTGCCAGCAACATGCTTGTGGAGATCTCGCCCGTGAATGCGCCCTCTTTTTCCCAGTGGACATTTTGTGCGCCGACGGCCACATTTGAGCCCGTAGCGGCATGGACAGCGGCTTCCAGCGCAAGGTAAGTCGGGCACACCACGATTTCGTCGCGGTCGTGGCCATGGACGAGAGGAAGGAAGTCGCGGAAGAAGTCACGGGCTTGGTCGGGAGTCTTGTACATCTTCCAGTTAGCGGCGAGAAGTTTTTTCCTAGTCATATTGAGATTGCAACCTCGTATGGTTTGTCAGAACCAGGCTGACGTTGAGCCAGTGCAGCGTTGGCGAACGCGTCGAGCGTGACTCTGTCGAACAAAACAAAAGAGACCAATACCAGATGCCGGGCGGTGGTTAGATTTGCGATCACGGTTGGAATTGCCACCCACGCGGCTGGTTCAACGGGGTACCGGAAAATTCCCGTGGAGATGGCAGGAAACGCAATGGAGTGCAATTTGAGGTCATCGGCCACGCGCATCGACTCGCCATAGCAATTCGCCAGGACTTTGGCTTCACCGTGTGTCCCGCCGTGCCAGACAGGGCCGACGGTGTGAATCACATATTTTGCCGGGAGTCGGCCCGCCGGTGTGGCGACTGCGCCTCCAGGCATCACAGGTCCATCGCGCTGGCGCATGCGTTCGCACTCGCGAGTGATCTCTGGGCCGCCTTTGTGGTGAATGGCGCCGCAGACGCCGCCTCCGGGCAACAAGTCGGAGTTCGCCGCGTTGACAATGGCGTCAGCGGGATCCTCAGTGAGGTCTCCGTGGAGCAACCGGAGCTCGTCAGAATCACCGATCATCAACCTCAAGGTGTAGTCCTTGTCGCGCGGCAAAGTGATTCCGACATCGGCCAAGAGTTAATCCTTTGAGCCAGCCCTTAAAACGGCAATCCGTGAAGTGCGGTCCTGGGCATCGCTAAAGCGACGCTCTGACACGAAGCTTGCGCGCCGAAATCTCCAGGCGAACCGCTACCGGCCAAGAGCCTATTTCTTATCCGTCAGCGCTTCGACTCCAGGCAACTTTTTGCCTTCCAGAAATTCGAGCGAGGCGCCGCCGCCGGTTGAAATATGGGTGATCTTGTCAGCTACGCCGGCGGCCTTGATCGCGGCTACGGAGTCTCCGCCGCCTACGATGGTTGTCGCTCCGGCGTTTTCCGCCACGGCCTGCGCGATCTTGAAGGTGCCTCGCGCAAATGGCGGCAGTTCAAAAACGCCCATGGGACCGTTCCACACGATGGTGCGGGCGCGGGCGATTTCTTCCGAAAAGAGTTCGATGGTTTCGGGGCCGATATCGAGCGCCATCATGTTGGCGGGGATGGGCTCGCCGTGGCCGACGAACTTGATCAGGGCGTTCGCTTCGACACGGTCGGCGATCACGTGGTCGGTGGGCAGCAGGAATTTGAGCTTATGAGTTTTCGCCTGTTGCAGAAGGTCGCGCGCAAGTTCGATCTTGTCTTCTTCGACCAGACTCTTGCCGACCGACTCGCCTTGCGCCTTGAGGAAGGTGTACGCCATGCCGCCGCCGACGATGATGACGTCGACTTTGCTGAGCAGGTTCTGGATCACTCCGATTTTGTCGCTGACTTTGGCGCCGCCGAGGATCGCGACGAAAGGGCGCTCGGGGTTCTGCAGCACGCGGCCAAGATATTGCAGCTCTTTTTCCATGAGCAAGCCGGCTGCGGATTTCTGCACGAACCGGGTAATGCCAACCGTTGAAGCGTGGGCACGATGGGCGGTGCCGAAGGCGTCATTGACGTAGAAATCGGCGAGCTTGGCGAGCAGCTTCGAGAAGCTCTCGTCGTTCTTCTCTTCCTCCGCGTGGAAGCGGAGGTTTTCCAGCAGCAGCGCTTGGCCTTTCTCGAGTTTGAGCGCCATTTCTTCGGCTTCCGGTCCAACGCACTCGGGGCAGAACCCAACGTTTTCCCCCCGCGACAGCTCTTTGTCGAGCAACATGCGCAGACGCTCGGCTACTGGTTTGAGACTCAGCTTTGGATTCGGTTTGCCTTTGGGACGGCCCAGATGAGACGCGAGAATGAGGCGAGCGCCGTGCCGCAGAGCGTACTCGATGCTGGGCAGGGTTTCGCGGATGCGCGTGTCGTCCATGACCCGTCCGTCGTCGAGCGGGACGTTGAAGTCGACCCGCATGAAGATGCGGTGATCGTTGAGCGGGAGATCGCGAATGGAAAGCTTAGGCATAGGACACCTGTTGTGGGTCGTTGGTCGTTAGTCGGTCGGTGTCCGCGGTTCGCTGTACTCCGCGCGGGGTCGGCCCCCGGTGAACACGAATCAGCGAGCCGCGAACGACCCACGACTAACGACGAGTTAATCTACAGGCCTTTGGCCGCCATGAGGTTGATCAGATCGTGGACACGGCAGGAGTATCCCCACTCGTTGTCATACCAGGAGATCACCTTGACGCAGTTGCCGCCGACTACCAGGGTCATATGTGCGTCGACGATGGACGAGCGGGAGTCTCCTTTGAAATCGGACGAGACCAGTTCGTTCTCCTCGAACCCCAGATAGCCCTTCAACGAGCCCGACTCAGACGCTTTTTTCAGCGCGGCATTAACCTCTTCTTTGGTGGTCTTTTTTTCCACCCAGACGACCAGGTCGACCACCGAGACGTTGGGCGTGGGTACGCGGATCGAGAAGCCGTCAATCTTGCCGCCGAGATCGGGAATGACGAGCTTAAGGGCTTTCGCTGCGCCGGTCGAGGTCGGAATCATATTGATCGCCGCCGCTCGCGCTCGCCGCAAATCTTTGTGCGGGAAGTCCAGGATCACCTGATCGTTGGTGTAGGAGTGGATGGTGGTCATGGTGCCGGCGACGATCTTGTAATTGTCGTTGATCACCTTCGCGATCGGGGCAAGACAATTTGTAGTGCAGGAAGCGTTCGAGATGATGTGGTGTTTGGCGTGGTCGTACTTCTCTTCGTTCACGCCGAGAACGACGGTGAAGTCTTCGTTCTTTGCGGGCGCGGTGATGATGACTTTCTTCACGCTGCCGCGCAGATGTTTTTTGGCTTCGTTGGCGTCCGTGAACTTTCCGGTCGATTCGATCACCACCTGAGCTCCGACGGAGTCCCAGGGCAGGGCGGCGGGATCTTTTTCCTTGAATACTTTAATGACTTTGCCATCGATTGAAATGCTGTCGGCGCCAGCAGTGATGGTGTGCGGCAGGTTGCCGAGGATCGAGTCGTACTTGAGAAGGTGTGCCAGAGTCCGAGGATCGGTGAGATCGTTCACCGCAACGAAGTCGAGGTTCTTGTCGGCGAGTGCGGTACGAAGAACGTTGCGTCCGATGCGTCCAAATCCATTAATGCCAACTTTTACCGCCATGGTGCCTCCGAAAGAAAGTTTTAACCGCCTAAAAATACAAGAAGCTTTAACACTCCTCGATGGTAACAGGGACGAGCAGCCAGCGTAAATGTCGTCCGCCCCAAAGTGCTGTCCTGATTTCCCGAATCAGGACACTACTCGCCGCAGAAGAGCGAACCAGTTGCCGATCCAGGACGATTTACATCGTCGTAATTTCGAAATAGGTGTCGGTGTTGCGCCAAAGGAAGGGAACACGGGCCAGCCAGTATTTCGCGTTGATCGCCTGGCGAATCTGAGTAAACTCCTCCGGTCGCAGGAAGCGGGCGGTGGCAGAGAATTCAGGCCCGGTAATTTTTCCGCGGATGGTGCANNAACCAGATGGGCGTGTACACCGCAATCCCGTTCTTTCGGAAGGTGGCGAGGCTGATGTAACGCTGGCCCTGGATTTCGACGGGAATGGATGCCATGCGCATATTGTAAAGCGCTGCAGAGGATTATGGGGAGACTGGATACCGATAATGACTGAACTTCCGCGTCACGTGTTTTTGACCGATTGCGCACACGGTCACATACAATAGCGGGCTATTGAGGCTCACCTATGAGCGAGACGATATGAGCGAGAGTTTTGAACGATGGGAGGGCCGGATTGTCGATGGAAGATTTCCGCTGCAACGCTACCTGGGCGGTTCCGATCACAGTGCCGTCTTCCGCACCCAAAAGGGTGCGGGCGATTCGTCGAAAGCCGCCATCAAGTTGATTCCCGCCGACGTGGCGGACGAGAAGCGCTTGCTGCAATGGGAAGCAGTGGGCAAACTGATGCACCCGAATCTGATTGGCATTTTCGGGGCGGGAGGTTGCGAACTCGATGGCGTGGCGCACCTCTATGTCGTGGAGGAGTATGCGGAGGAAGATCTTTCGCAGATTCTTCCGGAGCGTTCCCTGACGGTCGAGGAAGCGCGAGGCATGCTTCCGCCGATTCTGCTGGCTTTGCAATATGTGCACGAACATGGGTTCGTCCATGGACGCATCCAGCCTTCCAATATTCTGGCGATTGGCGACCGGGTGAAACTATCGAGCGACACTCTGCGCATTCCCGGTGAGCAGAACCGTAGCGCGGGAGCGGCGACCGCCTACGATCCGCCAGAAGCGGCGACGGGGGCAATGTCGCCGGCCGCCGACGTTTGGCAGTTGGGGATGACCTTGACTGAGGTGCTGACGCCGCGGATACCGTCTCTTGATTCGCAACAGAAGAAGCAAACTGCCTTGCCCGATGGAATTCCGCAACCATTCAGGGAGATCATCGAAGGCTGCCTGCAAATCGATCCTGCGAAGCGATGGACGGTCGGGCAGATTCTCGATCGGTTGGAATCGGATGCGCCCGGAGCGGAGCAACCGCGATCACCGAGGGTGGAAGCAGCACGCTTGGTGCCTCCCTTAATCGGGGCTGAAGCTCAGAGTGAAACGGTCGCATCTGCGCTCGCAAGTTCGAGTCCGCACAAATCATCCCCAAAATGGCCCTACGCGCTCGCCTTGGCGGCGGTGGTTGCGCTAGTTCTTTTCTTGCTTGCAAGACCGAAATCGTCGACCGCTCCGGTGGAAGTGCAGTCGTCGCAGGTTCAGCAGGGCACGACTGAGGGCAACGCCCAGTCCGCGCCGGCCCTCACTCAGACGGCGCCGAAGCCGAGTCTCGCGGCGGTGAGCAACACAAAAGCCGGAGCCACCAAGGTTGGAGGGGCTGAGCCAGGGGCGGAGAAAGAAGAATCGTCTGCCAATGCCGACGACAGCGGAGTGGTGCGACGGGAGATACCGCAGGTTTCGCCGAGCGCCCGCCGCACGATTCACGGCAAGATCAAGGTTCGAGTGAACGTTGAAGTAGATGCCGCGGGCAACGTGTCGGCGGCGAAGCTTGAGTCCGCCGGGCCCAGCAAGTATTTTTCGCGCATCGCTCTGGAAGCTGCGCGGGCTTGGAAATTTTCTCCGGCACAGGCCGGTGAGTCTGCCACCAGGAAATGGAAACTGCAGTTCGCCTTCAGCCGAGCGCGAACGGACGTGTCCGCGGCGCCCGCAAAGCGGTAGAGGGTAGTTTCTAACTCCAGGGATTGAGAACCGCTTTAAGCAACGGGAAGTCTGCAACGTTGCGGGTTACCAGCGTCAGTCGTCAGTTCATGTGTCTCTGGATTTCCGCGCGCTAGGATTTGCGTGTCATCTGGCGGCGGCTGGCGACGGCACACGCGATGAAGATCGAGACCTCTCGTGGCTGAATACATCACACGCGCGAGCGCTCTCGCAGGACGGACAGACACTTCTGTTCGCCGAGACCGCCGTCGCAAACAACTACGCCGTCTGCTTGCGGAAAACCGTCGGCTCGCCCGTGGTGCGCCTCGGTGAGGGATGGCCCGCGGACCTCTCGGCCGACGGCAAGTGGGCACTCGCCGTGGTTCAATCCCATCCGCCGCAGCTCGTGATCTATCCGACCGGGGCTGGCGAGACGCGGCAACTCAAACCGGGCGAGATTGAGAACTACGTAAGCGCCCAGTGGTTCCGTGACGGCAAGAGCGTGCTCATCTGCGGCAACGAGCGCGGGAAGGGAACGCGCTTCTATGTTCAGGAGATCGGCTCTCAGCAGTCCGGTGGGGGTGCTCCCATGCCCGTGACTCCGGAAGGCACGCGCGACGGATGGCTCTCCGGTGATGGAAAGCGGGTTCTGGCGCGGGGACCCGAAGGGAAATACTTCGTGTATCCAATCGCGGGCGGAGATCCTCAACCCGCTCCCGGTCTCAACGAGACGGACGTCCTTGCGCACTGGAGCGCGGACGGGCGGTCGGTGCTCGTTTATCGACGGGCAGAGATTCCGTGCCGCCTCGATCGCGTCGACCTGGCGACCGGGCATCGCACGCTCTTCAAGGAGTTCGCACCCGCCGACCGCACCGGACTCCTGTCCATGCGAGAGATCTTCGTTACCGACGACCTGCGTTCTTACGCCTACACCGCCTACTACCAGGTGTCGAGCCTGTTCGTGTCGGAAGCCAAGCGATGAGACGAGCGCCCGGCAAACTCCAACGCTGGACACTCGATGCGTGATCCAACGCCAAGTCCAGTGCTCGCGTCACAATGGGAGCGTTCCTGGTTGGTCACCTGCCTTGTTTCCAAGGATGATGCCAGGCGTTGCGCGTGAGGGGACGGAGACCGATAATCGGCCATGGTCCAGAGCGAATGGCAGCGGCGGATTGCCCGGGCGGAGGAACTCAGCGCGCAGTACTCTTTTGCGGCGGAAATCCTGCGCTTCTACGTGGCCATCGCGCGTTTTCAGGAAGAGTTCTACGCTGAACTCGAAACGTCGAGTGCTGAGGCTAATGGTGTAGCACCAGACTCTGAGCCCTTCGCGCGAGCGCTTCCACCAGAACTGACGGTTCGATTCGGGACATTTCTGTCGGTGGTAGAACAGAACGGCCCACGTCCGCTTCAGGAAGCGGCACGTGAGTTGAGGGGCGCCGGACGAAATTCACATCTCCAATTGCTGACGGCTTTCTGGAACGGGAGCGACCCTGGGGCGCTTCAGCCGGGACCTGGCGACTTCTTCCCGCGCGCTTTTCTTCAACCCTACGCCGCCAGCACTCGCACCTCGGCAAATATGCTCTGGAACGGGCCCACGCCATATCTGTGTCCCTTTTGCAAACGCAAGCCGGGCCTGGGCGTTCTCCGTCCCGTGGGAGAGGGCGGCCAGCGTTCTCTAGTGTGCTCATTTTGCCTGGCGGAATGGGAGTTCCGGCGGATCGTATGTCCGGGATGCGGGGAAGAGAATCACGCCAAGCTTCCGGTCTGCACCGCGGAGGAACTGAAGCACGTCCGTGTGGAGGCGTGCGACAGTTGCCGGACCTACATCAAGACCGTGGACCTCACGAAGAGCGGACGGGCCGAACCCATCGTGGACGAGATGGCGTCGATACCGCTCGACCTGTGGGCGCAGAAGCAGGGATACACGAAACTGCAATTCAATCTGATGCAGTTTTGACTTGTTGGGTCCTAGCGCGCCTTGGGCGAAGCGCGAACAAATCTAAGCGGACTTTATGGGACGACTGACGTCCTGGCCTTGCGAAACCAGGGGTGGCGAGCTGCATTTGCTGGACGGACGAGGGCGGCAGTCCCTGCGGCGCGACATCAAGTGCTATCGAGCGCCGGCGCTCATCTTTTCTTGTCCGCTGGACGTCGCCTCACTGCTGTCGCGGACAGCGGAATGTTTCCCGGTGTTCTTCAGCCACGCGGCAGCTCTGTCTTCAGCCTCCGCCAGTTGCTGTGGCGACATTGTCAGGCGGATGTTGTTCTTGCCTTCCTCAATTTGTCCAAGCATTGGGGTCGTCGTTTTCTCCGCAAGCAAGTACCAGGTGTATGCGGAAACTGGGTCGGATTGGGCTTGCGGGATCTCACCGCTCTTGACCTGACTGCCGTTGTTCAGCTCATCCTTCATAACGTTATTGATCCGATCATCTTTGAACTGACAAAAATGCTCGGCCAAGCGCAGTTGCGCCCAGGGGTCGCCGGCCTCGGCGGCTTCGATCGTCGCCGAGAATGCGTCGCCCTCTCCATTGACGGCACGTTGCGGCTGGGCTTGCGAGTTGTTCATCGTCAGGTAGAGCAACTCGGTTCGACTGGAGACGCCCAGCTTGTCAAAAATACGGAATAGATAGTTCTTGACCGTATGCGGGCTGAGGTCGAGAGTCTGGGCAATTTCGCGATTGGTCATACCGCTGGCCAGATGCTGAATGACCTGGCGCTCGCGCACGGAAAGCAGTTCGATTCCCTTGTGATTGGTGGCGTTGACGCGGGGCGAGTTGGCAAGGGCCTCCAACACGTGATCCAGATCGACGCTGCGCGCCCAGACTTGTCCTTCATGGACGCTGCGAATACATTTGCAGAGGCTCTCCAGCCGTTCCTGTTTGGAAAAAATCCCCCGCGCTCCAGCCCGAAAGCACTCCAGAACTTCCTGGGGTTTGGAGGAGTCCAGCAGAATGACGCCCTTGATCTGGGGCCGGAGCGCGCGCATCTCCCGCAATACCTGGGTGCCGCGGCCAGGTTGGTCGTCGAGATTATGGCTGATGACAGCGACATCGATCGGCACACGAGTGATGGCGGCCAGCAGTTCCTCGGAATTCGAGGCCGCAGCTACGACCTGCAGGCCATGATC
>PMBA01000406.1:0-2725 GCA_003152795.1 Acidobacteriaceae bacterium | reverse complement strand
GAGTCGGCAAGCGTCGGACTTGCAACCTGTGCAAAAAATGCACTCCTTCTTGCGGCCCATAGTGTACTTTCAGTGGTCGCACGACGATGCAAAGGGGGCAGGTCCGTAAATGACGTCGAAACTGGCAATTCCGATAGGACATGGAGCTCTTCATAATGTCAATTATATCAATGAGATATAAGCAGTTATCTCGACGGATTGAAGAGATTCTGGAGAAGGCTCCTGAACCCCCACAAAAGGGTACAACACGGCTGTGCTAAAGATAAACGTCTCTAAGTCGAGTACCTTGGTAATGAGAATACCAGCTCATGCTAACATAGGGTTAGTATGTTCTAAGAAATCCTACCACTTGCACGGCCTTGCAAGCGACGTTAACTTGAAGTTGCTAGAACCTCCCTCCTAGTTGCAAATACTACTCACTTCCCCCATGAGTGCGTTGAACTGGTCTCCCATGCGATGCCGTATGCGGGGGAGGCGGACCCAGTGGAATGGGACCGAGAGGGCGAAGCCATCTGTAATTATGAGTAATGCTGATCAGAGTTACGAAGCTAGCAGCGGGTTGAGCCCGTGGGTATCGCAGGAAGAGCGGCGCTGGTACGCGCTGCACACCCGAGCGCGCCACGAAAAAACCGTGGAGCGGCGGCTGCGGGATCAAGGCATGGAAACGTTTCTGCCGACCACCGTGGAAGTGCACCGCTGGAGCGATCGCAAGAAGAAAGTTGAAGTGCCGTTGTTCAGTTGCTATGTGTTCGTCCGCTGCGCATTGAGCGCGGAAGACCGGACGCGCGTCTACCAGGTGGAGGGCGTGCACGGCTTTGTCGGTTCCCGTGGCTCGAGCTTGCCGATTCCCGACGTTCAAATCGAGAGCATTCAGAGGGTTCTGACCCAGCCGGCGCCTTGGCGTTCGTTCCCGTTCCTCAAGGTGGGACAGCGGGTTCGGGTACGGGGCGGGGCGATGGATGGAGTGGAGGGCGTGTTTCTGTCGGAGAACGGCGATCACAGCCTGATCATTTCCGTGGACGCGATCCAGCGGTCGATGGCTGTGCGAATTGATGGTTACGACGTAGAGCCGGTGTGAAGATCGGGTCTTACGTCTCAGGCCTCAGGGCTTAAATCTCGGGGAAGAAACCCCGCTCGGCGGAAATAGTCAGCAGAAATTCCTGCCGTCCCCCTGTCAGACACTCATAGAAAATATGTATCAACCTGAAATCGAACGAATCAGCGAGGAGTTGTATTTCATTGCGGCCAGCCCGGCCACACGCCGGCTGCGCACGCAAGCGGAATTACTCTCCCAGACGGACGTGCCGGTGCTGCTTACCGGAGAAGCGGGAAGCGGGAAGACGACCGCCGCCCGGTTGGTCCATTCGCTTTCGATTCGTTCCAGCTTCCCGTTCATGCGGGTCAAGTGCGCGGTTATCACCTCCGACCTGTTGGAGAACGAGTTGTTCGGATACGAACACGTTTCCGCCAAGGGCCGGCCAGAATCGACGCCTGGCAAGTTCGAGCAGTGTGCCCGGGGAACGATCATGCTCGACGACTTCGATGCCATGCCGGACGCAGTCCAACGACGGCTTTTGAAACTGCTGGAAAGGGGCGAGTTTGTCCGATGTGGCGGCCAGAGCCCGATCCGGGCCGATGTGCGAATCATCGCTGCCACCTGCGGCGATCTGGAGCTGGCAGCGTCAGAGAAGAGAATTCAGGAAGATCTGTTCTACCGCTTGAGCGTTTTCGAATTACGCGTGCCACCCTTGCGCGAGCGGCACGAGGAAATCCCACTGCTGCTGGGGCACCTCATGAATCGGCTGACCCGGCGGTATGGCGTGCCCGCCCCGCGCCTTTCAACTTCGCTGCTGGATGCGTGTCAGCAGTATGCCTGGCCCGGCAACCTGCGCGAACTGGAGAACTTTGCCAAACGCTTCCTGGCCCACGGCGATGAAGAAGCGGCGTTGCGCGAATTGCATCTGCGTCCCGATTACGAGTCCCCGGGTAGGGGCGAGAATGGGAATGGGAATGGGGACGGCCGCGCAACCAATGGTCACCCGTCGACCCCGCACACACCGGAGGAACAGTCGTCCCTGAAGTTGCTGGTAAGAAACGCTAAAGGGGAAGCCGAGCGCGGTGCGATTGCTAACGCCCTCGAACAGACACACTGGAACCGGAAAGCAGCCGCTCGTCTGCTCAATGTCAGCTATCGGGCGCTGCTTTACAAGATCCAGGAATACCACCTGGCGCCGCCGGTGTCCGCCAGAGTTTTTGGCATCGACGTGATGCGCCAGGCGAAATAGCATCGCCAGGGCAGCGGCTGCGATTGAACCGTCTGGCCTGGCGCGACGGAATTGAACCACGCCAGACTTGCACGAAGCACAAACGAGCCCGTGAACGGCTGAGAGGCATTGCTGATGAAGAAGATCATGAAGGCCCATCGAATTCTAGCGGCGCTTATGCTCGTGGCACTGGTGTCCGCCGGAGCGTTGGCGCAATCGAATCCCGCACCGCAACCCACGGCGCCCGCCGCCACCAGCCAACTAGAGGCTCCCAAGCCAACGGCCGAGAAACCGAGCGAAGGGCAGCGGCCCGCGCGATCCGATAGTTCCTACGTGATTGGCGCGGAGGATGTCCTGGCAATCAGTGTTTGGAAAGAACCGGAGATTTCGCGTTCGGTCCCGGTGCGCTCCGACGGCAAGATATCCTTGCCGCTGGTTGGCGAACTGACGGCGGGCGGCCA
>PMBA01000178.1 GCA_003152795.1 Acidobacteriaceae bacterium | reverse complement strand
GCGATCGTGATGATCGAGAACATCGATCGCTACCTTGAGGAAGGCATGGCGCCTCTGGACGCCGCACTGAAGGGAGCGGGACAGATCGGGTTCACCATCGTATCGCTGACGGTCTCGCTGATCGCCGTGCTGATTCCGCTGCTGTTCATGGGAGACATCGTCGGCAGGCTGTTCCGCGAGTTTGCGGTCACCCTGGCGGTCACCATTCTGGTTTCCGCCGTGGTGTCGCTGACCCTGACGCCCATGATGTGCGCCAAGCTTCTGAAACAGAGACAGCCCGGAAAGGAATCCCGCTTCTACCGCGTCACCGAAGACTACTTCAATCGCATCATCGCGTTCTACGGCCGGACGCTGAAGTTCATCCTCAAATTCCAGACCACCACTCTTCTGGTGACCGTAGCCACCCTGATCGCCACACTCCTTCTTTATGTGTACGTGCCCAAGGGCTTTTTCCCGGTGCAGGATACGGGCGTGATCATGGGAGTCTCGGAAGCGGCCGAGAATTCGTCGTTTGTGGCCATGTCGCAGAAGCAGCAGGCGCTGGCCAGGGTCATTCTGAAGAATCCGAACGTCGACAACCTGGCGTCGTTCATCGGCGTCGATGGAACCAACGTCACGCCCAACAGCGGCCGCATCCAGATCAACCTGAAGCCGCGCAATCAGCGGAAAGAAACTGCTTCGGAGATCATTCGGGATCTGCAACCGGAGCTGGCCAAGGTGGAAGGCATCACCCTCTACATGCAGCCGGTGCAGGACCTGACGGTGGAAAGCCGCGTCAGCAGCACCCAGTACCAGTATTCGATGGAAGACGCCGACGCGGTTGAATTGGCCAGTTGGTCGCAGCGACTTCTGCTGAAGCTGCAAACCATCCCGCAATTGCGCGACGTGGCCAGCGACCAGCAGAACAACGGATTGCAAGCCAACCTGATTATCGATCGCGACACCGCTTCGCGGCTGGGCATCCTGCCCCAGGCCATCGACGACACGCTCTACGACGCGTTTGGGCAGCGCCAGGTTTCCACCATGTTCACACAGCTCAACCAGTACCACGTTGTGCTGGAGGTGGACCCCCAATTCAAGACGACGCCGGACGATTTGAAGGATATCTACGTGAAGTCGACGAGCGGCGTATCCAGCGCCGGTACCACCGCAACCAGCACGTCCAGCAGCAGCGCATCGGCGACCGCCGCATCGAACGGCAGCACGCAGGTTCCGCTTTCCGCTTTCACTCGGATCGAAATGCGGAATGCGCCGCTCGCCATCAATCACCTGGGCCAGTTTCCAGTGGTGAACCTGTCATTCAACCTGGCGCCGAATGTTTCCCTGGGCGATGCCACCACTGCGATCGAAAAGGCGGAGCAGGAAATCAGCCTGCCGCGCAGTATCAACACCAGCTTCCAGGGAACCGCGGCTGCGTTTCACAATTCGCTTTCGAGCGAGCCCTGGCTCATCCTGGCCGCGGTGATCACGGTTTACATCGTGCTGGGAGTTCTCTACGAGAGCTACATTCATCCAGTGACGATTCTTTCCACACTGCCTTCGGCTGGTGTCGGCGCAATTCTTGCCCTGCTGATTACGGGCAACGATCTCGGCGTTGTCGCGCTCATCGGCATCATCCTGCTCATTGGCATTGTGAAGAAGAACGCCATCATGATGATCGACTTCGCGCTCGAAGCCGAACGTGTGGAACACAAGCCGCCGGAAGAAGCCATTTACCAGGCGTGCCTGCTTCGTTTCCGCCCGATCATGATGACCACCATGGCCGCCCTGCTTGGGGGATTGCCGCTGGCGCTCGGCGGGGGCACTGGTTCGGAACTGCGCCATCCGCTCGGAATCACCATTGTCGGCGGATTGCTCCTGAGCCAGTTACTCACTCTCTATACCACTCCAGTCGTCTATTTGTGGTTTGACCGGCTGGCGCAGAGGTTCGCGCGCTACAAGATCGGCAATCCGATGGAGGAACCCGCTCCCGAGGCCTCCGGGGACTGACGTCATGAATATTTCCGCTCCCTTTATCAAGCGGCCGGTGGGGACGTCGTTGCTGGCGGCGGCACTGTTGCTTTCGGGGGTGCTGGCCTTCACTTTTCTGCCCGTAGCTCCACTGCCGCAGGTGGAATTTCCGGTCATCCAGGTTGGGGCGGGTTTGCCCGGAGCAAGCCCCGAGACCATGGCCTCGGCCGTGGCGACTCCGCTGGAACGGCAGTTTGGACGGATTGCGGGCGTGAACCAGATGACCTCGACCAGCCAACTGGGTTCCACCAGCATCGTTCTGCAGTTCGACCTCAGCCGCAACATCGATGCCGCCGGACGTGACGTGCAAGCGGCGATCAACGCCGCCCGCAGCCAACTGCCTGCTTACCTTCCCGGTAATCCAACTTACCGCAAGGTCAACCCGGCCGATGCGCCCATCATGATTCTGGCGCTGACCTCCGAAACCATCCCGCTGTCTGAGATTTACAACGCCGCGGACTCGATCCTCGCCCAGAAACTGTCCCAGGTGGATGGGGTGGGGCAAGTCTTCGTCGGGGGCGGCGCAAAACCCGCCGTCCGCGCTGAAGTCAATCCCATGCTTCTGAACAAGCTGGGCGTGGGACTGGATGCGGTGCGTCTCGCGCTCAACCAGGCAAACGCCAATACTCCCAAGGGCGAAGTCAGCGACGGGGTGAATGCGTGGAGTATTCGCGACACCGACCAGATTTTCCGGTCCGATCAGTATCGCAAACTGATCGTTGCCTACAAGAATGGCGCCCCCGTTCGCCTCGCCGATGTCGCCGATGTGCAGGACGGAGTCGAAGATATTCACAACGTGGGGCTGGCCAATGGCAAGCCCGGGGTGCTGATGATCGTCTCGCGCCAGCCGGGCGCGAACATTATCGCAACCGTGGATCGGGTGCGGGCCGCGCTGCCGCAGTTGCAGGCGTCGATCTCTCCCGCCATTAACTTGAGTATTGTTCTCGACCGCACCATCACGGTCCGAGCCTCGGTGTCCGATATCGAGTTGACGCTGATCATCTCGGTCATACTTGTCATCCTGGTCGTCTTCGCTTTTCTACGCACGTTGCGCGCAACCCTGATTCCGACCGTCGCGGTGCCCCTGTCGCTGATCGGCACTTTCGGAGTGATGTACCTGCTCGGCTACAGTCTGGATAACCTGTCGCTGATGGCGCTGGCGATCTCCACCGGCTTCGTGGTGGACGATGCGATTGTGGTGCTGGAGAACGTCACGCGCTTCATCGAGCAGGGAATGACGCCGGTGCAGGCGGCGTTTCGCGGCGCCCGCGAAATCGGATTCACCGTGCTCTCCATGAGCGTTTCGCTGGTGGCCGTCTTTATTCCTATTTTGCTGATGGGTGGCATCGTGGGCCGGCTCTTCCGGGAATTTGCGGTCGTGCTCAGCGTCGCCATCGGCATGTCGCTACTGACATCGCTGACCATGACGCCGATGATGTGCGCCAAGTTTCTCCGGGCCAAGACCGACAAAAAGCCTGGCCGTTTTTATCGCGCCAGCGAATGGGCTTTTGACCGCATGCTGGGCGGGTACAAACGAGGACTCGATTGGGTCTTAAGGCATCAGCCCTTGACCTTTGCGGTGACCATCGCGACCGCCTGTCTCAGCGTGTATCTCTACATCCTGGTTCCGAAGGGCTTCTTTCCGCAGCAGGATACAGGCCGGATCAGTGGATCGGTGCAGGCGGCGCAGGACATTTCCTTCACTGCCATGAAGGGGAAGATGACCCAGTACGTGAGCATCATCATGAAGGATCCTGCCGTGGCTACGGCGGTGGGTTTCGCCGGGGGCAATACCACCTACAACACCGGACGCATGTTCATCACGCTCACTCCGCTTTCACAACGCAAGGTCAGCGCCGATCAGGTCATTGGACGTCTGCGATCGAAATTAGCGGTGGTCCCGGGTGCGACCCTCTACATGCAGTCGGCGCAGGATCTGACCATTGGCGGCCGGATGGGGCAGGCGCAATACCAGTACACCCTGCAGGGCGAGGACCTGGCGGAGATGAACCAATGGGCGCCGCAATTGCTTCAGAAGATGCGGTCGCTGCCGCAGTTGCGCGATGTCAATACCGACCAGCAGGACAAGGGATTGCAAGCCAGCGTGGTCATCGACCGCGACACGGCGGCGCGTCTTGGAATTGCCGCCTCGGATATCGATAGCGCTCTGTACGATGCCTTTGGCCAGCGCCAGGTCTCCATCATGTACAAGCCTTTGAACCAGTATCACGTGGTCATGGAAGTTGCTCCGGAGTTTGCCAACAGCACCGACGCTCTTCAGAGTATCTATGTGCGGGCGAAGAACGGCACGGCGGTGCCGCTGGCGTCGATCGCGCACTTTGGGCCTTCGAACACCTCGCTCGCGGTCAACCACCAGGGACAGTATCCGTCGGCGACCATTTCTTTTAATCTGGCTCCGGGAGTTTCGCTCGGCGATGCGACCAAGATCATTGAAAATGTCGAGCGCAGCATCGGTTTTCCGTCCACCATCAACGCCAGTTTTCAAGGCACGGCGGCGGCCTTTCAGGACTCGCTGGCCACTGAACCCCTGCTCATCCTGGCTGCCCTGCTGACGGTTTACCTGGTGCTCGGCATTCTCTATGAGAGTTTCGCGCACCCGATTACTATCATATCCACACTGCCATCCGCCGGCGTGGGCGCGTTGCTCGCTTTGCTGATTTCGAAGAATCAGCTTGATGTGATCGGACTGATTGGGATCATCCTGCTGATCGGNNCCATCATGATGATCGACTTTGCGCTCTACACCGAGCGCCAGCACGGAAAGTCACCGACCGACGCAATTCACGAGGCTTGCCTGTTGCGATTTCGCCCCATCATGATGACGACGATGGCGGCGCTTCTCGGTGGATTGCCTTTGGCTTTGGGCACGGGCACGGGATCGGAGTTGCGCCGTCCCCTTGGCATCACCATCGTGGGAGGGCTCATTGTGAGCCAGATGCTGACGCTGTTCACCACTCCCGTGATCTATATTTATATCGATCGCTTGCGACTGTGGCTGGCAGGCATTCGCGGCGGAGCTCGACCGCCGGCTGTCACCCGTCCGGCGCAGAGCCAATAGACGCTTTGCTGCTTACGGAACGGGGCGGACCCCCGTCACCACACGAGCAGTTTTTCCGCAGCCAGCGCGGCCCCGGGCGGGTACGCGCGCTGCCATCCCACCTGTACGTGACAGCTGCTTATTATTAATGCCGAGCTCTGGAAGGGTACGACTTCAGTCGTGCCGCAGGTCGTTGCAAATGTGTCCGCGCTTTAGCGCCGGAGGCGTGCTTCTGCCTCCCGCGATGACCTTTTCCGCAGCCAGCTAGGCGGAGTGGTGGCCCTGACTGTCGTGGCGCGAACGGATCTCGCGCTCGGCAATCAGCCAATCCTGATCCTCGTCCCCGGTTGCCCCACCGGCAGTCGCCCGGCGCTGCAGATAGAGTTCGTAGGCGCGGCGCCGAATCTCTTCCTCAATATTGATATTGGGAAGGACGTTGCCGGAAACCAGGTTGGCCGGTTTCCCACTTTTACCAACCTCGGGTGTAACCTGCACTACGGAAGGCGGAACGGAGGCGCCGGTTTTCTTGCTGCGACTGGTGGTGTTACCCGTTGTCTTGCGAGCCATGCAGTACTCCTTACAGATACCCAAATCCAGGAATGGTCTTACGTAGTGAATCAGCGACATATGCGTACTCCGATAGCCGCTTTCTGACTGGCGACGAATGCTCTATCCAATATAACGCGAACACCTGTGGAAGAGTGCCACAAGACAACGAAAATTCGTCCTTCCGTGCATGAAAAGTTACCCTTATGGACACGGACCCCGCGCCTATGCCGCATGGCCGCAAAAAGTACTCTGGTAACTTGTCGAAAAGTTGGTGTGCCCGCAGGATGGTTGAGTAAGGCAAAGACCACAACTATGTCATCGACTGGCAATCAAGGTTTCGCAGCCAAGGCCGCCAAGGCCAGCGTCAGCGACTTGGAGCGCATGCTCTCGGAATCCCCAAGTTCCGATAGAGTTTGCCTGAAGCTGGCCCAGATCCTGCGCGTGCACCGCAACGAAGTGGCGCTGCTGCGGTTAGAAAAGGGCAGTTTGCGATTTATCTTTCCGCCCGAACTGCGATCCGCGGGCGTCCTGCCGCTGACCGGATCGGCGGTCGCAGCTCGAACCGCAGCGACTCGCATTCCCCTTTTGTCGAATAACTTCATGCGGGTAAAACATGTCAGCCTGTTTGAAGCGGTGAAGCTCGGAGCCGAGGTGGAAGATCGAAGCCTGGAGCAAATGCCGATTCAGAAAATCATGTCTGTTCCCGTAGCGCACTCCACGGGGAACGTGGTGGGAGTGGTGCAAATCTCGCGCAAAGGGCTTGATGCTTCACTGGCGGGCGCGGACTTCACCAACGAAGACCTGAGGCAACTGGAGCAGGCNNCAGAATCCCGATGCCCATGCCCACTGGAAGTTGAAGCCGCCGAGCTGGCCGGTGACGTCGACCACTTCTCCAATGAAAAAAAGGCCGGACACTTTTCGGCATTCCATGGTCTGGGCGGAAAGTTCGCCGGTATCGACGCCGCCCGCGGTGACTTCCGCTTTTCCGTACCCCTCGGTTCCTTCCGGCTTGATTTCCCAGGCATGAAGTTGACGTTCGGCGTCGGCGAAGGCGCGATCGGAGTTGCCGGCTAACGGAAAAGTTTCGAGCCAGCGATCGGCGAAGCGCCGGGGCAGGACTTCTCGCAGCAGCAGTTTCCAACTCTCCTGGTCGCGGTGGCCGCGCGATCGCAATTCATCCGTGAGATTGCGGCCGGGCGCAAGATCGAGATGAACCGGCCCCGTGCCATCCCAGTAAGAAGAGATCTGGAGAATCGCCGGCCCGCTGATGCCGTGATGAGTAAAAAGCATGTTTTCCCGAAACGTCTGTTTTGATTTGCGAGTGGAGGCAACCACCTCGGTGGAGACTCCTGCCAGCTCGCCCCAGCGCTTGCGCTCCCGTTCGCTGAAAACGAGAGGAACCAGGGCGGGTCGCGGGGGCAGTATCTTCAGGTCGAACTGGCGGGCCAGATCGTAGCCAAAGGGAGTGGCGCCAATTTTTGCGATCGACAAACCTCCGGTGGCGACAACCAGGCCGGGCGCGCTGAAAGTTGCGTCCTCGGCTGCCACGGTGAACCATTCGCTGTTGCGCGCTTCGTCCCTGCCTACGCTGCCCACTTTCGTGTTGCACCGGATTTCCACTCCTGCGTCGCGGCATTCCCGCTCCAGCATCGAGGTGATGTCGCTCGCGCTTCGATCGCAGAACAACTGGCCGAGCTTTTTCTCGTGATAGGGGATGCCGTGCTTTTCGACGAGGCGCACGAAGTCCGCGGGAGTGTAGCGGGCGAGCGCCGACTTCGCGAAGTGTCGATTGGCCGAAAGAAAATTCTCTGAGTTCGTATGCAGGTTGGTGAAATTGCAGCGGCCGCCGCCGGAGATCAGAATTTTCCTGCCGAGTCGATCCCCGCGTTCAAGGACCAGCACACGCCGGCCCCGCTTGCCGGCTTCCGTGGCGCACATCAGGCCGGCAGCGCCCGCTCCGAGAATGATGACGTCGTATTTCCGAGTCACGCAGCAACCAGCTTAGCAGGGCAACGCCCCCAGGATCAGGGGAAAGCCGGTTTCGGCGATGGCGGGTTCCCGGGCTGCGACTGTCCCGCTTCCGACTTGATCGGTCGTGATTTCAACGACTCCACGAAGGATACAATCTGCCAGCGTTCCGGCTCCGGCAGCTTCGACCAAACCGGCATGCCGTGGCGGACAACCCCATTCGTCACGATCCAGAACAGCGTGCCGGGAGTTGCCTGCTGTACTTCTTCCCGCAGTAAACTCACCCCGTGCCTTGTGCCGCCACCTTTTTTTCCGTGGCAATCGGAGCAGTGTTGTTCAAAAAGTTTCCCTCCGGCAGCCACCACCTCAGCGTCGCCTTCGAATGGGTTGCTCCGCGCGCTTGCCTTCGCGGGCACCTCGGCCAGCGCGGCATCCGCCAGCCTGTTCTTACGTCCAGCCGGGTCTTCCTTCTGCGCTGGAGCCAAAGCGATACCCAGGACGATCATGCCGATGGTCGCCAGAGCGATGCGCGTGGGTGAGAGAAAAAGGATCGACCCGGTTTTCATCGGCGCCCTCCCAGAAAATGCTCGAGCAACTCGCCAAAGCCCGCGAACTCGCGCGACAGCCCCCAGCGCAGCAGCAGGCGATGGCTGTTGTCGTTCAGACCGAAGCCGCTCGAGAGGCGAACCGTCCAGTCCGACGGCAGATTCCACGCCACCACCGGCGCGAGATAGTGAGACGTGTCATGCAGTCCGGCGCTCTCGGTGTCGCCCAGGCCGCCGTACATTTCCACCCCCGCAATAAAATTCTCCGGGCAGAAACTGCAGCGCCTTGGCGAGGCCTTGAGCGCAAGCGGACGGCTGGCTCCGATGGCATACGCGAACTCCCAAGGCTCGCTCGGCAAAAGGTTCTTGGTGGCAATTGGATTCACCGCGACATTCCAGCCCTTGAAGGTGCTCGAAAGCAGGAGCTTGAGCTCCAATTCGTGGTCGTGCTCTTTCCGCGATTCGCCATTCGGATCCGCGAAGTCGGACTCCACGTCATGACCCTCGACCTCCTTCAAAATCTTATCGGCGCCGTTGGTGTTCTCGAACTCGATGTAGAGCACCGGATTGACTACGTGCTCGCGCTGCAGCAGGCGAAACCGGTTTTCCCACCTGGTGCCCGTGAAAATCGTGCTGTCGTGGAAGGTGGTCTGTCCGGCCACATAGACCTCCGTCGTCCACCAGGCGGTCACGCCGTATTCAAACTCCGCCCAGAAAGCGTCGAAGTCGTTTCCGCCGCGCTGGGTGCCAAAGGTGGAAAAATACTCGACCTCCAGACTGCCGGGTTCCTCCAGGTAATGATCGTAGGTCACGATATAAGGACTCTCTTGTGCCCAGGATGAACGGCAAGAGAGCAGCGAGAGAAACAGGGTAAGAAAAAAAATGGCACAGGCAAACTTCCGCAGGGCAGGTTTCAGAATGACGTGCGCGAACATTGATTCCCCTGGTGGCGACACTTCTTCTTGCGACTGAGTCGCAAAAAGCGTTACGATGCAAGCCTAGAGTCCGCTTCCCCGCGCTGTCAATGGGAGCCGTAAGATTCCGTCGCATGTTATTTGCAACCCAGTCGCAACACCAAAATGGAGATTACCGATGCCCCTTCCACAAACCGAAATTCCCGGCCGCTTGCAGACGCAGTTGGCCGAACGCGGCATCCGCATGACCGGACCGCGCCGCGCGATTCTAAGTGTGATTGAAACCGCGACCAGGCATTTGGACGCCAGCCAGATCCTGCGCAAGGCGCGAACCGTCGACGCCTCGGTCGATCGAAGCACCGTCTACCGGACGCTCGACCTGCTGAAGCGGCAAGGGCTGATCGATGAGCTCGACCTGATGCATCTGAACGGCGAAGGCCATTACTACGAACGTAAACTGGGCCGCGATCACATTCACATGGCTTGTCTCAGGTGCGGGAAGATAACCGAATTTGTCAGTCGAACCTTCGAATCCTTGAAGAAGCAGTTAGAGCGCGATTGCCACTTCCACATCCTGGTGGCACGGCTTGAAGTCGGTGGATACTGCTCCGCTTGCCGGCGCTAGGGCCGCGCGCGCCATCCTGCGCGTTGCTGATGGAGACGTTTCTCCGGACTTATGCGTCGTCGAACGCACCTGTCACCTTAGCAGGTACCTGTTCAATATTGCACAGTATTAAGTGCAGTTCTCAGATAGCATCATCAGCTAAGAATGAGGTTCTGGCGCTTAGCAGGTTTTGTAAGAGCGTTAGTCCCGCTTGATAGAGACCCCGGGGCGTTACGGTCCACAGCGTGCTGTCCGACAAGACCTAGATGGCTCGTGGACCTCCAAACCAGCGCTAAGTTACAAGGAGGTTCCCCATGGCAACACCCAGAGTACTGGTGGCCGAAGATGACGATTCCGTTCGTATGATGCTGCAAACCGGATTGGAACGCGACGGCTTTGAAGTTGTCGCGGCTTCCAATGTGCGCGATGCGCTCAAGCACATTGCGACGGAAAGTTTTGATGTTCTGCTCTCCGATCTGCACATGCCCCTGGCTGGGGATGGCTTCACCGTGGTCAGCGCCATGCGCCACACCCATGCCGATGCAGTGACGGTGGTTCTCAGCGGGTACCCGGCGCTGGAGGAGGCGATGTCGGCGATTCTCTCCCAAGCCGACGAAATATTCGCGAAACCGATTCGAATCGGCGCGCTCAAGGAACTGATTCACACCCGGCTGACCAGCCCTCGAACCACCCGGCGGGTAAAGCCGGAGTCTGTCGCTTCCGTGTTGGAACGGGAACTGGAAACCACGATTCAGAATTGGCTGGACATCGTGGAACAAGATGCGGAACTGACATGTATTTCCCTGAACCGCAACCAACGCACCGGGCACCTCCCGAAACTTCTTCGCGACCTGATTTTTCGTCTGCGCCTGGACTCCGGTTTGGCCGCCAACGCTTCCGTGGCCGCTCGCGACCATGGAGAAATGCGGCGCCAACAAGGCTATACCGCTGCCATGGTGGTGGAAGAATCGCGTATCCTGCAAGTGAGCATCTTTGGCACTTTGCAAAGAAATTTGCACGGCGTCGACTTCAGCAGGCTCTTGCACGAAGTTGTGACAATCGCGGACGAAGTCGATTCCCAATTGAAGCAGGCGATGTACAGCTTTGCCGAACCGGTGCTGCCTTTGAAATCCCTGACAGCCAGATTGGCCGTGTGAGCTTGACAACGGCGGGACCTTGTGGACCCCGTGGTTTGCGGTTTGCGGCCTTTCCGCAGTCCCTTCGTCAGAGTTTCCCTAAACTGATTTCATGAAGGCGTGTCGGCTCCCCTTGGTGGGGTTGGTAGCGCTAGCGGGACTCGAACCCGCAATCTTCGCCTTGAGAGGGCGACGTCCTAACCAATTAGACGATAGCGCCACATTTTGCAGATGTGCCATAAGCCGCGACATGGCTTCGAGCAGGTCGCCGCTGTCCACAATATTATAGCGGCTGAACCCGGACCTTGTCCGGTGGCCGCTTATCTTGGTGGGGGCTCAGTTTGCTTTCTTGGTGGTGGCTTTTGCTCTGACTAAGTCTCCGCTTTCCTCCGTG
Source organism: Acidobacteriaceae bacterium (assembly GCA_003152795.1). Lineage (GTDB taxonomy): Bacteria > Acidobacteriota > Terriglobia > Terriglobales > Acidobacteriaceae > Acidiflorens. The sequence continues at coordinate 16,866 of PMBA01000178.1, read as the reverse complement.
AAACCCTGTGGACCCCGTGGTTTGCGCCTTTCCGCAGCCCCCGAATCAGAGTTTCCCTGAACTGAGCCCTTATCTTCCTTGCACTGTCCTCACTGACACCTGCACGCCGCAGACTTGACAACGGCAGTCCGGAGAGGGATACTCTTCGAGGCGAACAAAAAGCGAATATGTAGACTTCGCCCCGGGCTGATCCGGCCCTCTGCGTTCCCTGACCATTGCGAGAAAAATATGTCTGCCTCTTCGGTTTTTTCATCGCCGGCCATGGGCCGCCCTTTTATTTTTTCTCCGCCGTCTTCTCTGCACTCGAGCGCCGGGAAGGCTGCGGAGATTTTGGCCCAGATCGGCGCCATCCCCAGGCTGGCAGCGGTCGTTCCCGCTTCCCGCCTCGATGTTTGTCCGCCGCCGGAGATGGTATCGAGCGGGATTCCGCAACTGGACTCGCTGACTGGCGGCCTGGCTCGCGGTTGCCTCACCGAAATCTGCGGCACGGCATCGTCGGGAAGAACCAGCGTGTTGCTATTCGCCCTCGCCCGTGCCACCCAGCGCGGAGAAATTTGTGCCCTCGTGGATGCGAGCGATGCGTTCGATCCGGCATCCGCTGCGGCTGCCGGCATGGAGATGAGCCGTTTGCTGTGGGTGCGCTGCGGAGAAAAATATCCCTCGCATAAACCGCCGCCGGCTGCGCTAACCGGCGGCAAAAAAACGGGCAGTTCGTATCAGGGTTCGTATCAGGGTATGCCTTCAGGCATACCGCGAAGTCCTCGGGAAGGGCACGACTTCAGTCGTGCCGTAAGTCACGCCCAACCATCGCCGGCTTTAGCCGCTGAGGACAGCCGCGGCCTGCAACCCGGGAAATTGTCGGGGTGGAGGAATCCGGAAATAAAGCACTGGGAATCGCAGCTCGGGCAAATGCTGAAAGTCACCGACCTGCTGCTGCAGAGCAATGGTTTCGGAATGATCGCTCTCGATCTTGGCGATGTTCCGGAGCAGAGCGCGCGGCGGATTCCCTTGGCATCGTGGTTCCGCTTCCGCCGCGCGGTTGAGCGCACGCCGACCGTGCTGCTGGTTTTGGAACAGCAGCCCATTGCAGGCAGTTGCTCGTCGATCTTGGTGAAGCTGTCAGGTACCAGGTCTCGGGCCTCTGCGGAAAAACTGTCCGCGATCAGCTCTCAGCCATCGGGAAATCGGGCGCCGCAAGCGGAGTTGCCGCATTCAGAACTGTTAGACCAATTCGAAATCACCGCCGAGTTGTTGCGCTCGCGGTCGGAACGCAAGCCGGTGCAGTCGACCGCGAGTTTCAAGAGTCGAGCCATATGGGCAGGTTAGTCATTGCAGTTCTCAGTTCTCAGTAAGGCTCATTCATTCGTCGAATGATAAAGGCAGGAGATCGAGTCTGAGAACTGAGAACCGAGAACCGAGAACTGTTGTTCATGTTTGCCTGCATCTTCATCCCCGATCTGTCCGTACAAGCGATCATTCGCTTTGAGCCGGCGTTGCGCGCCCGCGCTGTCGCGGTGCTCGCCGGACAGCCTCCGTTGGAAAAAGTGTTTGCGCTTAACGAAAGAGCGCGTCAATCGGGCGTTGATGTAGGCGCGACCAGGTCGCAACTGGAAGCGTGGGAGAACCTGGTGATGCGTGCGCGCTCGGAGTCGCAGGAGACATCGGCCCACGCCGCGTTGCTGGATTGTGCGCAATCGTTTTCTCCGGAAGTCGAAGACACGTCGCCCGGAATCGTGCTGCTGAACCTCGCCAGGCTCGAGCCGTTGCTCGGTCCGCTGCCGAAAATTGCCCGCGATCTGGCCGAGCGGGTCTCGCAGATGGGACTGGAAGCCAACATTGCCGTGGCCGCGAATCCGGATGCTGCTTTGCTCTGCGCCCGCGGTTTTCCCGGCGTGACCTTGATTCCCGAAGGCCGCGAAGCCGGGCGACTGGGAGATCTGCCGGTGGAAGTGCTGCTGGAATGCTTTTCTTCCGAGGTGGCGGAGGCCGCACGCTGGGTTGAAACCTTTGATCGCTGGGGCATTCGCAAGCTGCGCGCATTGGCCGCTCTTCCCCAAATTCCCGTCAGCGAGCGCCTGGGACAACAGGGGATCCGTCTGCAAAAGCTGGCCCGGGGCGCGGCGTCGCGCAACTTGCGCGTGTTGGAACCCCGTCTGATTTTTGCCGAGAGTGTGGAACTGGAATATCCCATTGTGCTGCTGGAACCGCTGGCATTTTTACTCAACCGCATGCTGGAGCAAGTGTGCGCGCGCTTGGGAGCGCGTGCTCTGGCAGTGCAGGAGTTGCAGCTGAAGCTGGAACTCGCAGTGACGCAGCAAAACGATTGCGCGTCGACCGGCCGAACGCTGAACCGGACGTTCACCCGCGCGCTGCGGTTCCCGACGCCCATGCTGGACGCGAAGGTATTTCTTAAATTGTTGCAGCTTGATTTGCAGGCGCATCCGCCGGGCGCGCCCATCGTGAAGGTTCATTTGTCGGCGGAGCCAGCGCGTCCGCGAGCTATGCAGAGTGGATTGTTCCAGCCGGTTTTTCCCGAGCCCGAAAAACTGGAACTGACGCTGGGGCGCATCGCGGGCATTGTCGGCGAGGGAAGAGTGGGGTCGGTGGAATTACTGGACACGCATCGTGAAGGCGCGTTTGCCGTGCGCCATTTTGCGCCCGCGCAGCCGGAACTGAAGCACTCTGCAAACCGAAAGGAGGGTATGTCCGTGCAAGAAAATGACAGTGCGTGCCGAGTTGACGAAACGCTGGGGCAAAACGCGAAAGAGAAGGCCCAGGAACAAATGAGCGCGGTAATCGCGCTGCGCATGTTTCGTCCGCCGCTGGGCGCGACGGTAACTTTGCGCGAAGCGAAGCCGGTGCGGATGCGATGCCTCGAGCGCGAAAACATTGCCGGTGAAATCGTCTGGACTGCCGGCCCCTGGCGCTCTTCCGGCGACTGGTCGGAACAGGAAGGCTGGTCGCGCGAGGAGTGGGACATCGCCATCGCCGCCGAAACTGGAATCGTGTTGTTTCGCTTAGTACAGGACAAGCTAAGTGGAAACTGGTTTGTAGAAGGAACCTATGACTAAGAGCAGTTGCCAGTTGCCGGTTGTCAGTTCCCAGTCTTACGGGAGCTAACTGAGAACTGAGAACTGGGAACTGAGAACTGGCAACTGAGAACCGATGTACATCGAACTCCATTCCCGCTCCGCGTTCAGCTTTCTCGAAGGGGCTTCCATTCCCGAGGAACTGATCGCGGTGTGTGCGAACCTGGGAATGCCGGCGATGGCATTGCTCGATCGCGATGGAGTCTACGGCTCGCCGCGCTTTCATCTGGCCGCAAAAAAAGCGGAGATCAAAGCGCATATTGGCGCGGAAGTGACGTGTACTGCATTTTCGCCACCGGCACACCCTCGTGGTGAGTTTCGTCTCCCCCTGCTAGCCGCTTCGCGCGCTGGATATCAGAATCTCTGCCGCCTGATTACGAAAATGAAACTGCGTGTTGGGCGCAAAGAAGGAGCCTGCGCGTCGAGTTCGGATTTGATTGAACATACCGGCGGTCTGATTTGCCTGACTGGTGGAGAGGAAGGGCCGTTGGCTGCGGCGCTCAAGCAAGGTGGACCGCAGGCGGCATTCGAAGCGGTGAAGCGACTGGCGGAAATGTTTGGGCGGTCGAATGTCTACGTTGAATTGCAGCGGCATTTTCATCGCCAGGAAGAATATAGAAACCGGGTTGCCGTCGAGATCGCGGCAGCTTTGCGACTGCCGCTACTCGCGACCAATGGCGTGAATTATGCCACGCCTCGGGAGCGCGAGTTGGCGGATGCTTTCACCGCCCTGCAGCATCATCGCACGCTGGCCACTGCCGGACGTCTGCTGGCGCGCAATGCGGAGCGCTATCTCAAATCTCCCGCGGCCATGCGGGCGCTCTTTGCGGATGTTCCAGATGCCATCGCCAACACGGTTGACCTTTCCTCGCGGCTTGAGTTCACGCTGAACGATCTGGGATACGAGTTTCCGCGTTATCCCGTGCCCGAGGGGGAGAGCATGATGTCGTTTCTGCGGGAGCGCACGCGGGAAGGAATGCAAAGCCGGTATGGGCGGGCGGAGGCGGAACTGAAGAAGCGGGCGCGCCGGCAGATCGAGCGCGAGTTGGGCTTGATTGAAAAGCTGAAGCTTGCCGGATACTTTCTGATCGTGTGGGACCTGGTGCGCTTCTGCCGCGAGCGGAACATTCTGGCGCAGGGCCGCGGATNNCGCGGCGAGTGGCCCGACATCGATCTCGATTTGCCCAGCGGTGACGAGCGCGAACGCGTGATCCAGTACGTCTATCGGCGTTATGGACCACGCGGAGCGGCCATGACCGCCAACGTCATCACCTATCGCAATCGCATGGCCGCGCGCGAAATGGGCAAGGCGCTGGGATTCGATGCGGAGACGCTGAAGCGGATTTCCGCGGCCGTGGCCACCTGGGAATTCAAGGACGAGAACGATGCGCTCGATCACCGTCTGCGCGATGCCGGACTCGATCTTACCCATCCGCGCATCCGCAAATATTTCGAGCTGTGTCTGGCCGCGCAGGATCTGCCGCGGCATTTAGGGCAGCACTCGGGCGGCATGGTTATCTGCGAAGGCCGTCTCGATTCGGTCGTACCGTTGGAACCCGCTTCCATGCCGGGCCGCGTGGTGGTGCAGTGGGATAAAGAAGACTGCGCCGACATGGGCATCATCAAAGTCGATCTGCTGGGCCTGGGCATGATGGCGGCGCTGAAGGATTCTCTCCAAATGATTCGCGACCATTACAAGGAAGAAGTGGACTTGGCGCATCTTCCAGCGGACGACCCCGCCGTATATTCCACGCTGCAAAAAGCCGACACGGTGGGCATGTTCCAGGTCGAGAGCCGGGCGCAGATGGCGTGCCTGCCGCGCCTGAAGCCGCAGAAATTTTATGACATCGTGGTGCAGGTGGCGATCATACGGCCCGGACCGATCGTGGGAAACATGGTCAATCCATTTCTCAAGCGACGGCAGGGCAGAGAAGAGGTCACGTATCCGCATCCGTCGCTTGAAGCCGTGCTGGGCCGCACCCTGGGCGTGCCCCTGTTTCAGGAGCAGTTGCTGCGCATGGCCATGATCACCGCCAACTTTACCGGCGGCGAAGCGGAGGAGTTGCGCCGCGCCATGGGCTTCAAACGTTCCGAGGCGCGAATGAAAGTGATCGAAGAAAAGCTGCGCGCCGGTATGACGCGCAACGAAATCCGTGGCGAAACGCAGGAGCAGATCATCCAGTCGATTACTTCGTTCGCTCTTTATGGATTTCCGGAATCTCATGCCGCCAGCTTTGCCTTGATTGCCTATGCCAGCGCTTATTTGAAATGCCATTACCTGGCTGCGTTTACGGCCGCGTTGCTGAACAATCAGCCCATGGGTTTTTATCATCCCGCGACGATTGTGAAAGACGCGCAGCGGCACGGATTGAAAGTGCTGCCCATGGATGTGACGCGGTCGGATTGGAAGTGCAGTTTAGAAACAGTTGCCAGTCGCCAGTTGCCAGTTGCCAGTAAAAGCTATGCCGTGCCGAGCGGAGAAAATCTTGCCGTGCGCCTCGGTTTGAAATATGCGCGTGGATTGCGCGAGCCGGCGGGACAGGCTTTGGTTCGGGAGCGCAGCTTGGCGACGTTTGCGTCGGTTCAGGATCTGGCTCGCCGCGTGCCCGAGTTGCGCAAGGATGAGTTGACGACGCTGGCGGAGATCGGAGCGTTGAATGAAATTCTCAATCAAAAGAATTCCTCCGTGTCTCCGTGTCTCCGTGGTGAAAAGCTGTTTCATCGCCGCGAGGCGCTGTGGCAGGTAGAGCGGGCGGTTCGCTGGTCGGGGCCGTTGCTGGATGAATTGCCGGAAATTGGTGGGGAATCTCCGCTGGCGGCCATGACGGACGAAGAGCGTTTGGTGGCGGATTTTCGCGCTACCGGGCTGACGGTCGGGCCGCATCCCATGCAGTACCGCCGGGCAGAGTTGAAAACAATGGGGGTTTATTGCGCGTCCGATCTGGCGCACCTTCCGAATGGACGCCGATTGCGCATCGGCGGATGCGTGATTGCCCGCCAGCGTCCGGGGACGGCCAAGGGAATGATGTTCATGAGCCTGGAAGATGAAACAGGAATTGCCAATGCGATTGTCGCTCCCGATCTGTTGCAGAAGAATCGGGTGCTGCTGATTTCGGAACGCTTTCTGATGATCGAAGGAATTCTCCAGAATCAGGACAACGTGATTCACATCCGGGCGGAAAAAGTCTCGCCGCTGCGCATCACGCGGGCGGAGACCGCCTCGCACGATTTTCATTGACGCATACGCGGCTAACTGGGGCCTGAATCGCAGGGTCAGCTGGGACGAAGCAGGTCCTTCGCTTCGTTCAGGATGACAAACTGAGGGGCTGCGGCACTTATTCAGAGTCTGTCAGGCGGTCGAGAGCTTTCTGGCATTGTGACGCAGCGAGCGCCCTTCGGATAGGCCGTAGAGTTCTTCCGCCAGATTCTTGGCGTGATCGCCAATGCGCTCCAGCGCCTGGGCGGCGAGAAGGATATCGAAATTCTGCTGGCCGCTCGGAGTGTTCGGCTCCGCGAGATGCCTCTGAAACAAGGAATGGCACAAGCGGTCCACATTCGGATCGGATTGCAGCACGGTTTGCGCGTGCGACACGTCACGCTGGAGGAATCCCTGATGAACCTGTTCCAGCATTTCGCAAAGCAGAGCAGCCATCTCGATGAGCTGGCGGGAATCCGCGGCCGGCAATTTCTCTCGGCGCGATTGCAGTTGCATCACCGCGCTGTAGGCCAGGTCCCCGATGCGTTCGAGGTCGGTAATGAACTTCAGACACGCGAGCAATTCACGCGCCTTGGCTTCTCCCACGCGGGTGATGGCTTCGGGCAACTGGTCGTCAATCTTGCGCTCGATCTGGTCGAGTTCTTTTTCGCAATCCTTGATCGCCAGAAAAGCCAGGCGCGAACCGTCGGCTAGATAGTCGCGAACATTGAAGACCGCGTCGCGGGCAATCAGGCAGCCGCGGACGACCAGAGCCGTCAGTTCATCTTCAGCCAGATCTTCATTGCGGGCCTGCGCGCGAGGGCGAGCTTCCGTTGCTCGAGATCGCGTCGAAGTCGGGCGCCGCTTTGTTCGTGACGACGGAGACGGTTGTTTTCGGGCCATGGAAACTCGCGCGCTTCGACAGCAGTTGCTAACTGCAAACAAGCTAGCATACAGCGGGAATATGAAAGGAATATAAATGAGCGCGGCGAAGCCGAGCCGCAGCGGATTTCTTTGATTACTTCTTCTCGACCGCCGCGGCCTGCTCTTCAGCGCGTTTGGCGTCCCGCTCCCGGCCGAGGCCGCGATAGGTTCGCGCCAGCAATCGCAGGGCAGCGGCGTTTCGCGGATCGGACTTCGTGAACGCCTCGAGATCGGGCAGGGCAGCCGCAAAATCGGATTGCTGAATTTGCGCTTCGGCCAGTCCCAGGCGGCCTTCGCTGTTGTTCGAATCTGCCAGCAGCGCTGCCTCGAACTGGTCGGCAGCGTTCCTCGCGTCCTTCAGTTGCAGGTAAACGTGGCCCAGCAGCAGCCGCGCGGGCACTTGGCTGGGTTGAAGCTTCAGGCTTGATTCGAGCGCATTCCGCGCCCCGGACCAATCGCCGGATTTCTCCATCGCCTCGCCTGTTTCGAACGCGGCGGTGGAATCCTCGGGCCGCATTTCACACGCGCGCTTCAAGTGGACCGATGCCTTCGTGAAGTCTCCAGCTGCAAGTTCGCTTTCTCCCAGTTGGCGGAGCGCGGTCGCAGATGTGGGGTCCAGTTGCACCGCTTTTTCGAGGAACTGGCGCGCGTCACTCGCTCGATTATCGTCGCCGGCCAGCATCGCGTTGTGCAGCAGGTTCTGCACTTCGATTTTGTCTTTTGGATCGGGCAGGCTTTCTCCGGGCTTGGCAGTGGTACCCGGCGGCGGGAGCTTGGCTTTCCACTTTGCCATCTCGGCCTGCATGGCCTGCACTTTCGAACTGTCGGGAGCGTAGAGATTTTTCAGTTCCTTCGGATCGGCTTGCAGGTCGTAGAGTTCGGGCCGGGGAGCTTCGATCAGCTTGGCGTTCCCAGTGCGCAAGGCGCGCAGAGAAGCCCATCCCCAGCGGAGGGGATAGTCGGTCTCGCCGAACAGGGCGCGATCGGGCGGCGCCGGGACGCTGGGCGTCTGCTCGATGAGGGGAACGAGCGACTCGCCATTCAGTTCCGCCGGTGCAGCCACGCCGGTTGCCGCAAGAATGGTGGGAAGGATGTCGGTCGTGCGCACCTCGGCATCAATCACGGCCACGTGATGTGCGGCCGCTGAAGTTTTCAGGGGCGTTTTCAGAATGAGCGGAATGTGCAGCGTCGAGTCGTAGAGAAACAGGCCGTGAGTCTCTTCTCCATGCTCGCCCAGGCCTTCGCCGTGATCGCCCGTGACTATGACGATCGCGTTGTCGTAGACGCCGGCTTTTTTCAGGAAGGCAATCCAGTGGGCGACCGCGGAATCCGCATAGGCGATTTCGCCGTCGTACAAATGATCCTTGTATTTCTCCGCGAATGGCGGCGGGGGTTCGTAGGGATCGTGCGGGTCGAACAGGTGCACCCAGACGAAGTGAGGTCCGGTGCGGTGTTTGTCAAACCACGCTTCGGCGTGCTCGACGACTTCCATGCCGCGGCGTTCGACGCGTCCCCAGCGCTCCTTGTTCTTGCCATCGGCATCTTTGCCGTCAGTCTTGGGAAAGTTGTCGTAGAAATCGAAGCCGCGATCCAGGCCGGGAGCGAGTGCATTACTGTCGAGAATCACGGCGCCGATGAAAGCCGCAGTTTGGTAGCCGTGCTGCTTCAGCAACTCCGCCGCGGTTACATGCTGCGGCGAGAGAGGCACGCCAAAGTCGGTGACACCGTGCACGCTGGGCAGCAACCCGGTGAGGATCGTAGTATGCGAAGTGTTGGTGATCGGGCTGTGCGTGAAGGCATGGGTGAAGCGGACACCATCGGCAGCGAGCGCGTCGAGTGCGGGCGTTTCGACCTGCTTGTATCCATAGCAGGCGACGTGGTCGGCGCGCAGGGTATCGATGGTGATAAGAAAAACGTCGGGAGGAGAATTTCGTGCCGGAACGGCCTGCGCCCAGCTTGCGGTTCCAGGCCAGACAGTTCCAAGCCAGAGGATGCCAAACAGAATGGCCAACCGTCTCATGAGCGATCAGCGTAGCATAATCGTCCGCAGATGCGCCGTCATTGCCCGCATGCATCCAAGTCGGCATGCATCCAAAAAACTGGGCGCTCTTGCGAGCGCCCAGGAAAGCACATCCGAAATCCGAAAATCTCAGAAATCGAACCGGAAGCCGAACTGACTGGTCAGCGACTTGGTTGCCGCCAGCCCGTAACCGGAAACGCCGCCGAAAGCCGCATTGCTTGGACCGCCGCAATATGACCGCGGCGTATTGAAGGTGCTGCCTGCTGAGACGCTCTGCTCGTAGCTGTTGCAGAAGTTGGCGCGGTTGAACAGGTTGTAGAACTGCCAATTGATCGTCAACTTGGCTCGCTCGCCGAGTTTAAACGACTTGTCGGCGCCGAGATCCATCTCGACGTAAGCCTTACCAGTCAGGGTGTTTGGCTTGATCATCGTGCAACCTGGAGTGGTGATCGGCGCTGCCAGGGTGCTGCCCTCGCAAACCCTGTCAATGATGACCCGGCCGTCACCGTTGACATCGGTTCCGGCCAGGAAGCTGTAAGGCCGAGGCGACGCAGCTTGAAAGATTGGCGCCAATCCAATCCCAAACGGCAGTTGGAAAACGCCACTGAAGACGAACCGGTTGCGCTCGTCGTAATTCGTCGGGCCAAACTCGTTGGGCTGGAATTGCTGCTCCGGAGTAACGGCCAACCCGCTTCCGCCGTAGGATGCCACCGGGAAGCCGCCCCAGGACCGTGACCAGGAAATCACATCGCTTGCCTGGAAGGTAAAGTGGTGAGTCATCCGACGCCGGATCTGTATGTTGATGCCGTCGTACATGGACCGGTTGTTCGTGCTGTAGTCGTAAATTTTGTTAAAGCGCCCCGGGCCACCGACGCCCCCAGGGCAATTGACGGGATCGCCCGCGCAAGGCACTCCAGTGGTGGCGAATACGTAATCCATCAGGCGCGTGCCCGTACCATTTACGCACCTTGGATTCGCAGGATCGCCGCCGAAGTTCGGGTCGCAGACGGTCCCGATCGTGGGGTTCATGTTCAGCACCCGCTCTTCGTGAGTGCCCAGGATGTGATGGTAGTCCACCGAAAAAGCGTAATCCGGGGAAACCTGCCACGCGTACCCGACTGACATCTGTTGCGACCAGGGATCGGTGATCCTGGGATTGGTGAGTCGCGGAGTGGCACCGAAGGCGAGGTCGATGGTTGCTGCCGGCGGCACTGGCAGCGGATCGACGCCGAAACGGAAAGTGCAAGCGGCAACCGGACCGGTGCCAGTTTCCGTGCAACCCAGTCCGGGAGCAGCGGATCCCGTCGCTTCGAACACGGCCTGGTAGATGGTGGCTTGGGATTGTTGAATCGACCAAAGCGTGATGTTCTGGAAGATCTGGTCGCGCGAAATGCCATAACCGCCACGGATCAAGTGCTTTCCATTACCCGTCACGTCCCAGGCGAAGCCGAAACGCGGCTGAAATTCCTTTAGATCGGCAGTTCTGCGCTGCAGGTCGCTGGCGTTGCCTACGATTTCGGCGATGCGTTGCGCGCCCGGGTCGCTGGCTGGGAAGTTGGGACTCGCCAGCACCTGACGAAGGTCCCAGATTCCTTTATTGCTGTCGGTCAGGCTGCTCCCCAGTTGCGACTGAAGGAAGTGGAGGTTGGCATCCCACCGCAGCCCTAGATTCACGGTGAAGTGCGGAGTCACCTTGTAGTCGTCCTGGTAGTAAAGACCCAGCGAGTGCCATGGCGGTTGCGCCGTCGAACCGCTCCCACCATTGAGCAGGATGTCCTGTACCGCTCCTGGGGTTTCCAGGCCAGCCGGGTACAAACCGCCCGATCCTGTTGTGTCGCAATTGTTGGCGGCGATGCAAGCCGGATTGTCCCACAGAGAAATGGTATAGCCCAGCTGCGAGTAGAAGTAACCACCCATCTTGGCAAAGTAGATTTCGTTTCCGCCAAACTTCATGTTGTGCTTGCCATGCATCCAGTTGAAATCGTCGCGAAATTGATATTTTCGAATCAAAGTTTGCTGTGGAACGTTGGCGTTGATACCGACGCTCGATCCGTCCGCAAGCAGGATGTTGGGATTCGTGACCGTGCCCCCGCCCACCACCGGATAGGTAAACGTGTTCAGCGGCGATTGCGGAATCGTGTTGACCATATCCTGGAAGTGGAGATTGAGCGAATTGACCTTGTTGGTCGACAGGGTGAGATTGTGGGAAATGGTCAGATCGTGGAAGTTGTTGATGTCGGAATTCGACTGCGTACCATCGGTGATGAAGGGGTTTCCCAGTTGGTCGTTGGGCGCGGTCCATTTTTGCCGCCCATAGCGAACCGACAAGTTCTGCCGGTCGTTGATCTTGTAATCCAGCTTGATGGTTGCGAGATTGTCAATGTACGGCGAAGGTAGAGTCTTGACTGGGAATGCGTACGGGCCGCCGGGAAGGCTCTGCGTCATGGTGGCGAACGTAGTCAAGTCGGCGAACGTGGCCGGATCAACCGTCAGCGCGCCCGGTTCCCGCTTCTGCTCGTAGGCCCCGAAAAAGAAGAACCTGTCCTTGATAACTGGGCCGCCAATCGAACCGCCGTAGTGATATTTGTGCAGCAGCGCCTTGGGACAATCACTGTCGGAGATGCCGCCGGCTTCACAACCCTTCAGAGTGAAGTAGTCGTTCTTGTTCAACGCGCTATTCTGGAACAGCCCGAACAGAGAACCATGCAGCGTGTTGGTCCCCGACTTGCTTACCACATTGACCACCGCGGCGACCGAGTGTCCGGCTTCCGCCGTGTAGTGATCGGTGACCACGTTGAATTCCTGAATGCCCTCCATGGTGAAATTCTGCACCATGCCGCCGACCACCAGGTCCTTGTTGTCGCCACCGTCAACGTTGGTGTCGACTTGGCGGCCATCGCCGCCATTTACGCTGATGTTTCCGACGCGCGTCTTGGTAGGATCGAATCCTTCGGCTTGGCGCACACCGGGAACCAGGGTTTCGAGCCCGGCAAAATTCCGATCCAGCAGCGGCAGGCTGGAAACTTCCGCGGGCGATACCGAACCGACGACCTCCGAATTCGAAGTCTCGATGAGAGGCGCCTGGGAAGTGACTTCCACAATTTCACTGCCGCCGCCGGCCTTTAGCGTTTCGTTGATGGTCAGGACTTGGCCGACCCGCAATGCGATTCCTTTTTGTTCCACGGTGGAGAAGCCCGGAGCATGAACTCGCAGAATATAAGTACTCGGCGGAAGCAGCGGCATGCTGTAGTTTCCGGTTGCTCCGGTAACCGTCGTGCGGTTAAAGCCGGTAGAAGGATCGGTGATGGAAACATCCGCGTTGACCACCGCTGCGCCTTGCGCGTCGAAAACCGTGCCGTTGATGGATCCAGTTGCTTCCTGCGCCCCGAGACGCGCTGCCGCCAGGCAGATAAGAAGCGAAAACAACGCCAACTTTTTCATCAGATGACTCCTGGGCAGTAAAGATCCTGCCGGTTGCATTTGTCAGTACGAGTTGTTGGGCAAAGACCGCCCGCCAGAAGCATGCAAGAAACAAAACATGACTTGTCGCGCTCGTCTGGCATTCTCGTCAAGCAATCACTTAACCAAAGAGACAGCCATTCTCTTCAATGATTTGTCTTTGAGTGTTTCGAATCAGTGATGCGGGTTACCTGAGCTGTCGATACCCGCTTGATCCCGCGTGAACTTGTGTTCGACGGTCACTTGCTATCGTGAAGTGCGCGAAATGTTGCGTCTTGAACTACCGTTCTGCCTGCTGCCTCTATCTTGCCGACTAATCTGATTGAAAGGTGTTGCAAAAAACAACTTTGAATGCGCGGGAAACAGTAACAGGTAGTAGGTGTGAAATGCCAGCGTACTCATTGTCCAAACGGCAATGCCGACCGTTCCAGCCATGCGATGGCTACTATATATATGAGTAACTGAAGGGCGAAACGTGCAAGAGTACAAAATTCCGTAGATTTATCCCGCCGTCTGAATCACTTGTGTCGTACCGGTTTGTGTGCCACCGCTCCCCACTGTTTTCCCGCAAAGTGGAGTAGAAATAATACCAATGGATCGTGGCACGATATTCCGCGTCTGGCTGCCCTTGGTCGCGGGGCTGTGTGCTCTCGGCTGGGTATTTCGGTTCGCTCCGGGTTCGCATGGGCCGGCGCGCTTGATCGGTCTGCTGCTTGCCTTGATCGGCCTCGCNNTGGTGACCAGCGGCATTTATTCGCGGATCCGCAATCCTATTTATCTCTTCGGAATGATCTTCTTGATTGGGTTGGCGCTCATCGTGGGGCGGCCTGAGTTGCTGGCCGTTCTGCTGGTGCTCATCCCAATGCAGATCATCCGCGCCCGCCGCGAAGCGGCGGTGCTGGAAGCAAAGTTCGGCGATGCCTATCGCGAATACCGCCAGCGTACCTGGTTCTGAGGCGCGCTCCTTCTGCGGCGAGCCAGAGTTCTTGTGACCACAGCCGCCTTCCGAGCAACGCCCGGCTCTCCACCCGCGGGGCTGCTATCATTTCAGCGATGAAATCAGTCTCGGCCAAATTGCTCCCGGCAGTGTTCCTTCTTCTTCTCACCACCCGCCTTCACTCCGCCGAGGAGCCCAAGCTCAGCCCGCTCCCTGCGCCAGTCTCGAACAATGCGGTTGCCGTTTCGCATGATCAGGGTGGCCCCAGGATTTTTTCCTTCATGGGCATCGGTCCGAAAAAAACCTGGGACGCAGTCACCGCCAGCGCTTACGAAATGGATCCGGGCACGGGCAAGTGGACGGAAATGCGTCCCGTGCCGGGTGTAGCCGGGCGACTGGCGGCGTCGGCGGTCGCGCTCCACGAGCAGGTCTTCATTTTCGGAGGCTACGTCCTCGACGCGCAAGGGGGAGAGACGACAGTGTCGGACCTGAACGTCTTTGTTCCGGTTGAAAATCGCTATTATCGCGGCAAGGACGTTCCCGTGCCCGTCGATGACACGGTGGCCGCCGTCTATCGCGACCGTTACATTTTCCTGATCGGCGGTTGGTCTGGATTAAAGAGTGACGCGGTGCGCAATGTGCAGATCTACGATACCGACAAAGATACCTGGATGCAGGCCACTCCGATCCCCGGCACGCCCGTGTTCGGTCATGCCGGCGCCATCATCGGCGATACCATCGTCTATGTCGACGGGGCCTACAAAAACCCCAGCGGCCCCAATCCCAGGTACATCGCTTCCAGCGAATGCTGGATCGGCAAAATCCCAAATTCGAAGAAGGCCGACATCACGAAAATTGAATGGACGAAGCTTCCAGCCCATCCCGGCAACGCCCGCTATCGCATCGCGGCAGGAGCCGGGCCGTTGGAAAAGAAGGCTGGCAGGATTTATTTCTCTGGAGGAACCGACACTCCCTACAACTACAACGGAATCGGCTATAACGGACAGCCGGCCGAGCCTTCGCCGGTCACCTTCGCCTTTAATGTCCACAGCGGCCAATGGGAAACGGTCAGCGAAAACACCCCTGAGCCCACCATGGATCATCGCGGCCTGCTGGTTACGCACCGTGGCCTCGTCATCGTTGGTGGCATGGCAAAAGGCCAGCAAGTGACGGCCCAGGTGACGGTTGTAAAACCGGCCGGCAAGAAGTAACCTATGGGCGCGCTAATGGACACATACGGCGGGGGTTACAGTGTCCTGCGCATGGTGTTATACGCTCACACCCTTGTGCCCAATTATCACGAAACGGGGTGACGCCAATCACGGCAGAGCCTCCCCTCCAGGCATCTAATTGCTCCAGTCGCAATTCTTGCGGCGTCCTGTTTTGATAATCCGTTCGTTACTTAAAATTCGGAGGCAAGTCTATGACTGTCATGGAACCGCCCAAGCATCATTCCAAGGCGGACTACACCAACCAGATTCTCAACCTGGTTAAAGCGAAAAACCCAGCAGAACCAGAATTCCATCAGGCCGTGCTCGAAGTGTTCGAGTCCTTGAGGCCCGTGTTGGAGCGCCACCCGGAGTATCACGAAGCCAAGATCCTGGAACGCATTACTGAGCCCGAACGGGTTCTTATGTTCCGCGTGCCCTGGTTTGATGACCAGGGGAAAGTGCAAGTCAATCGCGGCTTCCGCATCGAGATGAACAGCTCCATCGGCCCTTACAAGGGCGGACTTCGCTTCCATCCCTCGGTGAACCTCGGCATCCTGAAATTCCTGGCGTTCGAACAAGTCTTCAAGAACTCGCTCACGACGCTGCCCATGGGCGGCGGTAAGGGCGGTTCCGATTTCGATCCCAAAGGCAAGNNCACATTGGCCCCGACACGGACGTTCCCGCCGGCGACATCGGCGTGGGCGGACGCGAAATCGGCTTCATGTTCGGCCAATACAAACGGCTGCGCAATGAATTCACCGGCGTTCTCACCGGCAAGGGCCTGGCCTGGGGCGGTTCGTTGATTCGTCCCGAGGCTACCGGCTATGGCTGCGTGTACTTCGCCGAGGAAATGCTGAAGACCCGCAAAGACAAACTGGAAGGTAAAGTGTGCCTGGTCTCCGGCAGCGGCAACGTCTCCCAATACACCGTCGAGAAGCTGCTGGATCTGGGCGCGAAGCCGGTTACCCTGTCCGATTCCGACGGCGCGATTTACGACGCCGACGGCATCGACCGCGACAAGCTCGCCTTTGTCATGGAGCTGAAGAACAATCGCCGCGGCCGCATCAAGGAGTACACCGACAAATTCAAGAAGGCCATCTACAGCGCTACCGACCGGAAGCTCGATCACAACTGGCTGTGGAACATCAAGGCCGACTGCGCCTTCCCGAGCGCCACTCAGAATGAGATCAACGCGAAAGACGCGGCGAACCTCATCAAGAACGGCGTTAAGGTCGTCAGCGAGGGAGCCAATATGCCGAGCACCCTCGAAGCCACCAAAGCGTTCCTGGACGCCAAAGTCCTCTACGGACCGGCCAAGGCCGCCAATGCCGGCGGTGTCGCCACCTCCGGATTGGAAATGGCGCAGAACAGCATGCGTATCTCCTGGACCCGCGAAGAAGTCGATGATCGTTTGCACAAGATCATGATCGCCATCCACCAGAACTGCTTTGAGACGGCCGAGAAGTACGGCACGCCCGGCAACCTGGTAAACGGCGCCAACATCGCGGGCTTCCTGAAGGTCGCCAACTCGATGCTGGATCAGGGGCTAGTGTAAGCAGATCGTCTCTCGCTCACTAGGAATTGTCATCCCGAGCGAAGAGAGGGATCTGCAGTTGATCGAGACACAAAACGACGCGGGAGGGAGAAATCCCTCCCGCGTTTTTCATGTGCGGAAAACTCGTGTGGTGACGGGGCTCTGCCTTTCGAGAAGTGGCCTGCCGAACCGCCGACACCGGGTTTGCCACTTTAACAGGGAAGCGTCCGGCTCTCCCTCACCGCGCCCGCGCCAGCACCAGGGTCACATCGTCGGGCTGTTCGTTGTCGCCGATCCAGTCGGCCACGGCGGCGATGACTATTTCAGTGATGCGCTCCAGCGGTAGATGGCGATTCTCGCGCACCAGTTGGATCAGCCGCTCCTCGCCGAATTCGCCATAATCGCTCTCCGGCTCGGTCACCCCATCGCTGTAAGCCACCAGCACATCGCCAGGACGCAATTGCACGGTTGCTTCCGGAAAACTCAAATTGTCGAA
>PMBA01000459.1:2153-3725 GCA_003152795.1 Acidobacteriaceae bacterium | reverse complement strand
AAATCCGCCTCGACCCTTCGCGCCTCGGCCAGAATAATTTCAGCGGCGCCGATCCGGTCGTAGGAGGTCGAGAACGGATAACGCCTGCCCGGAAGCCCGAGCGCGCCACGCACCAGGAAGTCCACCTTGTGCCCGATCAGCGCAGCGGTGGAAAAATCGCTGTGCCGAAATCTGCGGCCGCCGTGACGCACCTCATCGCAGATCAGCGCCAGCGGTGTGGACTCGACGGGCGCAGGCTCGCGGCCCTCGGTGGAAAAATAAAGCAGCGCGCTGAAACAGCCGAGCCGATGGACGAGTTCAAGGTTGCTGACCATGCGCAGGTGAAGGCCGGTCGTAGCTGGGAAAGGGAAGTCGGGCAGCACGGTGAGGACGCGAGTCAGCCTGCCGGCGCTCGATTCCGCCATCGAGGATTTCATCGAAGGGGCACGCGTGCTCATTCCGATTCCGATTCCCGCAATTGAAGTGCGTTGAGTTCGATGGAACGTTCGACAGCGGCAAGGCGGCGCCGCGCCAGCAGGATACCGCAGCCGGCCATTTTCGATGGACGAATCGTAATCTCGTGGGTCGGAGTAAGAACGCGGCGCAAGAGTTCGAGCGTCCCGGGCACGATCTGATCGTGATATTCCATGGCGATGCGCTTGAAGCGGCCGAGCAGGGCGGGTGAGGCGGCGGCAAAAACATCGCGTTCGGAGCCCTCGATATCGACCTTCAGGAAATCAATCTCGTCAGCTTGGGCAGGATCGGCGCGGCTAAGGTCGGTTCGGGCAAGATCGAACAAGCCTGCAAGAGGCACCACCGGCACGCCATCCGCCGCCGACGCATCCACATGCAGCACGTGATCCAGCGACCGGGAACCTGCCGCCTGCATCTGTCCCTTGCTGAACCCAGCGCCCAGAGCCACTTCACAGCAGGTTACATTTTTCGGACAGGCTCGCGCCACGTTGGCTTCCAGATACTTGAAGTTTTCAGCGACCGGTTCGAGCGCAACCACCCGGCATCGGCGGTTCTGCCGCGCCATCTGAATGGTGAAGATTCCGACATTGGCGCCCGCGTCCACAATCACGTCTCCGTCCGCGGGCCGATAGAACCCGGCGGTGTAGACATGCTCCAGCCACACCTCCATGAGCGCTTCCACCAGTCCGTCGCGCCCCGGGGGATGGGCGATGCGCGTGCCATCCCAAAGCACGACTTCATCGCACGGCTCGCCGTCGCGCATCCGCTTGACCAGAGTTCGGCCATTGCGAAAGCGCAGCATCAGCGCAGCCATCAGGAAAACGCTTTTCAGATACATATTTAAAATGCGTATTTCAAATTATAGAGATGCGTGGGGATGAGCCCGGGGGACGGCGATCATCGACTGGCCGTCATCTGCTGGTAAACCAGGATCATTTTATCAAGGACGGGACGCGGCGAGTAGCGCTCTTCGATCAAATGCCGCGCTGCATCGCGCATCTGATGCCGTTCCGCGGAGTTTTCCAGCAAACGGCAGACTTTGCCGGCCAGCGCGGCGTCAGTTTCCGCAACCCAACATTCGCGTCCATTCTGATACTCAATTCCCTCGACGCCTTCCCA
>PMBA01000459.1:0-2088 GCA_003152795.1 Acidobacteriaceae bacterium | reverse complement strand
CCCTGCTTTACCAGAGGCCAAATGCGGGTAATCAGGCGCTCGGCGGCGGAGCGGGATGGCTCCCAGTGCATGGAACCGATCAAGCCGACAACCGGTTCCGGCGCCGGCGGTTGCATGGCGTACAGTGCGGTGTCGAGGGCGAGGGGGACAACCCAATAATGGCCGCTGGGGTTGATCGACTCCGACATTTCCTTCAGCCGCGGCGTGAGCAGACGAACGTTCGGAATCCCTCGAAGCAGATGGCGGGTGGCGCGCCGCGCCTGCCACAGCGCCTTGTAGTCGCCGAATCCCATGTTCTTTTTCTCGGCCCAATCGATGACGTCGAAAAAGTGGACGTTGAGCAGAGCGCGCGGCACATCCAGGCCAAGCCAGCCGGTGGACATCTGTTCCAGGTGCAGCACGTCGTAGCCTTTCGCCAATTCCCCCTGCAACAGGCCGGTCAGGGCCGAGTCCTGGAGCATTTCACTGCGCGGCCGCACCAGATTTTGCCACTTGCGGCGCAGTGCGACCGAATCCACCTGGAGGCGATGGCAGTGCAGCGTGAGTTGCCCGTGATGTTGCGACAACCACTGCTTCGCCTCGGACACGCGTTCGTCGGGCTCCTCGGTCGCGGCCAGCGCGACGACTTCATGACCACGCGCCAGCAACTCTGTAATCAGGACGTAGAACCAGCGCGCCGCAGTGTCGCCAAACGGATGAGGCACGGCGGGAGTGACGACGACAATCCTCATCGTGACTGCTCCGACATGGTGGCGGCGAGTTCTTGCCGTACGTCAGCGCTTCGGCCAAGCAATTCCAGGTACACGCCCAGGGTCTGCTCCGCGGCTTTGTGCCAGGAGAAAAAGCCGGCGCGCTGGCGGCCTTTTGCGGCCAGGGCGCCCCGCAGAGCGGGATCGCCAACAATTCGCGCCATCTGCTTGGCGATCGAATCTGGATCTGCTGGATCGAAGAGGAGGCCGCAGCCGTCGAGCACTTCCGGCAGGCTGGTGGTCTCGGCGGCGAGGACGGGCACACCGGAAGCCATCGCTTCGACGAGTTGCAAACCAAAACCTTCGTAGCGCGAGGGATGCACAAAGGCCAGCGCACCCTGATACATCGCAGGCAGATCCTCGTCGGCAATCTGGCCGGGGCAGAGGACTTGCTGGGACAGGCCGAGCGCACGAATTCTCTCCGCGACATCGGCAAAATCCCATTTGCGGTCACCCGCCAGAACCAGAGCCGGAGCGCCACCCGGCAGCCGGCCGTCCTGCATCAGTGCGACAGCATCGACCAGCGCGCCCACATTCTTTTTCCGATCGAAGCCGCCGAGAAAAAGAAAATATTCCGGCGGCAGGCGATATTTGTCTCGGACGCGCGCAATATCATCGGCAGGCAACATCTCATAGAAGCGCCGGCTGGCGGCGTTGTAGATGACCACGACGCGGTCAGCCGCGAGACCGTGAAACCGGCAGATATCCCGCTTCGAAAATTCGGAGACGGTGATGTATTTGCCGGCGCTCCGACGGGACGCAAAATCCGCATAGCTTTTCCGCCAGCGTCCGCGCCAGCGCTCGCCAGCGCAGTATTCCGGCAGGCGATCGATAATGTCATGGCAGGTGACGACGTACTTGCAGACCCGCCGGTACGGAAGCCCACGGTTCGCGGTGGCGTGGAAAACGTCGATGCGCGTCCGCCGCAGCTGCTTCGGAAGTTCGACCTGCTCCCACAGAACCTCTCTCCGCGCGGGGAAGATCACCGGCTTGATTTCCAACTCGGCCAAGAATTCCGGAGCAATCGGACCCGGCGAAAACGTATACAGTTCAATGCCGGCGCCCGCGATTTCCTTCATGGCGCGAAACAGTTCCACGGTATAGCGGGCGAATCCGCGCATCTCGTAGTGCATCAGGACGCGGCCGTCGAGACCAATGCGGATCAAGCTGTTTCCTCGTGGGGCAAGAGTTTATCTTAAGCTGAGTGCGGACTGGGGTGGTGTCGAATTCACCAATGACATCGGCGCAGGAGGCGAAATTGTCATCGGAACCCAGTGCGACTGAACTGAAAATTGCTGTCCGCGCAAGGGCGGCGAACAAATGCGGCCATTCTGAGCGA
>PMBA01000166.1:22098-22283 GCA_003152795.1 Acidobacteriaceae bacterium | reverse complement strand
GAGGCCCTGAATCTGTTTACGCTCGCCCCAAGCCTGGGCGGAGTCGATTCGCTCGTAACCATTCCCGTGCTGACCTCGCACTACATGATCGATCCGGAGCTGCGGAAAAAAATGGGCGTCACCGAGCAGATGATCCGGCTGTCCGTTGGCCTCGAGCATGTCGAGGATTTGATCGCCGATCTGGA
>PMBA01000166.1:3736-22003 GCA_003152795.1 Acidobacteriaceae bacterium | reverse complement strand
AGAAGATGAACTTCGCTCCCAGTTGCAGGATCCGGGCATTATGGGCGCCCAGGAACTCAAATTCATTAGTAGAACCCGCTCCGGTATAGGGCCCCGCATATCCGTTGTTGCCGGGACTGTTATTGTTCGCTCCCGAGCCGGCATCGCCGTAAATCGGCAACCACTCGGTGTGGTTGAACACGTTGAAGGCCTCGAACCGGAACTCAAAATGCTTGCTCTCCGTCACCGCAAAGCTCTTGAACAGCGCCATGTCCACGTTCGTGCGGCTGGGATTGCGCAGCGAATTNNGGGGAAGGCGGGACATCCGCTTTGGGATTGCCGACCCGATCCGCGTAGGAACCACTCCCCACGCCGTTGCCAACCCCGGCGCTATCGGTGGGCGCGGTTGTGTTGAACACGCTGAAGGGAGTTCCGGTGGAGTAATTCGCAATGCCGGACCACTGCCAACCACCGAGGAACGTGTGGCTGAGCCCGGATTTCTTGAAGAACGGCAGATCATAGACATAAGTGAAATTGAGCGCGTGCCGGACATCGAAAGTCGAACTGGCTCGATTGGAAGCCGGGTTGTACGTATTCACGAAACCGACATCGTTCTTGTCCGATGAATCGTCGATGGCATGGGCGTAGGTGTAGGAGAAATCCAAAGTGAGTCCGCCTATGGTTCTAAGGGCCGAGACCTCCAGGGCGTGATAGCTCGAAGACCCGGCTGTCTCAATGCGATTGATCCTGCCAATCCCGTAGTACGGGCGGAAAAAATCCGCGTCGTTGGCGCATGCAATGAACATGTTGATGCCTGCCCCGCTCTGATCGGCGGGGACGCCGTCGGGATTGTAGCCCGGGATAACGGCGCCGCTCGGTGTCGTCCCACTGGCGCAATCGTTGGGACCGATGGCCTCGCCAACCTTATACGGATTTGTGCCCGAAAGCGGATGAACCTGGTTCAAGTCGCTCTGCCGTGTAAGATGCGTCCCCTTGCTGCCCACATAGGAGACGGTGAACACGACGTGTTGCGGAAGTTCGCGCTGAAGGTCAAGGTGCCATTGCTGCATGTAAGGCCAGGTCGTCTTATCGGGAATCGAAATAAAACTAAGCGGCCCCGTCGCGCCCGATCCTCCCGACCCGATGTTCTGATAGCCCGATATGTTGGGCGGAGCTGATGCGACTTGCAGGAGCTGCGAGGTTTGACCCTCCAGCGACTCCGTGTTCGCCTCGTTCCCGTTGGTGTGCTCAAAGAAAATTCCGTAACCACCGCGGATGGCTGTCTTGCCGTTCCCCCAGGGATCGAAGGCAAAGCCGATGCGCGGCGCGGGGTTGAACAGGTGTCCCTTGGAGCACCCCACGGGAACGCCGTTTGTGCCACAGTGCACCAGTCCAAGATAAGGGTTGCCAACGCCCGTCAGGTCGCCATAAGTGGGTGAACTTGGATCGGCGTCGATTTGAGCCGCGCTGGCCGCGTTCGCACTATAAACCGCCGGGTCCCAGTTATAAGCGTTTCCGAACTTCTCGCGATAGGTGCCAAACAGGCTGACGCGCAAACCAAGATTTAGAGTCAAACGCGGGGTAACTCGCCAGTCGTCCTGGAAAAAAGGCTCCAGAATCTTGTAGCGATTATAAAACTTCACCTGGTTGCTGCCTTGTGAATAGCTTGAAATGTTGCCAATCAGCAGGTCGGCAAAGGGATTCCCTGTAGTCACGGTCGAGCCGGTGTCGAATCCGAGTTGGCCGTCGGTCAAGACACTGCTGAGCTCATTTTTTTGCGCGGCGACAAAGTAAGCGCCGAACGCCAGGTTATGCTTCCCCATGATCTTAGTCAGGTTGTCGCGATAGGTGTAAGTCGGATTCGAGTTATAGGGACCCTCGGGCCACTCACCCGCCGGATCCATGAAGAACCCGTTCGCGCCGTACTCGGTTCCGCCGGTAACGGAAATGGTGGGCAACTTCCCGCCAAAGCCGTTGTTGAACAGGTAGCCCAGCCCCGGAATGCCGCCCTGCGGAAGTTGCCACGCGGTTGCCGAGGGAGTGCCCACCGACTTCATCACCAGGTGGTCGGTCGTGTAACTGGCCACAAACTCGTTGAGCAGAGTCGGTGAAATCGTGGTCGTAAGGCGCGCCAGCAAGCTGACCGCCGGCCCCTTAAAGTCGGTTTGCACGGTCGGGAATGAGCTGCCCGTCCAAAGAGTGGAGGATTGGACTTGATCCCAGGAATCGTGGACGTAGTGGAAGGAGAGCCGATTGTGTTCGGTAAGGTTGTGATCGATGCGGAACAGTTCTTCGCGCCACTTCGTGGGCTGCGAGGGGGACGCAAGGTAAACCGACGCCCCGGGAGCATCGATGGTCCCCACCGGGATCAGCGGCAGCAGCGCCGTAGCAACGGTGGAGACGGGCACCTGGTTGCCCGGGAAATACTGGCCAGCCAGCGGGTTTGAAACTCCGTTGAGCAATGCAGGTTCTACCGGGCAGTTGGCAAACGAGCCGCTGCCATCCGGGCACACATCGCTGAAATTGCCCGTACGTTCCTGGCTGTAGGGAACGGGTTGGTTGAAGACTGTTCCAGCGACGATGTCCCGGTGCCATTCCTCGGAATAGAAAAAGAACGTTCTCTGCTTGTCTTGGTTGTAAACGCCGGGAATGTAAACCGGGCCGCCGATGGTACCGCCAAAATCGTTCTTCTTGTACGGCGCCACTGAAGGTGTGAAGTAGTTCTTGGCGTTGAAATCATCGTTGCGGACAAACTCGTAGAGGTCGCCGTGGAAGGCGCTGCTCCCGGACTTGAGTTCGGTCTCGACCGTCCCCGAGCCGTTGCGTCCGTATTGCGCGCCGTAGTTCGAGGTCAGCACCTTGAACTCCGCGATCGCGTCGATACTGGGAAAAACGTTCAAGCTGCCGTTGCTCCCATTGTCCATGTTGTCGCCGCCATCGAGTTCCCAGTTGTTGTATTCGACGCGGCCCCCATTCATGCTGTATTGAACGCTTCCCGTGATCCCGACTTGTCCCTCATCCTGTCCCGTCTGGTTGCTGATGCCCGGAACCAGAGTGACCAACTGCGTAAAGTTGCGGCCGTTCAGTTCCAACTGGGAGATTTCCTTGCCCGTGACCGTGCCCGCCATTTCCGAGCTTTGCGTTTCTACCTGGGCCACGCTTGTCCCCTCGACCGTCACTTCCGTGCTCGCGGCGCCGACTTGCAGAGCCACGTCCACCCGCGCCTTCTGCGCGACATCGAGGACAACGCCCCTCGCCGAATACTTCTTGAAGCCTGGTGCCGTCACCGTCAGGTTGTACGTTCCAGGCGCCGGCAACGCGGGAACTGAGTAATCGCCGTCGGAATTTGTCGTCGTTGCCCGATTGATTCCGTGCTCCGCGCTGGTGACCGCAACCTGCGCGTTCACGACACTGGCGCCGCTGGAGTCACGAACCGTTCCGGTCAACGAGGCTGTGTCCTGGGCACGCACCAATGCCGCCGAAAGCATGAACACCGCTACCGCCACTCCGCATAGCTGACGAATTCTCATAGCTGACCTCTCTCGCCTTTTCTGGGAAGCACAAACGCCGGACCTCCGGAACCACCCGGCCATCCAGCGCTTGATGCGATTCTTGTTTCTGCTGGGCCGCCGAACGTTTGCCCGTCCGGCTCCTCCCGCGTTCCACCCTCAAAAACCGTGAAATGCCTTTATTAAAACGTATCAATACTGCTTCAGGACTCTGTGTGTGTCAAGCGAAAATACAGGCCTTGCGGTCCCCAGCCGCTACTTTACGCTGCGCGTGGACTCCCGCACGATCAGTTCCGGGACGATTTGGCGATGGATGGTGCGGGTTGGCTTCTTTTCCAGATTGGCGTTGATGGCGTCGAGAACGATGGTCGCTGCGGCCGTTCCCATAACTTCCATGGGCTGGCGCACCGTGGTCAGCGCGGGAGAATAGATGGCAGCCGGCGCAACGTCGTCGAAGCCCACCACCGAGCATTGCTCGGGCACGCGAATCCCCGCCTTGCCCAGCGCGCGAATGGCGCCAAACGCCGTCATGTCGTCGAAAGCCATCAGCGCCGTGAAGGGACGCCGCCGGCGCAGCAATTCCTCCGTTAATTTGTAGCCTTGTTCGAAACTTGAGAACGGATCTCCAGACTCTGGCAGGTCGACGATCAGCCGCGAGTCCAGTTCGAGGTTGCGCTCGCGGGCCAGGGCGCGGACTCCCCGCCAGCGAGGTTCGGTGTCCGATAGTTGACGCGGGCCGCGGATGAACGCGATCTTACGATGACCGAGCGAATGGAGATGTTCCAGCGCCGCCCGCGCGCCCGCGGTGTTGTCCACGATCACCGAGCTGATCTTGTCGTTCTTCAGATCGCGGCCGACGGTCGCGGTGGGAATGTTGTTTTTCTCCAGATCGGCGAGAACGTTGATGTCCACAAACAGCCAGTTCGCCAGCACGACCAGGCCTTCGATCCGCCGGTCCAGCAGCATCTCGAGATACCGCTCAAAGCGGCTGCGCTCGTTGTGTACATCGGTAAGAATGGGGAGATACGACGACTGGAAGAGTGTGTTTTCAATACCCCGAAGCACCAGCGTGCAATAAGGGTCGGTCATGTCGAAGACCATGACCCCGACGGTATGACTGCGGCGGCCACGCAGCGATCGGGCAAACAAGTTGGGACGATAGCCGAGATGCGACGCGGCGCGCTGGATGCGCTCTTTGGTGGTATCGGGAATGTAGCGCGCCAGGGGCGCGTTGTTCAGGACAATGGAAACCGTCGCCGATGAAAATCCGCTCCGTTCGGCGACGTCGCGGATGGTGACCGCTGCCGACTGGGACCGTTTGCGGGAGGGCTCGGAGCTCGACACCCGGCGGGACTTCGCCGAGGCGTTTCGCGTAGGCTTCGAATCGGCAGATTCCATGGACTCCTTGAATTTAGCCTCTTGCTGGCGGACACTACAGGACGATGAATCGAGTGTCAAGCTTGCGCATGATCTTCGCCGTTCTCTTGCTGCTTCTCCTTCCGAGTGGAGCCAGCGCGCAGAGCGCGGCGCAAGCTGGAACTGGAGCGGCGGCGCGCGATCCGCAAAAGCTGTTTGAAGCTGGGGAAGCTGCGCTCCAGGCTGGCAAGCTCGATGAAGCCGAGCGCGATTTCCGGCAGGTGCTGGCGATCAACGACGGCGTGGCCGGGGCATACGCGAACCTTGGCGTGATTCACATGCGCCGTAAGCAATGGCCGCAGGCTCTCGAAATGCTGCACCGGGCCGAGAAACTTGCTCCCAGCATTGCGGGTATCCGGCTGAACATCGGGCTGGTATATTTCCGCCAGAACGATTTCTTGCGGGCGATCCATCCGTTTGAGTCGGTCGTGCGGCAGTTGCCCGATTCCTACCAGGCCCGCTATCTGCTGGGCCTTTGCTACTTCTTCAACGATCGCTGGACCGATGCGATTCGCGCGCTCGAACCCCTGTGGGGAAAAGCCTCGGACCAGCTGAACTATCTCTACGTGCTCGACGTTGCGNNTTCTCCCGAATTTCATTTGCTGATCGGCAAGGCGCATCTGAATCGAGGAGAGTACGACGATGCCGTGAAGGAACTCGAAACCGCGGCGAAGGCTGATCCGAACCTGCCCTTCGTCCACTTCAATCTCGGCCTGGCCTTTGTCCACAAGCAGAACTATGAGCGCGCACGCGACGAATTTCACCAGGACATCGCGATTGAACCCGACCTGCCCTTCAGCTACGAGCAGTTGGGAACGATGGAATCGACGGCCGGGAACGAGGACGAGGCGGCGAAGAATTACCGCAGCGCGCTGAAGCTCGATCCCCAGGGGGCCAACGCGCACCTGGGCCTCGCTCGGATCGAAGAGCGCCAGCGGCGTTACGCGGCAGCCCTATCCGAACTCGATCAGGTGATCCGGTTCGACAGCGGAAACGCCGGCGCGCATTACTTGCGTGGCCAGGTGCTGCGGAAAATGGGACGCGAGAAAGAGGGAAAAGAGGAATATGCCGCGGCCGCCAGAATCATCAACCAGCAGCGGGAGTCCGAGCCCAAAGAGTTGGAGGGAGAGACGGTNNTACGTCGCCGGTTGCAGGCACTCCAGAATTTCCGCTTCGGTCAAGGTGTGATCGCTTGCCTTGGCCCGCTTGTAAATGCGTTCGACAACCTTGTCGTCTACTGGAAGGCCGCGATGCTCCAGCCAGAAAAGAACATTTGATTTCCCGCTCATGGGACCGATGTCGATGATCTGTTCCAGGCCGAAGTAGTGCGAGGGCACTCCGGAATACACGCTGTTCGCAAGTTCAATATCTCTTTTCTTATACGCTTTGATGACGGCCGCGGCATGAACGCCGGTTGCGGTGCGGAATGCATCTTCACCCACCACTGGATAGTTCGCCGGAATCGGAATGCCGGTCGCGGCGGAAACAGCCTCGCAGTATTGCTTGAGTTTGGTCAGATCCTGCCGATCCCACGGCGCGATGCCCATGAGTTTCAGGTTCACCAGCATCTGATCCATTTGGGTGTTGCCCACGCGTTCTCCCAAACCAAGCGCGGTCGCATGAATGCAGTCCGCGCCCGCCACTAACGCCGCCATGGCGTTGGCGGTTGCCAGTCCCCGGTCGCAGTGCCCGTGCCAGTCGATGCGGATTTTCCTGCTGGAAGGCTTGACCACCTCTTCCAGAACGAACTTGACCAGCGCAACCGTGCCCATGGGCGTCGCGTGTCCCGCCGTATCGCACAGCACCAGAGCGTGCGCACCAAAATTGATCGCCGCCGAGTTGAGCTGCTTCACCGTTTCCGGATCGCACCGCGTGGTGTCTTCGGTCACATACATCACTTCGAGGCCCAGCGAGACCGCGTACTTGACCGCCTTTTCGGTGGTTTGAAGCAGGAAGTCGCTGCTCCAGCCCTCGGCGTAGCGGCGGATCGGGCTGGTCCCAAGAAACGCAGCCACCTCGATGGCCAGGCCAGTTCGCTGGACGATCTCGGCGATCGGCCGAATGTCGTTCTCGTGCGTCCGGGCGGCGCAGTACGCCGTGATCTTCATCTTGTGGGCGACGATTTCGCGCGCCAGCGCCGTCACGTGCTCGACCGCCCGCGGACCCGCTCCCGGAAGCCCGAGGTCGAGCGTGTTGATCCCGAGCGCCTCCATCAAGTGCAGGATTTCGATCTTCTGCGCGATGGATGGATCCCGTACTGAAGGCGATTGCAGACCGTCGCGCAGCGTTTCATCCGTCAGGCGCACCGGTCCCGGCGGATGCAGCGACTTCGGATACAGAGTATTCCAGTCGTAGATGAGGTCGGAAATGTTCACTGGCACCGCCGGCACCCCACCGGCCATTTAGTCGCAGGAAAACATATCGACCTACGCCTTCTTCTCGTCCTTGGGAGGTAGCGTTAGCCCGAACACCGAAATCTGGCCTGTCCCGGCGACGTTCACCCCACGTGGATCCCCAGGACTGGGCAGGTAGAGCGTCTGACAAAATTCGCAGCGATACACTTCGGCATCGGCTCCCCAGGCTTTCTCGACGCAACCGCACTCCTGTTCGACCACGTCGGCGCTGTAGAACCAGCGCTTCAGGTGTCCGCCACAGAATTTTCCCTTTTCGTTTTTCTCGTTGCAGGCGCGCTGCCCCGCCTTCTTGATCTTGACTCTGTGCTTGGGAAGCTGCGCCATCGCGCTCGTGACACCACTTGCCGTTTCACCGGAAGCCATTCAGTCTCCTGTGCGCCTTCGTAAGGCCGCGACCCAGCTATTTTACTCAGCCCCCGCCTTCCGACCAAGGACGTAGCGTAGCCGCTAATGTAGTACGTCAGAAAGATCGACCTTGATGAGTCGCCGATTTCCCCCGTGTCCTCTGTGCACCCCGTGGTAAACGCCTTTGACTTTCCCCAACGCGAGCGCGGTATCGTGACTACAATCCGCGCGTCAGCTTTACTTCCCGCAAGAAATCATAGACCGCGGACGGCGGCAGAGACTTCAGCGCGCTTCCATGCTGCTTCCGGAAAGCGCTTGCGAAACTGGGGGCATACTCCATTTTCACGCGGTCGCAATTTGCCCGGAGCACCTTGCGCAACGTCTCGCCATTTGCCAGACTCGGACGTCCATACTTGATCCGTATCGGCCAGCGCCGCAAAACTTCTGGTGGAAGATGCGCCAATGACGACGGGTTCGCCGACGCCACCACCGTGACATTGTCATAGAACCGTTTCATGCCTTGCGTCCCAATCTTGAAGCTCTCAAAGTGGCGCGGGTCAAAGGTCATGTCGTCAATGTAGAGCACGGTCCGGCATGGTTCCTCGGCCATGCGTTGCGCATACTCCCGGATCTGCCCGAGTTGGTCCGAAGAAATCAGGACGAGTTTCAAACCATCGATCTCCCGAACCAGCGCCTGCAGCGAGAGTGTCTTGCCTACCCCACCCTCTCCTTCGAGCAGAGTGAAGGGCATATGGCTCCCCTTGACAAACGCGGTGAGCAGTGTCCGCAGTCGAGCTACATTCTTCTCCTGATCGATGACTTGATCGCTCTTCGCTTCACCAATCTCGACGGGCTCAAGTTCCCCGTGCAGTCCGGCTTCAAAAACCTTGTATTTGGCAATCGGGTCCTGGTTGCGCTGATGCATGAACGCCACCACCGGGCCGAGTTCGGCGCCCCAGTCCGGCGCGACTGCAAGTCTCCGGTACAGCTTGGTCTCGGCGCTTCCCTCGGCGTCGCGGAGTGTCAGAATCTGGGCACGCTGTGGCTCTTCGAGATCAGGCATCTCCCGCATCTTGCCGATGAAATCCGACACCACGCCGGCATCGGTGCGGGCAATCCGCCGGTGCGGCACCCCTTCATAGGTAGGCACCCGTAGAGGATGTTGGGAAACGGCGTCGTGAATATCGACAAGCAAGCAGAGATAATTCCGGAAGATCCCTTCCACATCAGTCTGGTATAGCCGCTGCAGCGACCGCAAAAAGTCTTCCGCATACGCCTTTAACTCCACGCCGGCGCGATCCAGCGACTCCTTCGAGAGAAAGGGATGCTTCGCCAGCGTATGGCTGGCCAGTTGACGCAGAAAGATATCTTGATATGACGACCGCACCACCAGGGAAGTCTTCCCCGTATACGTGAAGATCAGGACCTGTTGCTGTTCGAGATACAGGCTAATCGCATCCGCCGCCAGCTGGACTTCGCGCTTCCCCTCGCCAAGTACGACTCTGAACGCGGGTTCAACCTTCTCGTACAACCGCTCCAGCGCGGGCACGCTCGGATTATCCTGAGCGTCCACGATGCTCCTCGACAGAGACTTCAATTCGTCCTCGAGCCGCAACATCGCCCTGGAGAACGGGATCGGATCAAGCCCTTTGTGGTTCCATGCCACCGGGCTATAGGTAATGATGTTATTGAGCGAAAGAGTGAACTTCCAGACATCGCGCAAGAGATCGTTTGTGCGATTGCCAAAACTGCCAAGGACGTCTGCCAGATCCCTCATAGAGGTCGCCCTCTAGGTCCGATTGTACTCGCGGACGTTGACGGGATGACGGGCTTGCCGGGCAGGCGTAATTCTTTTCTGTAAATTGGCCGCCGGATGCGGCGCTGAAGCTGGGCCGACATTTTCGAAATCGCTTGCTAGTCAAATTCCTTGCGCGGCGCCGCCTGATCCGCGCCGACGCGCCCGACCGTGATTTCGGCGACATAATAGTTTTCGCCTTTCACCGGAACACCGGCCATCCGCCGCAGCATCGCGATCTGGCCGATGTGGGTGAGCGCGTCGGCGATCGGGCCCTGAAACAATTTCTCCGCGGAAACATGCAACGGCTTTTCCGACGCCAGATAGTCGTCAAACTTTTTCAAGGCGGCGAAGAAGCGCTCGCATTCTTTTTCCCACGGCAGTGGAGCGGAATCGTGCCACTCGCGGCGGCCGTCGGCCATAGCGAAACCCCAGTCCATCAGGTCGCCGATGTGCGCGAGAATTTTCGCCGGCGTGCGCGACGTTTCGGGCGATCCATACCCGGCAAAGCTCGGCCCGGCGTTGCGCACTGCTTTCCCTCCGCGATACGCGATGGTAGCCAGGGTGTGACGCAAAAGTCCGCGGGAGTCGGTCATGATTTGTCTACTTTCTTAACACCTGAATCTGAGAGGGCTGCGAGCTACGAGCTTCGAGCGAGCAACCCCACACTTTCAAGTCTGCTCGCAGCTCGGGGCTCGTAGCTCGCAGCCAGCTTTACAGTTTTCTCCGCCACAGCGCTCCGGCCGCGCGTACGCCGGCTTTGAGCTTCTCTCGCAGCGGGCGCGCGTATAGCAGGTCGAGGAAGCCTTCCATCTCGCCCCCGAATCCGCCACCGTAGCCGAACCACCAGATTTTTTTCATGCGCGGAACCAGATCGCTGTCGACATACTTCACCCGCACCATTTCTTCCAGGCCCCAGCGCCCATGCGTGCGCCCAATGCCGCTCGACTTCACGCCGCCATGCGGGGCTTCGCTGATGCTGAAACACGACACGACGTCATTCACCATCACCGTGCCCGCGTTGATGTGGTGTGCCAGTCGCTCGCCGCGGCCGCGATCGCGCGTCCACACGCTGGCGGCTAAGCCGAAATCGGAATCGTTGGCCAGGCGCACCGCCTCGGCATCATCGCGAAACGACGCGATCGGCAGCACCGGGCCGAAGGTCTCTTCCCGCATCACCCGCATGCTGTGATCGACGTTCGCCAACACCGTGGGCGCAAAAAATGTTGGGCCCAGGTCGCGCAACCGCGTGCCTCCGGCCAGCGCATGGGCACCCCGCTGCCTTGCGTCTTCCACCTGCGATTCCACCACCCGCACCTGCCGCTCGTGGATCATCGGACCGATTTCGACGGACGGATCCATGCCGTTGCCAACGCGCAACTTCCGCGCCTTCTCGCAGCAGGCATCTAGGAACTCCGCATACAAACTCTGGTGCACGTAGCAGCGCTCGACCGACAGGCAGGTCTGTCCCGCGTTCACGAACGCTCCCCACACGGCGCCGCTCGATGCCACATCAACGTCGGCGTCTTCGAGCACCAGCATGGGGTCCTTGCCGCCCAGTTCCAGCACCACCGGAAGCAGGCGTTCGGCGGCGATCTGCGCGATTCGCCGGCCCGTGCCGACGCTTCCCGTGAACACCAGCTTGTCGATCTCGCTTCCCACCAGCGCCGCCCCAGTCTCACCTTCGCCCGGGAGCACCTGGAAAACGTCGTCAGGAACTCCCGCTTCGCGCAGCAACGCCAGCAGTTCGAGCGCGATCAGCGGCGTTAACTCCGAGGGCTTGAGCACCACGGCATTTCCCGCCACCAGGGCCGCCATCACCTCAGTCGCCGGAATCGAGAACGGATAATTCCAGGGCGAGATGATTCCCACCACGCCATAGGGCTCGCGCAAAATGCGCCCCGCCTTGGTCTTCATCGCGAGATTTCCGTGCGCCAGCTTTTCTTCGCGCAGAATCGAGAAGGCGTTTTCGATCAGGAATCGCGCCGCGTCGAGCACCACCAGAACTTCCGTGAGCAACGCTTCGACCTGCGGTTTGCCTGCTTCCTGTGTGATGCGCCGCGCGATGTCGGCCTTATGCGCAAGAAGAATCTGCTGGAAGCGGCCCAATACCTCGACGCGATTGCGGATGCCCCACCCGTTCCAGTCTGGCTGCGCGGCGTCCGCCCGGGCTACGGCGGCGCGCACTTCGGTGGGCCCAGCACTATCCAGTTCGCCCAGAACTTCCCCCGTCGCCGGGTTCACCGAAGCGATGCGGGAGACGGCGAATTCGACGTTGGAGGCCATCTGCGAAGAAGTGTACGCGGGACCGAACAGGCACGCCACCGCCTTTATCTCTTTTGTGAATTGTCATCTCTAATTATGAATTGCCATCCTGAATTATGAATTGTCGTCTTCAATTATGAATTGTCATCCTGAGCGAAGCGAAGGACCTGCTTTTTTTGTCAGTGCACAAGAGTCCTTTGCTTCGCTGGATGACAGAACTTGCCTGCGGTTCGCATCAGTATTCCACCTCCACCAGGTACAGCCCGCTGGCAGGCGCGGTCGGGCCGGCCGCCGAACGCTCCCGCGCTTCGAGAATGCGTCGCATATCTTCCACACTCACCGTTCCTTTCCCCACCAGCAGGAATGTTCCGGCCAGGTTGCGCACCATGTGATGAAGAAATCCGCTGCCGCGAACCGTGTAGATAAGCTCGTCGCCGACCCGCGTCCAACTCGAGGACAGGATCGTCCGAACATTACTAGTATGGTCATTACCTTCCGCCGCCATCCGCTCCACGCGCTCCGCATCCACAGCCGCAAACGACGTGAAATCGTGCTCTCCAAGCACTACGCCGGCGGCAGCCACCATCGCCGATTCTTCCAGCGGATACGGGTAGTGCCACACATACCGCGCCAGAAACGGCGGACAAACCGCTCGCCGGTAAATGCGATAGCGATAAGTCTTGGCGCGCGCCGACTTGCGGGCGTGGAACTCGGGCGCGGCCTCCGTCACCTCCAGCACGCGGATCGAAGGCGGCAGAATGTCGTTCAGCGCCCGCATCCAGTTTTCCGCCGGAATTGCCGACGCGCTGGTAAAACTCGCGACCTGGGCCAGCGCATGCACGCCCGCGTCAGTCCGGCCGGAACCCTGGGGCAGTACATTTTCCCCGCTCAATCGTCCAATGGCTGAGGCCAGCGCGCCTTGCACCGTCGTCCGGCCGGGCTGCACCTGCCAGCCGGCGAAGTCCGCCCCGTCATACGAAAGGATCAGTCTGAGGTTTCGCACGTTCTTTTCGGGTCCTGTGCTGCCTGAGCATCATCGTACCTATTTACAAAGTTTTACGGCCTCCGTCACCGAGCCTGCGGCGGCCCGTCAGCTATACTATTTTACTTGCGATCACTTTCACTTACGGCCAAGGAAGAAGAGTGCCTTTCCCCAGCATTGCAAGGAGAGAACTGCCAGGAAAGGATGAAGATTGCAAGGAACTCTTGCCTCTCGGTCTGCGTATTAGCAGTGTGTTAGCAAGTGTGCGGACCACTACGTCCGTTTCTCTTTGAGTCTGATCGCTTGAGTGCGACCAATGGAGATGATGCGAATGCAACGTTCTACAGTGTTGACTGCGTTTCAGCGGGCCGCCGCCCTTTTTCTTTCCGCCATGATCCTAACTGCCGGGTGGGCGCAGGATGCCTCGCAGGTGCCCAGTGCGCCGTCTTCGCAGGTGCAGGCCCAACCGGCGCCACCGTCAAAGTCGCAGCCGTTTGACGTCAAGGAGTACGCCAACCCGCAGTCGCACTTCCCCAACCCGGTCGGGCCCTACACGCCGCGCCACGTTGCGCCGCCCAACCTCGCCAACACTCCGCGCATCGATCAGCTCCTGCGCGACGGCAAACTCTATATCTCGATGAACGACGCGGTCGCGCTGGCCCTCGAAAACAACCTCGATATCGCCATCGCACGCTACAACCTCAACATAGCCGATACTGACATCTGGCGCGCCAAAGCCGGCTCCAGCATCCTCGGCGTTAACAGCGGCATCGTGCAGAACACGCCCGGCGGCGGCGTGGGCGGACTCGGAACACAAGTCGGTTCCGGTCAGGGCGGAACCTCAGTCGCCGCCGGTGGCGCCGGCACCGGTTCGGGCGGCCTGGTTGTTTCAACCCTGGGCAGCGGCCCGCTCATCACCAGCTTCGATCCCATCCTCACCGGCACGGTGCAGTTGGATCGCGACAAGAGCCTCTGTTCCAACCCTTTTTGCGTGCCCACTGAGCAGAACACAGCCACCGCAAATTTCGGCTACGCCCAAGGCTTCCAGTGGGGCACAAACCTTGCCGTCGCCTTCAACAATAGCCGGGTCACCAACCCTAGCGCCATCAGCGAACTGCTCCCGGCTGTGAATACGAACTTTCGCGCCCAGCTCACTCAGCACCTGTTGCAGGGTTTTGGATTCGCCCCCAACACTCGCTTCATTCAAATCGCCAAGAACAACCGTGAAATTTCTGACGTGGCGTTCCGTCTGCAAATCACCAGCACCGTTGACCAGATCGAGAACATGTACTGGGACCTGGTATTCGCCTACGAGAACGTAAGGGTTCAAAAGGAGCAACTGGCTTTCGCCCAGAAAACCCTCTCCGACAACCAGAAACAGGTGCAAATCGGCACCCTCGCGCCCATCGAAGTGGTCCGGGCCCAGAGCACCGTTGCCACCAACCAGCAAACCCTGACCTTGGCGCTGACCAATCTTGAACTCGAGCAACTGCTGATGAAAAATGCGCTCAGCCGCACCCTTGTCGACCCGGTACTGGCTGATGCCGAAGTGATTCCTACCTCAACCATGGAATTGTCCACCGAGGAAGCCCTTGCCCCCACCCAGGATCTGGTCAACGATGCGCTGGCTCACCGCCCGGAATTGGCGGAGTCGCGCATCAACCTCTCCAATACCGAAATCAGCAATAAAGCTATCCGCAGTGCTTTGTTACCTACCGTGGACCTGTTCGCCTACTACAGTGGCACCGGCCTCGGCGGTGTTCAGAATCAGAACTACACCTGCTTGCATCCCGTCGGAAGTTGCACTAACTTCACGCCCTTCCCGACTACCTCCTACGGCTCTGCCTTGGATCAGCTAGTCAACTCAACCGCTCCCGACAAGGGCGCTGGCATCTCCATCAACATTCCCCTCCGTAACCGCGCCGCGCAGGCAACGCAGGTGCGGTCGGAATTTGAATACCGGCAAGCCCAGCTGCGTATCCAACAGATTGAGAATCAGGTGCGCATCGAGGTGCGCAACGCCCAGTTTGGGGTGCAGCAGAATCGCGCCAGCGTCAATTCCGCCCAGGCCGCTGTCGACTTGGCGCGCCAGTCTCTCGACGCCGAACAGAAAAAATACGCATTGGGCGCATCCACTTCAACCCTGGTACTGCAAAACCAGGCGGCCATGACTCAGGCCGAGGTTACCCTCGTCTCCGCCAAGGCCGCGTACGAAAAAGCGGAAGTTGAACTGGATCGAGCAATCGGCCTGCTGCTCGATCACGCCGGTATTCAGATCGCCGACGCGGAGCGGGGCGAAGTCACCCACGCGCCGAATGTTCCGCACGTGGTGGCGCGCCCGGCCGAGCCGACTGCCCCGGCGAACCCGCCGGCCCAACCGCAACAATAGGACCGCGACCGTTAACCAGGGATCGAAACGATGGAGCGCCGGGCGCCGCCAGTCCAGGTGCGGACGCGGCCTTCTGAATTCAAGCGCCTTCCCCTGCGCCCCGCAGCACGATTCGCATGACGTCGTACTCGACGGTTACCGACCTCGCTGGAAACTTCGACTCGATATAGGACTTCACTTCTCTCAGCGTCAGCATCCCGTTCTGGCCGTTCAGGCAGCGCGCGTCGTCGAGCAGGACGACGTGCGGAAATGGATGGCTCAAAATCATCTCCAGTTCCGCTGAAAGCCGCTGCTGATCGCCCGATCCGCCAGTCCAGCCATAGTAGCCCGCGTCCAGCCAGAACAGTGCCGGGCCCGGCAGCAATGCCAGCACTTCGGGCAGGACCACGCGGCTGTCTCCGCAGACAATTCGAACGTGCGTGTCTCGCGCGAATTTGCGCGTGGCCCGCTCCGCCAGCGCCGGGACGAATTCGATGGAATAAATCCGGTCGAAGCGGGTTTTCACCGCGGCTACCATTTCCCCATAATAGGTTCCGGTTTCGACCAGGGTCTTCAGCCCAAATTTCGCTCCGTATTCGAGCACCACTCTCTGCTTCAGCAAGTGCGGCGATCGCGTCGGCCGCCCGCGCAGTATCCAGTACCAGTAGTCGGGGTAGTGACCAAGCGCCTTGTACACGCCGTACACCGGAGTGCGCTGCAATAACCGCCGAAATGCTCTCAGAATCTCCTCCGCTGAAATGAAGACCAAGCATAAGTGCGCACAAAAAGCAGAGTCAAGCACAACCCGACCTCGCCCGCCTCTCAAGTTCGTCAACCGCAAATGAAATCAAATCGCACGGAGGGCAAGTTCCAGAGCTCTTCTTTGTAATCCTCTGTGTTCTTAGCGATTCAGACTGTGACTTTGACTTGCGCCAACCGCTCGGTCGGTTGTGCCATTTTGCAGCATGGCGATCGCTCCTCTATCATCAGGCGGAGTGGGGAACTCAATGCCCGAGAATAAAACCAAAGCCGGTCTGTCTAAGACCGCAGCGGAAAGCCCGATTGCCGACCTCTTTGAAGGCCGTCATCCAGCCGCATCCGAAACAGACTGGGCCCAGAAAACGCTCGCGCCCACGCTCGACAAGGCGCCCGAAAAACCGATCGGCGCTCCCACCGGCACCAACCTCGACGAGCATGGCCGCGCCCGTTTCAGCACCATCTCGAACACCCCAATCCGGCGCCTTTACACGCAGGCCGATCTCCCCAACGACTGGAACTACGATCAGTACCTCGGCTATCCCGGCCAACCGCCCTACACGCGCGGCATCCACTCGACCGGGTACCGCGGCAAGCTCTGGACGATGCGCATGTTCTCCGGCTTCGCCTCGCCCGAGGAAACCAACCAGCGCTACAAGTATCTCCTCGAACACGGCGGTGGCGGACTCTCCGTCGCCTTCGATCTGCCCACGCTCATGGGATACGACTCCGATCACGCGGCCAGCGAAGGCGAAGTCGGCAAGTGCGGCGTCGCCATCGACTCGCTCGAAGATATGGAGATTCTCTTCGATGGCATCGACCTTGAAAAAATCACCACATCGATGACCATCAATTCCCCGGCCAGCGTGCTCTGGGCCATGTACTTGGTCGTGGCCGAAAAGCAAGGCGCCGACTGGAACAAAATTTCGGGCACCATCCAGAATGACATCCTTAAGGAATACATCGCGCAGAAGGAGTACATCTATCCGCCCGCGCCCTCGATGCGCCTGGTAATTGACACCTTCGAATTCGGATCGAAGTTTACGCCGCGCTTCAACACCATCTCCATCAGCGGCTACCACATTCG
Source organism: Acidobacteriaceae bacterium (assembly GCA_003152795.1). Classification (GTDB taxonomy): domain Bacteria; phylum Acidobacteriota; class Terriglobia; order Terriglobales; family Acidobacteriaceae; genus Acidiflorens. The sequence goes on along the minus strand of PMBA01000166.1, from coordinate 5,087 downwards.
CGAAGCCGGATCCACCGCCCTGCAGGAGCTCGCGTTCACCATCTACGACGGCGTCGAATACGTCGAGTGGGCGCGCCGCCGCGGACTCGACGTCGACGATTTTGGCCCCCGCCTCAGCTTTTTTTTCAACGCGCACAACGATTTCTTCGAAGAGATCGCCAANNCGCAAGATCTGGTATCGCCTGATGAAAGACCGCTTCGGCGCGAAAAATGATCGCACTCGCCTGATGCGTTTCCACACCCAGACCGCCGGCGTCTCGCTGCCGGCGCAGCAACCGAGGAACAACATCGCGCGCGTCGCCCTGCAGGCACTGGCAGCGGTCCTCGGCGGAACACAGTCGTTGCACACCGACGCCTACGACGAAGCACTCGCCTTGCCCACCGAGGAAGCCGCCCGCATCGCCCTGCGCACCCAGCAGATCATTGCCTTCGAGTCAGGCGTTGCCCAAACCGTCGATCCACTCGGCGGCAGCTACTTCGTCGAGAAGCAAACCCTCGACATGGAAAACGGCGCCTTCGATTACTTCGAGAAACTCGACCAGATGGGTGGCATGGTCAAAGCCATCGAGCGCGGATTCCCCCAAAAGGAAATTGCCGAGGCCAGTTACCAGTATCAGCGCGCCGTTGAAGCCAACGAGAAGATTACGGTCGGCGTGAATGATTTTGTCATCGAAGAGGGATCGCCTCACATTCTCTACATCGGAGAATCGGTAGCTCGCGCTCAGGAGAAAAAGCTCAAAGCCCTGCGCGCCCGCCGCTCCAACGAAGAAGTCCAGCGCCGCCTCGATGCCCTGAAACGCGCCGCCGCCAAAACTCCCACGGCGGGCACCAACGGCAATATTTCCGAGGCCAACACCATGCCCTACATAGTCGACGCCGTCCGCGCCTACGCCACCGTCGGCGAAATCTGCGAAGCGTTGCGTCAGGTATACGGGACATATACGGAAGTGAGCATCACATAAATCAAGGCTTGGTTCGCCTCCGCGGCAACGTGCTTTTGATTTCTTTGTTCCCTCTCACCCCCCCCGAGTTCGCCGCTTTGAGGTTGCAATTTGCAACCTCAAACGCGAAATGCTGCGCCCCGCGCTCGCTTCCATACACCTCCACAAACCTGGCGCGATCGTGGCACCGACTGTGCTCAACTCGGAACAGGCAACTCGGAAGTGACCGTCACGAACCTCCTGCCCACTTCCATGGCAAGACACCGTACGACCCCGCTTCGGATTCATCACATTCGGAGCGCCCATTCATCACAGCCTCCGACGTTTGAGTCCGCTACGATGACCAGATGAAAGTCCGTTCGCAAAAACCCAAACAAACCCGCCGACCGTCAGCAACCCGCCGGAGCGCA
>PMBA01000166.1:0-3731 GCA_003152795.1 Acidobacteriaceae bacterium | reverse complement strand
GATTTCATGTTCCAGATCACTCCCCGGGAGTTCGCCGCTTTGAGGTTGCAATTTGCAACCTCAAACAAGGGACGCGGTGGCCGGCGCTCTCTCCCCTACGCCTTCACTGAACACGGCGCGATCATGGCAGCGACAGTGCTCAACTCGGAACACGCAGTATCCATGAGCGTTTTTGTGGTGCGCGCCTTTGTTCGCCTGCGTGCAATGCTGGCCGCCAACAGAGAGCTTGCGGGTAAGATCGAAGAACTGGAAACCCACCTGGAGACGCACGACGGCGCGATCCGGGAAATCTTCCATGTCATCAGGAGGCTGATGAACCCGCCCCGCAGTCGCCGAAGCAAGATCGGATTCGCACTCCCGCCGGCGCGGACGGGGTAGTCGCCATCTTAATTTCACCGCAACCGGAAATCTCACACCCGCGAGTGCGCCCCGCTACTTCATGCGATTGCGATACAGGCTTCCATCCACTTGTCGCACCATGGCCTCGATGTTGAGCGGAACTTGCAGGAATGCGGCTATCTCTTCCGCAACTATTTTTGGTTCGCGCAGCACCCGATGATAATGCGCGCGCAATACCTGCGCGTTCGCCTTGCCCGCGAACCATTGGTTCACCTCGATCAGGTGGCGCTGAAAGGCTTCTTCAATCGCGGAGGTGTTGGCGTTCGAGTCCACATTACCGCGGCGTCGCAACATTTCCTCCTGTGACTTCAACACCTCGGGTAGCGGACGCTGCATGAATACGACGCGGTACTCGTGGCCCGCGGGCAGCGACAGGATCAGTTGCGAGATGACCTTCACCACCTTGCCTTCAGCCTCCGCAATCAGGCTGGGATTTTTCGGAAGCTGCTTGATCCGCTCCCACTCCAGGTAGCCCTTGGGGTTGTCGGTATCCGCTTTGCGCTCGCCATCCGACAGAACCGGAAGCCCGCCTGCATCCAGCATCTGCATCATCAGCGATGTGCCGGAACGCGGCAGCCCCGAAACAATGGTGATCATCCGTGCCTTTCTTGGAAAAAAGTCGGCAGGCCGATTCCCTGCTCCGCCGGATCTCCCGGCCTTGAAATAAATAATAGTGGCAACTTCGCCTTCGGGCAAAGGTCGCGGAGAAGATGGCGTCAGCGCCCAGCGCCCCTCTTCCCTCCCGTCAGGGAAGCGTTCCTGATATCGTTCGGCAACGCCCGGGATGCATTTCCTGCCGGTTACTGTAGTCCTTTGACAACCCCTGCTTGCGTCGCTATTGTTACGTTCACAGGGGGTGACGCGATTGCGTGGAGTCTGGCTATTTGTTCCGCTCTTGCTGGTCGCAGTAGTGTGCGTCTCCGCGATCCCGCCCACGGACCTTCCTGAGACCTCCTATAACGAGGTTGACACNNTCACGGCCGTCATTCTGCCGAAGCAAGTTTGTGCAGCCAGGACTGCCATCGGCGCGCCAGCTTGCGACGCCGACTCGCCCCGCACGCCGTTTCGGCATGATCCACATTCCCTCCAACATCTCCTCTGCACATTACTGATCTGAGATCCGCCTTCCCGCGCTGACTTCGCCTTGGCCGAGGGGCAATTCGCCCCCGGTATCGCGCCGCTCTCGCAGCATCGCGAACGCGGCAAGCGGCCCTCGGCAAAATCGGCTGAACCCACTGCGGAGCTTCTGCTCCATGGTCCAGGTTGGCCGGCAGGCGATAGCCCCAACCTGGCAAGACGTGATCGCCGCGCCTTCACGCGAGCACAGACTGGAGAGACCCTGATGGACAAAACAAACGATCTGTTTCTGAATACCGCCGAAAACCCCGAATCGGCATTCGGCAACACTTCTTCCGATTCGAAGGTTTACATCGCAGATAAAAGAATGGCCCGCTTGCTGCTCGTCCTGCATGAACTCGACAAGTCGGTTGCGGGATTGGAAGAATTACCGCAACCCGAACTCACTGAACTTGTCTCCAGCGCGATCATGGCATGCGGTTTTGTAGATGGAACGGAGGCGCGCTATGCCATTGCCGCCGTCCTGGAGACGATCGAAATGGGCGACCTTGTGCCCGGACGCCCGTACCTTCTCCAGGCTTGATCTCGCACGTCAAAGATCAACCAGGGTTCGCTCCGCGCCATGTTTTTAGGTCTCCGTTTAGTGGCGCAGAGCGCGGCAAGGTGTCCGATTGCTTTGGGTGGAAGCGCGCTCTTTGGCGAGAACAACACCCGGGCAGTCGGACACAGCGCCGTAACATAAGTCCGGCTTGGAACGTGGGCGCACCCAATGAAGGACCGATTAGATATTCCAATCGGCATGATCGCACGGGCTGCCAGGCCTCCAAAACACTTGCCCCGCCGTCGTTGTCATTGCGCCGCTGCAAGTGTTCTGATAACGTGCGTTCATCTTGCAAAGGAGGCCCCTGTGGCTTTTTGTCCAACCTGTGGAACGCAGATCCCGGATGGAGCGACCTGCCCGAAGTGTGCTGGCGGCGCCGTCCAAAGCCCGAGCGCACCCGCAGCCGCCGGCCTCACCGATAACGTCGCCGGCGCGCTGGCCTACGTAACCATCATTCCGGCAATTGTGTTCTTGGTGCTGGAACCCTTCAACAAGAAGCGATTCATCCGCTTCCATGCCTTTCAATGTCTTTTCTTTGCGGTCGCTTGGACCGCACTCTGGATCATCCTCGCATTCATTGGCCACATACCATTCCTCGGTTGGGCGACGGTCCTGGTGTGGCCGCTTGTCAGTCTGGCCGGCTTTGTCGTCTGGCTGATTCTGGTGCTCAAGGCCTATCAGGGACAGATGTTCAAGCTACCCGTAATCGGTGACCTCGCCGAGCAGCAGGCTGGCAAGTAGGCCGCCAAGCAGCTCACTTACCCATGGATGGCTCTGGGCAGGGCCCGGCTTCAGCCGGCCCGCCCGGAGCCCCATCCAATCTGTGCTTTAGCCCCAAACGCCGCTCACCGCCACTCCTCCAGCCTTTCCCTCCCCAGCTTTTCCCTCCTTGGCCCGCCGAAACCTTTCCCCCACCGGCACGTCCATCAAGTAAGCTAGGGAGTGTCGTGTTCACTGGTCTTCAGCCAACGAGTTCGGGTCTCCGGCGCCACCGCGCGGTCGGAGCGTCGGTAGCCGCCCACCTGGCTGTGTTGGCCGTCATTGTGTTCCATAATCCCCGAGTGATCGATGTAAAACCCGCCTGGCTCGCCTTTGGAGACAGCGCCCACACCTACCAGCTGATTTACTTCCCACCCAGCGCCGAAACCAAAGCCGAGCCGGACCCGGCCAAGTTGCTGTTCCCGCCAGCGTCGAGCAAGCCGCGCCCACGCCCGCAGCCTCCAAAGCCCGCGCCCCAGCCTCAGCAGGTCGCTGCCAATGCCGACGCCGAACCCGGCGACCACAATTCCCGCGCCGGATCTCCCTTAGGCACCTTGATTGACGGGCCAATTACCGGCCATGAAGTCCACGTCGCTTATCCCACCGTGTACCCAGATCCTCCCGTGGACCGCGCCGGCCTTCCTCGGGATCTGGTAGGCGACGTAGTCATCGAGGTGACCATCGACTCCCAGGGCAGCGTCGTCGAAACCAGAATTGTCCAGGCCATCGGCCACGGCATCGACGAGAAGATCGAGGCCACCCTGCGCCACTGGCACTACCAGCCCGCCACGCTAGACGGTACGCCCGTTGCCTCCAGACACGACGTGCACTTCCATTTTCCCTCCTGAATCACGGGCTGGGGAAAGGCGGATCACGAAGGCTTTTAGTTTCAAGG
>PMBA01000069.1:2775-3987 GCA_003152795.1 Acidobacteriaceae bacterium | reverse complement strand
GTATTAACCGCACTATCGACCACGACAATCAGTGGGTATGTGGACACTTCGATGCAGTGGAACCCGGGAACCGGCAACCAGAATCTGCCACTTTACACGCCCAACGGCGCGGCGAGCGGCACGAAGGCGGACGGTTTCAACCTGGATGCTATCTCGCTTACCATCAGCAAACCTCCAGGCGAGGGGGACTGGGCGGCAGGTTACAGTGCCACCTTGCTGTTTGGGCCGGATGCCGTCGGTTTCAATACCGCTCCGGGTGTTGGCACCACCACCAGCGACTTCAGCCTCGTTGACGCGTACGTGGAGCTGCGCGCCCCGGTCGGCAACGGGCTGGACTTCAAACTCGGCACTTTTGCTTCGCCGTTGGGCTACGAAGTCTATCAGACCGGAAATAATCCAAACTACACCCGGTCCTACGGCTATGAACTTGAACCGACGCAATTGACGGGGCTGATAGCAGCCTACCAGTTCTGCCCGGCACTGTCGGCCATCGCCGGCGTGGCGAACACCTGGAGCTCCGGGATCAATAATCGCGCCAACCCGCCCGAGGCCGAATCTTATAAGACTTACCTGGGCTCGCTGACCCTGACCGCCCCGGACAGCATGGGTTTTCTGTCCGGCTCGACCCTGACCGGCGGCATCGTCAACGGTTACAATGCCTCGGTCGCCAACGGGGGCGCCGTGGAGACCAGCTTTTACGCGGGCGCCACTGTCAAGACCCCCCTGAAGGCGCTGAGCGTCGGCCTCGCTTTCGATTATGCCTGCCTGGGGCCAAACCAGGCCGCCGGAGCCGGGGTGGTGAATAATTCCGGCTACCAATGGGCCGGGGCGGTTTATCTGGTCTATCAGGCGACCGATAAACTGAGTTTCAACACCCGGGCGGACTACCTCAACCAGAGCAGCTATCTGGCGACGACAGGGCTGCCGGGGTCATCGTTCGCCCTGACCGAATCAGTGCAGTATGACCTATGGAAGAACGTGCTGACCCGCGCTGAATTCAGGTGGGATCATGCATGCAATGGCACTTATCCTTGGGGCGCGCCGACGGGCTCGCTCGAAAACGAGTTCATGCTGGCACTGAACGTTATCTACAAGTTCTAGCCGCTGACTCGGTTCGCCGACAGCCCCGCCAGGATAATGGGCGGGGCTCCTTATTACCGGGAGTTTTCACGGCTTGCGAGTTTTCTATTCTTCACTCGAATCTGTGGAAAC
>PMBA01000069.1:0-2762 GCA_003152795.1 Acidobacteriaceae bacterium | reverse complement strand
TCAAACCCATAAAACGAGCGCGCCAGATTCTCCGCGAACAAGTTCAGCGCCTCTCGCCGCTGCACATCCGTTGTTTTTTCTGCCGCCTCGACCACCTGCCGATGCACGCCGGTGATCTTGTCGAGAATCTCCTGCGTGTCTTTCAGCGTGACCTCGCCGTTGTAGCCAAAGCGAATGGTGAGGTCTTCAAGCTTGGTAACACTCCCTTTGATCTTCTTTTTGAGGAGGGTGCAGAGTTCTTCATTGAACACATCCATCGCCAGCGGATTGCGCATGTAGTTGTTNNGTCGGGAAGAAGGGGGGCAGTCCGAGGCGGTTGTCGTAGCCCGCGACGCCACAGTCCATGCGCCAGTTCTTCTTGGTCACCACGGGGCGGAAATTCACCAGCACGTACAGGTCGTTGAACTCGTGGAGGTCTGCGTGGTGCTGGGATTCGTCGCGCAGATACATCTGGACAAAATCGAGCGCGTCGATGTCGTTGGTGCCGGAGCGGAAGGTCTGCGCCATCTTGACCACAGCACTCGGCGAGACGGGGCCGCGCTTCAGGATCAATGAATTGTCGCCAGCGAAATCGGTGGAGACGTTCGTCTCCAGATCCATCGCCGTATCGACGACCAGCTCGCCTTTTTCATAGTTGGCGGGCAGTTCGCCGACCTTGCGTCCGAGCACGTCGCGGAAGGAGGTTAACAGGTCGAAAGACTTCTGCACGAACCCGCCGGCGTCCGCTTTCATGAGTTTTCCGCGACTGATCTCTTCCGCGTTCAACGATTCCGGGCTGCTCTCAATCAGTGCGTGGGGACGCATATCGTCATCGGCGCTAATCATGAGGGCCCCGAGCGTGTACATCAGTGTAAAGTTCCGATTGCCGCCGTAGCTCGGGCGGAAAAGGTTCCGCACCAGTGACTCAAGTTTTCGGTCGCGCAGTTTCTTGTTGAGAAAGGCGATAAACTGTTCTTTCTCGCGTGGCCCAACGTAATAAACATCATTCACGGTTCGGGTCCGCTCGAGGAGCGGGTAATACTTCTCGTGATTGGCGAGGCTGGAATCGTCAAAGACCATCATCTTTACGGAGTGGCCGTTGCTCCAGAAATGTTCGTCATATTTCTCGATCGTCGCCGCGACATCACGCAGGCGGTAGGTTGGGACGACGAATACTGCGGTACTAGGGTTCATTTCAAAAGCTTTGCGTAATTCTCATCTGGTTTCCGTCTGCCGGACCGTCGAGCTAAGGGGTCGCTCCTGGCGGGGCCAGCCAGCCACCGCATAACGGCTTGCGCCAGAGCCGCCAAGCCGACCCAGCAGGCTGCGTCCACGAGTGCGGGACCGATGCCCGGCGCGAAAACAATTAGCTCCGGGAGACGTGCGGCCCATCCATAATCCCGCAGCGCGCCCAAAATAGCCAAGGCAGCCAAAAACACCGCCTGCCCCTGCCAGCCAAAACGGCGCGTCACCCGCCATCCGATCAGCGCGAGCGCGGAAAAGAGAAGGACTACCGCGGGATACATGAGCGGTGGACCGTAAGGTGTCTCGACAGACGGGTATCGCCACCATCCCAGCATATGGGCCAACGTCTCGACGCCGACGCCCACTATGGCGACCGTCACGCCTCCGGCCAAAGCTCCTGCAACCCGTCGGGCAGTCGCGCGCGTGAAATAGACGGCAGCGGCCAGCACCGCTGCGTAAACGCAACTGGCGGCAATCAAAATGAAGTGCACCGGGTCATGAGGGTAACACCGCCTAACAGCGAGATAAGCCTAACGAAGGAAAGACCGCATGAAGGATGACCCGGTTCATCTTCTACGAGGCGTCAAAACACTGCTTCCAGCCGACAAGATTCTCGTTTGCGTGCTTGGGTTGATGGAGTGCGTTCATCTGGTATTACAGTTTTTAGCAACGGCTCATTCGATATATTCGCGGCAGCATATTCCGTTGTTTTCCGATTGGGGGGTAATCAAATTGAGGGCCAGCCGCGTAAAAAAGATGTTAATAGAGAGGCTCCTTCAAGGCTCGGTGTTGTTGGGACTCGCGCACTGCCCGTTTCGCTTTTTCATGATTCGAATGGCCAACGGTCTTCCCTCATAATAGTCTGACGCAATGAGTGAGCATGAGCGCCCCAATCCTGACGTGTTGCTTTCGGCGCTCCAAAAGGAAGATGCCAAAACCAAGCGCGGTAAACTTAAAGTATTCTTCGGCATGGCGCCGGGAGTCGGCAAGACCTATGCGATGCTCGAGGCTGCACGCCGCGAGTTGGTTGCCGGTCGGGACGTGGTGATGGGCTACGTCGAAACCCATGGACGCAAGGAAACAGACGCGTTGGCGGATGGTTTGCCAGTTATCCCCCGCCGGACTACCGAATACCGCGGGGTCAACTTGACGGAAATGGACTTGGATGCGGTCCTCGCGAGGCATCCGCAGCTCGCGCTGGTGGATGAGTTCGCCCATACGAACGCCCCAGGTTCCCGGCATCCGAAGCGCTTCCAGGACGTGCTCGAACTCCTTGAAGCGGGGATCGAGGTGTTTACGACTTTGAATGTCCAACATGTGGAGAGCCGCGCTGAAGCTGTTCGCCAGATCACCGGTATCTCGATCCGGGAAACTCTGCCCGACTCCATCCTCGATGGCGCTGAGTTTGAATTGGTGGACCTGCCGCCCGAAGAGCTGCGGGCCCGTCTCGGTGCGGGCAAGGTCTATCTGGCGGAATCGGCGCGCGCGGCGGAGGAGAACTTTTTTCGTCCGGGCAACCTCTCGGCGTTGCGGGAACT
>PMBA01000061.1 GCA_003152795.1 Acidobacteriaceae bacterium | reverse complement strand
TGATCGTAGTCGCGCGTGATATCCGCAAACTGCTGTTCCATGACCGGGGCCATATTCAGCCGTGCCTGATATTGGCTGATCTTGCTTTGCTCGTCTTTAATCTCCATTTGCCGGTTCGCGATTTCGACGCGATTGGCCTTTAGCTGACTCTCCAGCTCCAGGATCGGCGCGCTTTTCGGATCGAGCGGCGAAGGGGCAGCCTCTTCCGGAGTGGAACTGGCCGCTCGGTTGTTGATGTCAGCGACCATTCGTTCGCGCCTGCTCTCCAGCTGCGCAATCCGTTCCGTGGTCTTGCGGACATCGGGATGCTTCGGGGTGTAGTGGGCCGTCAAGTCCGCCAACTGCGCCTTCAGCAGATCCAGATCCTTGTCGATCTCGGCCAGCCCGGACGGCCCGCCCACGCCCGGCTTCGAACCGCGATCTACGGCTCGATACTGATTGATCAGCGATTCCAAATAAGTATTTTGCTGCTTGGCCCGGCTCAGGGAGTCCTGGTTCGCTTGCAGCTGATTCTGCAGGCCGGTGAGGATTTGCAGATTGCTCTGGGTCTGGGTCGGCAACTCGCCCAGATGCTGATCTTTGAACACGCGCATTTTCGCTTCCTGCTCGGCGAGCTTGGCGCGCGCCTGTTCAAGCTGATCTTCGAGGAAGTTGGTCGTGTTCTCCGAGCGTTTCTGCCTCTGCTCGAGATTCTCGGTGATGAACAGGTTGGCAAGCTCGCTGGTTGCCGCCTGCGCCGTCTTCGGATCGCGGCTCGCGTAATAGATATTGAAGGCGGAGAGCTTTCTATCGTCACCGTGCGACAATTCGATTTCGATGTCCTTGCGCATCTTATCCACCAGATCGTCGGGGCTCCTGTGCTTCCGGTCCTGGGCGTACAAACCGAGAGAGTCGATAATGCGAAGAAGACGGGTGCGACTCAGGATCTGCTGGGTAATGCTTTCCAGTTGCTGCTGGATATCGCTGTCGATGTTCGAGACAACATATTTCTCCGGCACGGAGGGCTGCTCGACCAGAATGAGCGTGCCCGACCTGTAGGTCGAAGGGATCAACCAACTCGCTCCCCACACCAGCGCCCAGCCGAAGAAAAACGGCAACAGGAATTGCCACCGCCGCCGGCGGACCAATCCCTTGATCTCGGTGAAATCGATCGGCGTGCTTGATTCTTCCAGCTGTTCTTCCATTACATTCCTAAAGGTCTGGCCCACTGGTACGAAAGCGTCGCAAAAAATCGATTCCGATGGGCATCCAGCGTTTGCGCTGGGTTCGACGATAACTGTTCCTGAAAGTCGTGAGTATAGCCCAACCGAAGGCCGAGGCTCTTGCCCACGTTACGCTCCAGCGAGATACCCGCCGAAGTCAGGTTGATTGACCTCGCGCCGATCTCCGACTGGTTGCTTCCATGACTGGCGGAGAGAGCCGCCGCCCATCCGGCAACCAGTTGGCGGCGGAAGTTGGCGTGAATGCCCTGCAAACGTACTTCACCCAAAAGGCCGCCACCGTCGCTGATCGTGCGAGAATACCCCGCGGACAAACTGGTATGCAGATTCTGCCAGCCGCCGTCCACTCCACCGGCAACCGACCAGTCATTCGACGTGAGCTGCGTTCCGGTGGAACTACTGTTCTCCGAGTACTGCGGCCCGACGAAACCAGTCAGCGTGAATCGCTTCGAAAGGCTCAGCGTGTTCACGGCAAAGAAGCTATGAACCCGGCTTTCGCCGCCGGGATTGAAAGTCATGCGGTCGAAGCGGTAACTCGCGCCGCCCCAGTCTCCGCGGAAGATCCGGTGCAGCCAAAATGCCGATCCCGTCGCGGTCTGCGAATCCGTCAATGGAAATTGAGTTTCCTTGGGGCCGTTGCTGAAATGCAAATCATAGAATGACCCGCTGGCCCCAATCACATCGTTCAAGGCAAAGTGGTAGTTCGTCTCCACCGTGGTCACACTGGATCTTTGCGTGGCCAGAGGTGTAATCAGACTCGCATTTGGTCCGCCCGAGCCGGCGATGACTCCGGCGCCGTTGCCTGCGTCGAAGTATCCGGTGCTCAGGGAAAAGTTCTCCGCGACCCGCAGGTTCACGTGCGGACTCAGCCGGTACTCGGAATCGAAATTCATGTTGTGCGATCCCTGGTTCTGGTTCGTGAACCGCTGATTAACGGTCAGGCCGCCCGCGTAGCCAAGCGTCCAGCGCATTCGAGACGACGTTTGATCAATCTTGATGTTGGGGAAGATCGAAACGCTCGTATTGCTTGCCACTCCACTTGAAAGCAGCAGCGGGTTGTCATCGTAGGTAGCGCCCACATTCACTCCGCCGCGCAGGTAATTCGAGCTTTCCATCTCGGACAGGAAAGCCGAAGAAATGCCGGCCCCACCAAGCAACCCCGGTATCGCAGGCAAATCGCTGCGGGTGTCTTCTGCGCTCCCTTCGTTCTGCATTCCGGCAATCGCAGAAAGTGCGGCCGCCGGAGCCGGCCTGGCGTCTTCGCCGCCGGAAACCTGGGCCGGCGGATTCTGCGAAGCCGGGTTCTGCGCCGCAGAGAGAATCTGCAACCCAGCCGCCATCCACCCGAGAATCAAACAACGTCGAATACTCCTGACCATACTACGGAACCACCACCGTATCGCGCGGCAGCAACCGGACGTTCTGTTCCGGGTTCTTGCCCTTAATCACATCTTTATAGTTGAACGCCAGCCGCTTCTCGGTGCCATCGGCATTCGTTCGCAAAACGTAGATCTGTTTCTGTTTCGCAAAATCTCTAAAGCCGCCGGCCATCGCGATCGCATCCAGAATCGTGGCCGAGCCGGTCAGCATGTAAGTGCCGGGCCGCGCCACCATCCCCAGAATATTGATGCGCTGACTCTTGCTGTCCTGCACGATGACGGTGACTTCGGGCTCGGAAATGTAGCTTGCCAGTCGCTTGGTGATCTCTTGTTCGAGTTGCAGCGGGGTTTGACCTCCCGCCGTCAGTTCGCCAACCAGCGGCAANNCCGTCGGAGCGCACCGGAACCGAACGCGAAACATCCGGCTCTTTCCAGACATTGACGGCCAGCACATCGTCGGCGCCAATCACGTAGGAACTATCCGAATGCGCGCTTCGCGAGCCTTCTCCAGGCTTCTCCCCGGCTTGCTTATCGGCTGTTGCGGCAGCGGGCGCCGGGTTCAGCG
>PMBA01000256.1:10642-15820 GCA_003152795.1 Acidobacteriaceae bacterium | reverse complement strand
GGCTGATGAATCAGGCAGGGCGTTCCGAGATCGCGCAAAATCCTAACCGCCTCGGCGGTCTGCCCGGCGTTATAAGACGAAATGCCAACGTAGAGCGCCCGGCCCGATCGTACAGCGGTGTCGAGCGCGCCGAGCGATTCTTCCAGCGGCGTGTCGGGGTCGGGACGGTGGTGGTAGAAAATATCGACATACTCCAGGCCCATGCGTTTCAAGCTCTGATCGAGGCTGGCCAGCATATATTTGCGGGAGCCAAGATCGCCATAGGGCCCGGGCCACATATCCCAGCCGGCCTTGGTCGAGATGATCAGTTCGTCACGATAGGGAAGAAAGTCTTTCTTCAGGATCTGCCCGAAAGTTTCTTCCGCCGATCCATAGGGAGGGCCGTAATTATTGGCGAGATCGAAATGCGTGATGCCGAGATCGAAGGCGCGGCGGAGCATGGCGCGGGAGTTTTCGAAGTTATCGACGCCGCCGAAGTTGTGCCACAGTCCGAGTGAGATGGCGGGAAGTTGGATGCCGCTGCGCCCTGAGCGGCGATATTGCATGGCGTCGTAACGCTTGTCATTGGCGACGTACATAATGGCTCTCCCTCAGTGGAATCCGTATCGGCACTCATTCTACGGGGTCAGTCGTCCGTATGTCAGTCGGTTGCGGGGGATCGCCATAGGCAAGGGAAAACCACTACGCCTGTGCAATGTTCGGTGCACATGCGGAATGCCGGCGCGGCGCTAGTGGCCGGGCGAGCGGGCATAACATCGGCGATTATAGACGCCTGGTGGACGCCTCGGATGCTGGTCTCATCTTGTGGTTGGCGAAGGAAGGTACCGATAACGAATGCGGCCGCTCCAAGGGTCCGTATTGGGGCCTCGTGTTCGGCGCTCTCGGAAGAACCGATGGAACCACGCAGGCAGGCCGAGGCTCAATACGGTGAGTAGTGCCACGATCAGTTTGGTCACCGGTGAAAACGTGTTGATGGAGTGGGCCTCGAAGCGCGTGATGAGCATGGAGAACGCGAACACCTGCAAGGAGTGGCCGCCCAACAGATTCAGGAATCGAAAAAAGCGCAGCTTCATCGCTGCCATGTCCGCCGCCCGTGGGATCCACCAGATGAGATAGCCGAGGCAAGCTGCGTCGAGAAAACGGACCGGGTTGTGATCCGGATGCCCATTGAACCCCAGCAACGGACTCATTCCCCAGAGAGAAAGTAAGTGGCGGTCCACCATGAGCAGCAAAGAGACCACCACGCACGCGGCCAGCAGGACCCGCGACTTCCCAACGCCGGAGGCTTGCGAGCGGAGCGCGCCATAACCAATATATTGTCCGGCAACGAAGTAGGCCTGCCACGCGCACAGATTAAAGGTGGCCGGGTCGAGCCCCGCCGCACTTGATCTTGAATCTCCCAGCCCGAACTGCGCGCCCACCCACAGACCCGTGCTAATGACTCCGATCAGCCACGCGCGTCCCTCCGTGAATTGCTTCAGGACAATGGGGCTCAATGCCAGGAACACGCAATACATCGGCAGAATCCTGTCGAACCCGACTTGATTCCACAGCAAGGACCCGGAGACGAATGTTTGCAGCGGGTGCGCCGCCCGATGCACTCCGGCGCCGGGGTAAAGGGCAACCAGAATCGCAAGCGCCAGCAGCGCGATGTGGGTCAGGTAGATCGTCCCGGCGCGACGGAAGACTTTTGACACCATCGCGGAGTCTCCGTGTCTCTGCCTCAGCGGAAGGTAAACCCAGGTGGAAACTAGTCCCGAGAGAAAAACGAAGCCATCCGGAGATGAGGCGTAGCCGAACGTGTACTCGGTGAAGGGTGCCAGGGGGTTGGGAAAGTGCCCCAATGTCATCGCAACCAGGAAGTACCCACGCAGCGTATCTACGCGCCAATCCCGCCCCATGGAGAACTCCAGGGCAATCAGTATTCCGTTGGGAAAGCGGAAATAAATGGCTTAAGTTGCTTTTTAATATTGACTTACGCAAAACGTTGCACTGCCTGGGGAAAACCCTCTGTCCGGTGGGAGCAACGGGCGCACGGGCGTGTGCGAGAGCTATCCCCGTCAGTCGGCTACATGTCAATCGTATTTTTCGTAACGGATCGAAGTTCGATCCCAACCCAGATTCTTCAGCAACTCGCGGTTCGCCTTGACCATTTTGTCGAGGCCGCAGATGTAGGCGTGCATGCCGGTGCTAGGGCCAACGAGTTCGGCCAGATGTTCCTGCACGTATCCTCGCAGGCCTTTCCACTCTGCCGCGGCGCGGCTCAAACTGGGCAGAAAATGAAAGTTGGCGTGCGCGGCGGCGAGACGTTCAAACTCCTTGCGATAATAAATATCCTGTTCGTAGCGGGCGCCGAAAAGCAGCCAGAAGCGGTGTCCCTGATGACGGTCTTTTTCCGCCAGCAACCAGTGCAGCATGGAGCGGAAGGGGGCGATGCCGGTTCCGGTGGCGATGAACACGGAGTCGCCCAGCGGCGGGCGCAAAATGAAATCGCCGAATGGTCCCTGAAACGCGATCTTCGCGCCTTCGTCGAGGCTGCAAAGATAGTTCGACATGAATCCATCCTGCACGCGATTGAGACAGAAGGCGAAGTGCCCGTTTTCGGACGGCGGGGATGCGATCGAATACGCGCGCGTCATCTCCTCGCCTTCGGGAGTGGTGGTCTTCACCGAGAGCCATTGCCCGGGAACGAAACCGAAGCGGGATACTCCTTCCACTTCGAATTCGAGGTGCCGGGTAAATTCGGAGAGCGGCACGGAGCGAAGCACGCGGGCCTCGAAAGTCTTGAACTGAGCCATTGACCGGTTAGATGACGGCAAGCGGTTGCGGGACGCGAAGCTGCACGCGAAGTGGCGAGGGATGAAGTGGTAATCAAGTGCGGCAATTTTCCAGCTTGCGCCGGCAAACTGGAGTTGCTAAGGTGCGACCATATTGCGCACCGACCCCATGATAACGGAAGCAGGGATCCCGCCAGATCCTTCCGCGGGAAAAAGCGAGGGCCAGCCCTGGCAGCACTTTTTTTGCTGGCATTTTGCCGTCCTGTTTGCCGTCATCGTTTTCTTTGGAGCGATCCGCTGGCGCCTGCTGGATATGCCTTTGGAGCGCGACGAGGGCGAGTACGCCTATGCCGGGCAACTTATTTTGCAGGGCATTCCTCCTTACCAAATGGCCTACAACATGAAGTTGCCGGGAACCTATGCCGCGTATGCCGTGATCCTCGCGGTGTTCGGACAAACGGCGCGCGGAATCCATCTCGGGCTATTGCTGGTGAACGGAGTCTCCATCATCCTGCTCTATGTGGTCACCGCGCGCCTCTTCGGCAGGCTGGCTGGAACCATTGCGGGATCGACTTATGCCTTGCTCTCCACCCATCAGGTTGTGCTCGGCTTGGCGGCGCACGCCACTCACTTCGTTGTACTGGCGGCGCTTATCGGTTTTATCCCACTCTTGCGGGCCGAAGAAACGAAGCGTCCGGGATTTGTTTTCTGGGCCGGCGCCGCATTTGGCGTCACCTTTCTGATGAAACAGCCCGGAATTTTTCTGGGTGCATTTGCGTTTTTCTATCTTGCCGTCCAATGCTGGCCGAATAACAGACGCGAATGGTCGACGTGGGCAAGGAACATGGCCGTCTTTCTGCTCGGAGCAGTGCTGCCCTTCGCACTGACCTGCGTCGTCCTTTACCGAGCCGGCGTCTTCGGGAATTTCTGGTTCTGGACTTTTGAGTACGCACGTCAGTATGCCGTCACCTTGCCATTGCGCAGGAGTTGGAGAGAGTTGGCGCCCAAGGCCTCCAGCCTACTGCGCTTGATCCTCTGCCTCTGGATCCTCGCTCTCGCCGGCATTGCCAGATCGTTTTGGAATCCCACCATCCGCCGCCATGTCGTCTTTGTCCTGGGCCTGCTGGTGTTTTCTTGCGTTGCGGTATGTCCCGGCCTCTATTTCAGGCCGCACTATTTCATTCTGATGATGCCTGTGGTTGCCATGCTGATCGCGGTCGCCGTTAGCTTCGCCACCCGCTGGCTCACTGCGCAGGGCGCTTCTCGATGGCTGCGCGTTCTTCCCTTGATTGTGTTTGGCGCCGCATGGGTGCTTGCGATTTACCATAACGCCGAGTTTTACTTCAAACTTAGTCCAGTCCAGGCGTCCCGGGTCTGCTACCCTTTGAATCCATTTCCGGAAGCGGCCCCGCTGGCTGAGTATCTGCGCCAGCACACGGCGCCGACCGACACCATCATTGTGTTTGGTTCGGAGCCGGAGATTTACTTCTACGCGCATCGCCATTCCGCCAGCGGCTATATCTACATTTACAGCCTGATGGAAGACCAGGCTTACTGGCCCGCGATGCAGAAGCAAATGATGCAGGAAGTCGAAGCCAGGCGGCCGGCATACGTGGTCTTGGTCGGTGTCCCGGATTCCTGGCTCCAGACCCCGGGGTCACCTCAAGCAATTGCCTTCGACGGCTGGATGAAGCAATACGTTTCCAACGGTTTCGACGAAGCCGGGGTGGTCGAGCTCGCCGAGCCGGAATCGCGCTACTTCTGGGGCGACGAGGCTCGGGGACATCGTCAGCCGGGCCGCGAGATCCGCATTTTCAAAAGAAAAGGCTAAGACACTCCCCAGGAGGGGCCGTTGGAAATCGGCTACTCTACCGTCACCGACTTGGCCAGGTTTCTCGGCTGATCGACGTCGCAGCCGCGGCGCACGGCGATGTGATAGGCGAGCAGCTGCAGCGGGACGATCTCCAGAATCGCCGACAGTTCCTCCGGGGCTGGGGGAACGAAGAGTACGTGATCGGCTTCCTCGGCGATTTCCTTGTCGCCTTCGGTGGCGAGCGCGATGACGATGCCGGAACGGGCTTTCACTTCTTTCAGGTTCGACATCGTTTTCTCGTAACGAATCATCGACTGCGGGCTGTTTACGTCGCGCGTGGCGATGATGACCACCGGCAGATTTTCGTCGATCAGGGCGTTGGGGCCGTGTTTCATTTCGCCCGCGGGATAACCTTCGGCGTGGATGTAGGAAATTTCNNAGCGCGCCTTCGAGCGCGATGGGATAGTGAATGCCGCGTCCGAGGAAAAGGAAGTCCTGGGCGCGAACATAGGTTTTCGCCAGATCGTCGCATGCCTCATCGTGGGTGAGAATCTGTTCCAGCTTGCCGGGGATCAGCGTGAGTTCGTG
>PMBA01000256.1:0-10561 GCA_003152795.1 Acidobacteriaceae bacterium | reverse complement strand
TTGCAGATGGCCAGCGTCTTCGAGCCCTTGGCCTTGGCTTCGCGCTGGGCCGCGATGGTGTCGGCAGTTTCGCCGGATTGCGAAATCAAGAGCGTCATCGTGTCCGGCCCGAGGATCGGGTCGCGATAGCGCCATTCACTGGCGTAATCGACTTCGACGGGAACGCGGGCCAGGTTCTCGATCATGAACTTGCCCGCGAGCCCGGCATGCCAACTGGTGCCGCAGGCGGCGATGTTGATTTTCTGCAGCGCTTTGAACTCGGCTTCCCCGACCTTCATCTCGTCCAGGAAGACGGCGCCGGTATCCTGCGAGATGCGGCCCAGCATGGTGTCGCGGACGGTACGCGGCTGCTCGTAAATTTCCTTGAGNNTGCTTGAAGCCGCCCTTCTCCGCCATGATTGGATCCCAGGTGATGCGCTGCGCCTTCCGCTGCAGCGGCTTGCCGTCGAAATCGGTGACTTTCACCCCGTCCTGTGTGATGACCGCCAGGTCGCCATCGGCGAGAAAGAAAAGGTCGCGCGTGTGGTCGAGGAGCGCGGGCACATCGGAGGCGACGAAGTATTCGTCCTTGCCCAGGCCGATTACGGCAGGCGGTCCATTGCGGGCGGCGACGATCTTGTTCGGTTCGGCAACCGCGATCACGACCAGTGCAAATACCCCGGTGAGTTCCTTGACCGCCTGCCGGACGGCTTCCTCCAGCAAGGGACGTTGACCGTTTCCAGCTTGCAGATAGTGCTTCTCAATCAGGTGGGCGATGATTTCCGTATCGGTTTCGGTGGTGAACTTGTGGCCTTCGGCGATCAGCTTTTTCTTGAGAGAAAGATAGTTTTCGACAATGCCGTTGTGCACGACCACGATGGTGCCGGTGCAATCGCGGTGGGGATGGGCATTTTCCTCGGTGGGGCGGCCATGCGTGGCCCAGCGCGTGTGTCCGATGCCGTAGGTGCCGTCGAGCGGCTTGAGGCGGATCACTTCTTCCAGGTTGCGCAGTTTACCTTCGGCGCGGCGAATCTGCAGGCCTTCGCTGCCTCCGGCCACCGCGATTCCGGCCGAGTCGTACCCGCGGTACTCCAGCTTTCTCAGGCCCTCAATGATGACGGGGACGACTTGCTTCTTGCCCACATATCCCACAATTCCGCACATTGGCGAATTCGCTCCTTGATGATTCGGTGGGGGACCGATGGCAGCCCCTAAAGGGGCGTTTGATTTCGAAGACTTGCGATATCGCTACAGCGATACCCTGATACGAACCTTGGACAATCCACTACTCTTCGAGGGAGAAACGAAACTCTTCAATGACGGGGTTGGTCAGAACTTCGCGCGCGATGCGTTCTACTTCCGCCTGCGCCTGATCCTTTGAAATACCGCCGTTGAGCGTAATTTCGAAGTACTTTCCTTGCCGTACATCGTGCAAATTCTTGTAGCCGATTTTTGTAAGGGCGCCGTGGATGGTCTTACCCTGGGGATCCAGTACGCTCTTCTTCAATGACACGTAGACGTAAGCTTTCATCGACTTAGCGATTATACGTCAGGCGGCAGCGGACAGGACCGAGGTTTTGGTTATAGGGGGTATGCGTACGGGCGCTCACTTTGGTGACGTTGAATCCGTAACTTCTTTGAAAACAGATAGTTGACTGTCCAACTCGGCGATCGCCTGCTCCAGCATCTGGCGGTGACGAGGTTTGGTGGCGGCCTGCAGTTGTTGCGCGAGGCGTTCGCGGGAAAGCAGGAGGCCCTCGCGTTTGCGGGTGCGTTGCTGCTCGGCGGGCGAGATCGGTGCGCGGGCGGTGTTTTCTCGGACGGTCTTCCGCTGCGCTGACATCTCCTCTTGTTGCTGCTCTACGGACTTACTCTCCCAGCCGCGTGCCATCTGAAGAATTTTACCTTATGCGACCGGGCCAGCCCCGCCTCCACTTGGGACAGGGCTTACGGCATTCTAAGCAACGTCCGATACGCCGGCGGCGTCAAGCGCTCTTAGAGGGCACGAACCCGTTCACACCAGATCGAAATCTGCCAAGGCGAAAGAGTGTTTCGGAGGCTCGCTCGTACTGATCTACCAAGGGCGGAACCGATCGGCTCTGCAGGTCGGGCACCAGGATTTCGGTGAGCAGGCGGAGGCAAGCCGAGATGGTTTGCAATCGCAGCCGAAAGGCACTCTCGGCAACCTGAACGCCGGACGCTGCGATCTTCGGGTCGGAGCTCCGTTGCGCAGCCTGACCAATCTTTGCCAGCGCGGTCGCGGCCTTTCCCGCCTCCCAGGCATAGATGAGCGCTGCCCAGGCACGCTGCCGCTTGATCTCGCGGAACTTCTTGGGCGACAGATTATCGCGAAGAAACGCTTCCTCGGCGTCGTCGACCAGATTTCGGAAGGCCTCAATGTCGAGAGACCGGAACGTCTGGACAGCTTCTTCCAGATCGACGCGGCGCGTGCGGTTGCGGATGGCAACATATACCAGGATCGCCAGCGCGAAGAACGCAACCGCGACCAGAGTCCAGGCGGCGATTGATCCCTGGGAAATCAATCCCTGAGCAAGTGCTGCAGTTCCGTGTTCCAAATCTCCACCTCATCATGGGTAACAACCGTGAGGGACGCGGGTTCAACTTCGGGTGCCAGCAAATACCCGATCCAGATCGAAACACAAACGAGGTAAGTGCCGGTTATCAGTAAATCCAAAAATTCCGCTCCTACCTCGCTAGTGAATTCCGCACGAAGAGCAAACATAGCAAGATCAACGCTGGTCAGGACCCCTAGACCCAGCGCGACCCCGAATGCGGAGCGACGCCAGGAGACGCCTAAGAAGCGGGAAAAGAGCAACAAGGTGAGGAGCAAGCCACATTGAACCATAGCCGTTCCCCGGTTGACGACGAAAACACCGGCATACCACCTGGCGCTATTGTCCCCTGGTGCATAGATACCGAGCACAACACCCATAACAAGCAACAAACCTGCTACGCATTGCAGCGAACGCCTTGCCGCCGCCTTCAGAAACTGGGATTCACGAAACAAATTCTTAGAAATCTCGTCAATCACCCCGAAACGCAAAGCAATGCTAAGCAACAGCGTGGCGCAATAAGCATAGCCATACTGTTTTCCATCGCCCAAAGTGGAATACAGCGCAAACAGCAGAATGAACTCGGCAATTTCGTAAAGCACATAGGCGAAAAAGACCGGGAATTCCCGGTACAAGCGGCGCCTGCAAAGAATGACCGCAAGCACACCGAGGAGCGCGTGCGGCGTGATCCACAGGAAAAGCGACAGCGCCTTGTGCCAACTGATGAGGAGCATTGCAGAGCACTATAGCCCTGACATTGCCCCTTTTCAACTGTGCTGCCCCGCAGGCTACTGCGGCGGCGGCGTGCAGCCCAGAAGGGTGCAAACGGTATTCCCATGGGGCGTAGGATTGCCGTCGGCCATGCTTGGAAGCGCGGCGGTTGTCAGGAACAAAGCTATTGCAGCCAAAGCCAGCATGAGTCGTTTCACAGTGGTTCTCCTTTGCGAAAAGGTTCGCACCGTGATACATTGCCTGCGGCAGAGGGGTTTTCTGCGTAAAAGTACGTCCCGAAGCCCTTTCGGAAATCGTAAATTCGATGAGACTGAAATCCGCTTTCGAGGACTTTGAAGCGAATACCCTAGGCGCTGTCCATGGGTTGTTGGGCAGACTTTCCTACGTTGGTGGATTGCATGCCGGGGATGGAACTTACGCGCACTGGGGTTTGGCGAAAGTCTACGGCGACGAGGCCGCAAAATGCGCCATCCGTGCGTCGCATCGGGTGCTCGTCTCCGAGGTCTTGAAGAGACCTTTAGCGGTGCTGCTTAACGACGTGCCGGTGTCATGCTTGAACCAGCGCCTGACCGCAGCCGAGTTCCTGGCTTCCCTGACGCATTGCCCGCCCAGGCAATTCTCCCCAGCCGCGCGTGCACATCTCAGGTCAGTGCTGAGCGCACTTTCGGCGCTGCTGGAGAGTCCGAATAATGCCAGTCTCCGAGCCGCAGCGCAGCCCCGACTACCTGGCCAAGAACCTCCGCCTCCTGCGGGTATCTAAGCACCCGCACCGGAACGGGAGACAGGGGATGAGGTTGTAAGACGATGGAGTCGCGCTTGATCGAGCACCAGCAACACGTAAATCCATCGCGCATTTCCACAAAGTAAATAGGACGCTCGAACTCCGAACGCCATATTCCTTCCTCTACCTTGTTCTTGGTTTCGTCCACTTGCACAAAACTGCCAGGCGGAAGAATGGGATACATCGTGAAATCTTCCGATCCGATATACCCATACGTGTATCGGTCATCTGCAAACAGCGCAAGGTAAGCCATGGGTACCGTACCCCATTGCTCGATGGCACGTCTCAGGTCCGCCGTTTTCTGGAGTGAAAATCCGGGATCGAGCCGGGTCGGCATGAGCACTTGTCTGACGTTGCTAGAAGCCTCGGTTAGATGAGACTTTTGCGGATGCCCAAAGCCGATGTCCGCGGAGATACCGTCAAGTTCGAGGCCATAGAAGGAAAGTAACTCCCGATATTCTCGCCGGTAAATGGCGGCAAACGAATAGAGCCGAAAAATGCTCGGGATTATGCCTTTGGTTTCGATGTCGGACAAGCGGCTGGGCGGAATTGCGAATTCGTCGTTCTCAAACCTCTGTGCGATGCGACCGCTGGCCAGTTCCACGTCCCGCATACGATATCCGAGGGATTCTCTCAGCGCGCGCAGCCTCTGCCCACCATTCAGTTGCACCACCGCCGACCTCCGACCGGGCCATTCTATCATCGGTTTGATGGCGCAACGAACTCCTGCTTCCAGCTGGGTTTCCGGACTTCGGAACAGAAAAGTGCCCATGGACACTGTGCAATTCCGGTTGCCGGATCCGGACGGGGACTGGCGGTCGCACCGGGCGGCGAGGGTCTCGTCAGCGTCTGTCCGGTTTTTGTAACAGAAAATCTGTTACCCGTCCGGGGCCGCGGGAGGCATATTAGTATTTCGCTGCAACAATAAGGTGGAAGTGAATCTCAGCCCTCCCCACAGATCGAAGCTCCCGGAAACAAGGTTGCGTATCGGCGTCCCGCAAACCGCGGGGCGCGACGATAGTGGCGTGCATTTGCCAGGTTCCAGCCGTGTGCCATTTGGGGAACGTCCACTCAGAGTTTTCCAGGCCTTAGTCAAGAAACACTTGTGCGTGGGCTGCAGAAGGAATAAGAATGATTCATCCGGAAGGCACGAATCCGGATGAACGTGTCGCAGAACCTGAGGGGGCTCCCCGACCGGGGAGAATGAGATTGGTTCCCAAGTAAGGAACCAACGCCTGCGGCCTACCGAATGTCGAACTGTAGTCCCCGTAGCTTGGCAAGCTGCGACGACATCCAGTTCCTGCTCAAAAACCGGCTGCCGAACATAGTGCACGCGACAGGTGCAGGAGATGTCTCCATGTCTGAAAACAAAGCTGCCATCGAGGGTGATGGTTCACTGGAACGCAACCGTTACCGGTTACTGCTCGAAGTCACCGACCGGGTCGCCCAGACCCAGAGCCTGCCCGACGCCCTCAAAGAACTCGCCCCCCCGATGCTGGACCTGACGGGGGGCGAACTGCTGAATCTTTCCCTGTTCGACCCGCGCCAGAATTGTCTGATGACGCACTACTGGAAAAAGAACCGCGAAAGTGGAGAATTCATCGCTTCGGCCGTGGACGAAGCGGCGATCGGGTGGACCTGGAAACATCGGGAGCCAATCGCCATTCCCGATATTGAGCGCGAGCCCCGCTTTCCTGGCATCGTACCCGTGTTACGCAATCACGGCGTCCGCTCCTACACGGCCGTCCCCATCAGCACGCCTTCACGCCACTTTGGAGCCTTGGGCCTGGGCAAGAGCGTTCCCGAGGCATTGAATGGCGAGGACGTGGAATTCCTCTCGCGCGTCGCGCTGATGGGAGCGCTGGCGCTGGAGAAAGAGAGAGCCTACCACGCCCTGGAGGAACAGCAGAGCCTGGTTGCGATCAGCCGTGAGCTGAGTTCGAGCCTGGAGCTGGAAAAGCTGTTGCCGGCCATACTCTCCAGCCTGCGGAGCATCGCGCGCTACGACCGGTCCATTCTGTGTGTGGTGGACGAGGATAACAAGAACGTGCACCGGTATGGTGACGCTCTGGAATGGGAGTCTTTCGTCAACCACGGAACCGCGATTCCGGTTGGGCAATCGATCTCGGCGCGGGCGATCCAGACGCGAAACGTTGCATTTCTTACGGCGAGCGATTTGCGCGACATGAATGAACCACTGGCGAAAGCCATGTATCAAGGCGGGGTGCGGTCGGTTTGCAGTGTGCCCCTGATCGCTGGAAATCAGGTGTGGGGAGCGCTGAATCCGAGTAGCACGATGGAGCACGCTTTTGGCCCGTCGGAGGTTGAATACCTGCAGCAAGTGGCCAACCAGATCGCGGCTGCGCTCCAGAATGCGCATGCCTATCGCGAGATCGGTCAGCTCAAGGAGCGCCTGGCCCAGGAAAAGCGGTATCTGGAGTACGAAATCCGGAGTGCGAACCGTTCCGACGATATCATCGGCGACAGCCCGGTCCTGAAACGGGTGCTGGACTATGCTGCCATCGTTGCCGACACCGATTCCACCGTCCTCATTACCGGCGAAACCGGGACCGGCAAAGAACGCATCGCCCGGATGGTTCACAGCATGAGCCGGCGCAAGGAGCGCAATTTTGTCAAGGTGAACTGCGCCGCCATTCCNNGTTCTGCAGGATCAGGAGTTTGAGCGCCTGGGAGGCACGAAAACGATCCGTGTGGACGTGCGGCTGATCGCCGCCACCAATCGCGACTTGGCCCGCGCGGTTGAGGAAAAAGAATTTCGCGGTGACCTGTTCTACCGCTTGCACGTGTTTCCCCTGCATCTGCCGGCGTTGCGCGACCGGCGCGAGGACATCCCCATGCTGGTTCGCCATTTCGTCGCAAAATGCGCCGCCCGGCTGCACAAGCAGGTCGACGTCATCCCCGAAGATGCCGTCGAAGCCATGATGCAGTGGAGTTGGCCGGGAAACATCCGCGAGCTGGAGAATTTTATCGAGCGCTCGGTAATCCTTTCCGAAGGCAACCGGTTGAGCCCGCCGCTGGGCGAGTTGCGCGCGGGGATCTCGCGACCGCCGTCCGCACCTGACGGCACGCTGCGCGACAAAGAACGGGAACATATCGTCGAAATACTGCGTCAGACGCGGGGCGCGCTGTCTGGTCCAGGAGGCGCGGCGGCCCGGCTGGGCCTCAAGCGCACTACCCTGCAGTACAAGATGCAGCGGCTGGGAATCTCGCGCACGGATTATCTGGGCTAAGAATCGCCGGGCCGTGTGACCTCTGCCTAAATGTCGGCAGCCGGGTCGGAGTTCCGGCATTCCCTCCACCGCGCTACCCCTTCAATCGATCCTAAGCGGTGAAATTACAGCCATTTGAAGTATGGAACATGTGGCGATTGGCGTGCATTGCTGTTGTCACTGGTGCGCATTCCCGCCTTTTCGCTGGGAGCGCCCGCCAGCCAAGTCTTTTCAACCAGCAGGAGTTTGCCATGAGTTTGCCGCGGCGCTTAGCGATACCGAACGATTGTCTAAGCTGCGGCCTGAGGCGGACCTGCGACTTCTGCAATCTGCCTGAGCCGCTGATGACTGAGTTCAGCGCGATGGGGCACCTGACGCTGTATCCCGCCAATGCGACCTTGCTGATGGCAGGTCAAACTCCCCGCGGCATTTACGTCGCCTGTTCCGGCCGCTCCAAGCTCTCGATCGAGGCTCGCGATGGCAAGACGATCATCCTGAAAATTGCCGGAAACCGCCAGGTGCTGGGGCTAAGCGCAGTCGTTTCCGGCGGGCCCTCACTGATCACGGTTACCACCATCGAGATTTGCCAGATCAAGTTTGTGGAGCGCGACAGCTTCCTGCGTCTGATCGAACACAACAGCCACGCCGCGCTCGCGTGCGCCACCCTGCTCGCCCGCGAAGTCACGACCTCGTTCGACGATGTGCATGATCTGCTGCTCGCCCGAAGTTCGACGGAGAAGCTCGCCCGCCTGCTGCTTTCCTGGGTCTCGGACGAGCCCCGCAACCGGGAACTCCGCGTCTCCACGGAATTCACGCACGAAGAAATTGCCCAAATGATCGGATCTTCGCGAGAAACGGTAACCCGTCTATTAAGTGTGATGAAGCGGAAAGATCTGATACGGCTTGAGGGTGCGACGCTGGTGATTCCCAACCGGATCGCCTTGCAGGCGATCGCAGCCTGATAGGATCCCTCCCCCGGGCGGATGCACTGGTCTCGCGTCCGCCCCTTTTTTTCAAACCCAACCCAGCACAGAGGTCATGTGCAGTTGGCGATTTAAACTCCAGAATCCGGGTTGCGCGCCGGTGCGATCCGCCAATTGCAGATTGCCCAGCGATCACAAATTGCTGAGTTGTTCACTTCCGTCGCCACCGCACCCCTTCTTTGGTGTTTTCCACAACGATCCCAGCGGTTGTCAGTTCGGCGCGCAGTGCGTCAGAGGTTTTAAAATCCCGCGCCTTTCTTGCGGCTTCCATTTCGGCCAGCTTGCGATTGACTTGTTCGTCGGCGAGTTGCGCGGAGCCGGCGATTTCCATCAATTCCGGGCTGATTTCTTTTTCGCGGCCTTCGGCGCGGGCCCAGTCGAGGATGGCTTTCATCTTGGGCTGGTCGTCATCGTTCAGCACTCCGAATATTTCGTCGAACTTTCCGAGCACCGCGAGCAGTGGTCCCACGTCGTCCTGGCGAACTGCGGCGGCATCGAGCGCGGTGTTGGCTTTGCGCAGCATATCGAACACGGCAGCTTGGGCCTCGGCGGTGTTCAAATCATCGTCGAGAGCGCCCTTCATCTGGCGGATGGTTTCGTCCGCCAGTTGCGCCATCGGCGCGGTCTTGCCGGCGGGGAATTGCGTGTTGGTCAGCCGGAAACGGAAGTTGCGCAACTTCTCCACCGAACTTGCCGCGGACTTCAGGCCATCGAAAGTGAAATTCAGCTGATTGCGATAGGGGACTTGCGTCAGCAGCCAGCGTATCGATGACGGCTTGTGCCCGCGCAGCACAAGATCCCGGATGGTGAAGAAGTTCCCGAGACTCTTCGACATTTTCTGGCCCTCGACCAGCANNATCAAAACTCGGTCCCAGTTGCTCCATCGACATTACCGAGCACTCGATATGCCAGCCCGGACGGCCGGGTCCGATCGACGTGTCCCACGAGGCTTCGCCCGGCTTCGGAGCCTTCCAGAGGGCGAAGTCGCGGGCACTGTCCTTTTCGTATTCGTCGACGTCGACGCGCGCGCCGTCGGTCATGCCGGCAAAATCTTTTTTCGAAAGCTTGCCGTAGCCGGGAAATTTCGCGATGCTGAAATAGTACGAACCGTCGTCGGTGCGATACGCAAAGCCCTTCTTCACGAGCGCGGCGATAAAGTCGGCCATCTGATTGATGTGTTCGGTGGCGAGCACCAGAACCGGCCGCTCAATGTTCAACGTAGCCGAATCTTCCAGGAAGGCCTGGGTAAACTTCGCGGTGTATTGCTGCACAGTCACGCCATCGCGCGCGGAATTGCGAATGATTTTGTCGTCCACGTCGGTGATGTTCATGACGTAGCGGACTTCGTATCCGCTCTGGCGGAGAAAGCGATAGAGAAGATCAACCGCGATGAATGTGCGGAAATTACCGATGTGGCCATAGTCATAGACGGTTGGTCCACAGGCGTACATGCGAACGCGGTTGCCGTCCAGCGGATGAAAGTCTTCGATCTTTCCGGAAAGAGTGTTATAGAGGCGGAGTGCCATAGATGAGTTGGCCAGTGCGAAACCAACCTCTGATTCTAGGGGCGCACTGGAAAAGGGGTCAAATGGGAAAGGGGCTCGGGAATCTTCGCGCACAACTCCCTCCCCTGCGGATGGCAGGCCCCGAATGCCCGCAGGGACATTCGGGGTCTGGCCAGTTCCGATCGCGCGCGATTCAACTCCTACTTCGGCATGACTTCGTGCGCCAGTTTACTCGCTACCACTTCGCGCAGTTCGTTGCGTTTCTTCCCCGCTTCGATCATGGCATCTCGCGAGCCATAATGCTTGGCGATGATGGTTGACGCTCTGGCGTCGGCCTGATCGAGTGCCGCCCAGTTCGGAAACAGCAGCGCCAGCGCAGCATCCCAATCGTTGGGGCCATCGGTCGTCACGTTGGTCCAGACTTTGTATTCGTTGATCAAGCCTTCCTTCTTCAACGATTCATAGGAAGGCTTCAGGTTCTCGCGAAAATCTTTCCAAAATGCTTCTCCCTGCCCTGGCTTGACGTGGTAGTAGACGACGCGCCATACCGGGCCGGAATCATAGTTTGGATTCTGCGCATAGATGGGGAGCGCGGTGAGCAGCGTTACGGCAAACAGAGTGGCCCATAGAGCTTTCTTCATCTTGCCTGAGTTGTCTTCTTCGAACCGGTGGAAACGGTACAGATATCGACGCCGCAGGTTATCATTACCGGCTCGGATTGTGCTAATTCCCGGCCAAATGGGGTTGACGCGCGAAGAGGGACCCTGGCAGAACGGAT
>PMBA01000151.1 GCA_003152795.1 Acidobacteriaceae bacterium | reverse complement strand
CAGGGCATCACCACCGAGATCACCGGAGAGGGCGGATCTGCCGCTCCTCTGAACGATGCGATCGTCGCCAACGACCGCCCCGGCTACGAACATTACAAGGTCAAGGCCGACTGGCGCACTTTCCGTCAGTATTTCTCGCGTCTGGAAAAGCAGGGCATGGGCATCAATCTCGCCAGCTACGTGGGCGCGACCCAGGTGCGGCGCATGGTGCTCGGTGATGCCGACGTGCAGCCCACGCCCGAGCAACTGGAAAAAATGAGATCTCTGGTGCGCGATGCCATGCGCGATGGCGCCGTGGGAGTCTCCACGTCGCTGGAGTATGCGCCTGCCCCTTACGCGAAGACGGAAGAAATCATCGCCCTCGCTTCGGAGGCGTCGAAGTTCGGCGGAATCTACGCTACCCACATGCGCAACGAAGGCTCCAGCGTTCTTGAAGCGATCGACGAAGCGGTTCGCATCGGGCGCGAGGCCCACATTCCCGTCGAGATCTGGCATTTCAAGGTGGCGGGAAAAGCCAATTGGGGACACATGCCGGAATCCGTGGCGCGGGTCAATCAGGCGCGCGCCGAAGGCGTTGACATCGCGGCCGACACCTATGCCTACCCCGCTTGGTTCAACAGCATGTCGGCCTTCGTCCCACCCTGGGCGCACGACGGCGGCGATGGCAAGCTGGTTGAGCGGTTGAAAGATCCGGTCACCCGCGCCCGCATACGCAAAGACATGGAGACGCCGTCCAAAGACTGGGACAACGAATGGGAGGAGATCGGCGGCCCCCAGGACGTGATGATCGGCGTGGTGCAAAATCCAGCGCTGAAAAAATTTCAGGGCAAGCGCCTCAGCGAAGTCGCCAAGGAGCTGAACAAAGATCCGATGGACGCGCTCTTTGATTTGCTGATCGAAGACAAGGGGTTCACCGACTGCGCGGTTTTCGGAATGTCAGAGCCCGACGTTGCCCTCGCCTTGCAACAGCCCTGGGTTTCTGTGGACAACGATTCTTCCGGCACATCGCCCGAAGGCATGCTCGGCGAGGAGCACCCGCACCCCAGAGCCTACGGGACATTTCCCCGAATCCTGCGAAAATACGTTCGTGAGGAAAAGAAGCTGACGCTGGAAGACGCGATCCGCAAATTCTCGGCCCTGCCTGCGCAGCGCATGAGACTGACAGATCGCGGTGTGCTGAAGCAGGGCATGTGGGCGGACGTGGTTGTGTTCGATCCGGAGACGGTGCGCGACCTGGCGACTTTCGACGATCCGAACCGGCTGTCGGAAGGCATGGACTATGTGCTCATCAATGGAGTGCCCGTGATCGAGAACGGGAAGATGACCGGCGCGTTGCCGGGAAAAGTGCTGCGAGGAGCGGGGTATACGCCGTAGCGCGCTGTCCCTATACCAGGCAGGTTCGCTTCGCTCAGCTATTTGGGTTTGGCGGTCTTGGCGGCCGCTTCCGTGCGCTTTGCTTCCGTGCGACTGCCCGGCTCGACGTGCGGTTCAGCCAGCGCGCCCGTGAGCGTCCACGATTGCTCGTCGCCACGTGTCAACACGAAGTCCAAATCGCGGCTTGGGGACACGGTTCCGCTTACCTGATAGAGTCCGTCGTGCGATTCCAATCTTCCGGCTGCGAGTTCCCATGCGCCTTTTTTCAGATGCAGGTCTCCGGCGAAGCGGTGCACCGGCAGCGGCGCGGGGGATCCCGGAATTTCAATATGTGGCAGGCTGCCGTTCCGCATCACGAACTGCAACTGGCCGTCACAGTGCGCAGGCAGCTCACGAAAGCTGTCTCCCGATCCTTCAACATCGAATTTCCCGTCGGCCGTTCCGGTAATCCAGGCATCGCCCATCAACCGGGCTACCTGCTCGAGCGAAATGCCGTGTAACGTGCCATTGCCGCGATAGCGCGGGGCCGGCACGGATGTTTCGTGAGCCGGCACATCATGACTCGACACATCAATGATCCAGTTTCCCAGATGCGTGCCCTCCAGCAGTTGTCCGCGCAAGGCCGTCAGTGTGATCTTGCCGCGATCCACTTCCACTTGCGTCGCCACCTGGGTGGCGATCACCTTCTTCAATTCGAACCGGCCGACGTGTAAGCTGCCGCGCGCCTGAATCGCGAGCAACGGTGAAGGGCCCTGCGGCGCGTCGGAATTGGAACTGGAATTCAGGATGCGGTACCAGGGGCGTTTGGCGGGATGTGGCGTGAACCATTCGGCGAGATCGCCAGTCGAAAGCTGGTCGGCGCTCAGATCGAACTGAAATACGCAATTCGCAGCCGTGCCCATAGCAGCCACTTCAGCCGGGCACTGCCGAGGCGCTGTCACCGCTCCGGTCCAAAGCGTGCCTTCCATGCGGGCGGAGATCTTCTGTAACGATACGGTGCTGGGAGTGAGCGTGATGGTCGCCGAGCCAATCTCAATCGGTGTATTAAGACCGTGCATCTCGGCGCGCACGTTGCGCAGTTGAGCGGTGCCCGCGGTAACCGCGGCCGTAAATCCCTGCCACGGCCCGGAGACGTTCCCATCCAACCTGGCCGAGCCCTCTGCCGCCGGGCGCGCCACGGGCAAACCCAGCAGATTCTCCAGCCGAAACAGATCTTGCAATTCGACGTCGCCACGCAGGGAAAAACGATAGCCGGCGGCCGACATCCACCCGCCGGCGCTCACCGGTGCCGAGGCGTTGATCGCGGCTGCGACTGGCCCAATCCGCAGGTAAGTTGCCTCCGGCTCCTGCTCTTTTTGCTCTTGTGTCCTCGGGTGGCCCGGTTTAGCGGCTTGCGAATCGGCGGCCACCAGCGTTAGCGGAATCGTGTCGAAGGTCACCTCATCTTTTGCCAGATTCGAGGAAGGATGGGACGAGAGGCGCACACTTGTTGCCGAGCCACTGCCACTCCATTGCTGCAATACGCCGTACCCTGGGCCCCCCCCTGACTCGCGGGTTGCGCGGAACTCTGCATTCAGCAATCCACTGGCAGTAAGATCGCCGGGAATCTGCTTTTTCGCCTGGCGCAGCAATCGCACCACCGAGGTCAGCGGCACCTTCTCGACCGCGAGCGTCAAATCGTAGGTGGGTAGTTCCGCCACCATGGCCAGGGACAAGGCGCCGCGCAGGCGGAGAGTCCCGCCGCCCACCGGCGATTCGCACAGCAGGCCGGCAAGGTTGCTCGAGACCGCGTTGTAGAGTCCCGAGCAAACGGTTGCCAGGCGCACGCTTTCGTGGCCCACGATGTCGTAGCGATGGAAATCTTCGATGGCGGTCTGGCTCTCGATATGCAGTGCTTCCGGAGTGCCCGACAGGTTCGCGGTGAAACTCACTTCGCCGCGCCATCCCCGGTCTTTTCCGCTCAACAATTTGGTGATCTGTCCGAGTTGGCCTTTCTGCCATTGTGCGGTGAGTTGCAGCGGGGTCGAGCGCAAGCTCGCAGCCCGCTGCCAGGTGGCGTTGATCTGGAGCAGCCCGGTATCGGTGAGATTGAAATCGGTACGCACCGGCTCCGCTTTTATGCGCGCACTCCAAGAATTGTCCGAGTCCTGCCAAAGCGCCACGTCCGCATTCATCAGGGCATAGGACTTCTTCGTCTGTCCCAGTTTGAAGTTGACCCGGGCGTTGCTGGCCTCGAGATAAGGGAACGCCGGGCGGTGCTCGGAGGCGGCCTTTTCGGTGGGGGCCGCGGGAAT
>PMBA01000446.1 GCA_003152795.1 Acidobacteriaceae bacterium | reverse complement strand
AACTAATTAGGGATTCGACATATACTACTCAAAATCCCGTGGACCGAAAAGTTCGTGTGGGTTCGATTCCCTCCTTCGGCAGAACATTTCCATTGAATTCGCTTGCCCGGAGGTTCTGGCCTCTCGATCCATCGGCTATCTCTCCTGGTAATGCTGCGCCTGGGCCCGGTAGAGGCGCGCATAGCGNNTCCGCCATCTGCACCGTTGAAAAGCGATGACTAATCAGGATGGCGCTGCGACCATCAAGAAGAGCCCGAAATTCATGGAAAAGTTCCGCTTCGGCGAGCGGGTCGAGCGAACTGGTCGGTTCATCCAGGATGAGAATATGCGCCTCGCGCCAGAAAGCGCGGGCCAGAGCGATCTTTTGCCATTCCCCCCCGCTGAGCTCCTGTCCTTTTTGAAACCAGTGGCCAAGCATCGTCTCGTAGGCCTGCGGCAGGCGGCCAATGAACGCGTCCGCGCCGGAGCGGCGGCCGGCCTGGGCGATGCGCTCCGGGTCGGGCTGCGCTTCCACGTCGCCGAGCCAGATGTTTTCCCACGCCGTGAGAGCATAGTGGGCGTAATCCTGAAAGGTCACGCCGATCTCCCGCCTCCACTGGAGAGGGTCGAGTTCGCGGAGATCAACGCCGTCCACGCGGATGCCGCCGCGCGTCGGATCGTACAAACGGCAGAGCAGTTTGACCAGGGTGGTCTTGCCCGAGCCGTTTTCGCCGACCAAGGCGATCACCTCGCCCGGTGCCAGCGTGAGGTCAATGTCGTGCAGCGTTTCATCTTTACGGCTGGGATAGGTAAATCCGAGGCCGTGGAAAGCGATGCCGCGCGGCATAGGTTGGGGCACGGCGTGCGGATGGGGCGGCGCGACGATTTTGGGCTTCAGGTCAAGAAACCGGAAAAGATTCGTCAGGAACAGGCTATCCTCATAGAGCCCGGCCAGGGCGCGAAGGATGGACTGCATGAAATTCAAGCCGTTTTGAAAGGCCACGTAATAGATCATCAGGCCGCCAATTGTGACCGCGCCGAGAACCGTCTGCCGGGCGAGCCAAGCCAGCGAGCTGAACAGGGCGGCGACGGCAAGCGCCTGGGCGAGCCAATCGGCGCGGACGCGGCGACGCGAGAGCTCCAATTTGCCCGTGCGGATCTGCTCCTGCCCATCGTGATAGCGCTTTTGGAACAGGGCCCCCAGGCTGAACAGCCGCACTTCTTTGGCGTAGTGCACGTCGGTGAGGACATTGTGATCATACCAGGTCCGACGTTCCTTTTCGGTCTGGTCCTGGTCGAAACCATACAAGCGGCGCGAGTATTTCAGGCGGGTCAGCGCGCCCGGCAAGGCAGCCAGCAACAGGACCAGGGCCAGAAGCCCGTTGAACGAAATGACTAGGCCGACAATCCCCAGCAGGGAAATGCCGTTCTGGGCAGCCAGGATCAGCCCGTTGACGATGCGCGTGGGACGGAACGGCGCTTCCTTCTGGGCCCGGTGCAGCGTGTCGTAGTAACCCGGGTCTTCATAGTATTCCAAGTCCACGGCGATGGATTGGGCGTGCAGAATGTCGGCGACCGCGTGCGTCACCTGCAGCGCATGCGCTTCGGAGGCGTACTCACTGATAGAACGAATGAGGGCGGTGAAGGCGGCCACGCCGCCGGCCAGCAAGATCCAAAAAACGACCGGCTGGAAGGCGCTGGCCGGGTGGGGCGCAGCCAGGCTGGCCGAGACGGCGTCGAGGATGCGCTTCATCAAGTAGAGTGAGACGAGCGGCAACACGCCCTGCACGAATACCAGCAGGCTATTGACCAGCGTCCAGGTCGGCGCGGTCTGCCAGACCAGGCGAAGAGCGCGCCCCAATTGCAGCGCGCTTTGGATACGGTTGCGTAGAAGAGAGATTTTTGACACGATCCCGCACTTAGTTTACCAGCTGTGTGGTGAAATTTCTAGCCGAGCCTTGTGAAGGATCCGACGTCGACGTGGAGACTGTTTGAAAACGGCGCTGGAGTGCACGGGAAGGGTAGCCAACGCGTTCCGGCGCGTTGGTGGTGCACAAAGATGTCGGGTTTTGCGGCTGGTGATGGCCAAAATGACAAGGTCGTGTCGACGGTTCACCTTGACAAAAATAGGGCGGCAAATATATAGAAGCTAGGCCGGCTATGAAACCCTGCTGCTATACCAACGCTGATTTGCATGTCACCTCCGAATTGCCGATCCCTGAATGGGCGGCGTTCGAGAGCGACCGGCCCTGCCCGCAGCCGGATGTGACCATCACGGTAGAATCCGGCGAGCGCCTCTCGCGTCCGGATGAAGAGAGCGGGGAAGGGGGGCCTCCCCCCCTGGAAGGGGAGGGGGTTGAAAGCGAAAAATTCGAAACGCGGCTGATCACCGGCGATGAATACCGCTTTCACGCCCCTCATGCCGGCGAATATTGGGTGCGGCAAGGCCGCGCCATCCATATCACGCCCGCCCCCGGCGCCCGTCCGCGCGAAATGCGCCTTTTTTTGCTTGGCTCGGCTTGGGGCGCGTTGTGCTATCAACGCGGTATCCTGTCGCTCCATTCCAGCGTCGTGCAGGTTGGAAACGGGGCCTTCGCCTTCTGCGGCGAGACCGGCGCCGGCAAGTCTTTGCTTGCCGCATGGCTGATTAGCCGAGGTCATCGCCTTGTGAGCGATGATCTGTCCCGTTTTGAGGTCCTCCCGAACGGCGCGCCGCGGGTTTATCCCTCCTCGCCCCGGCTGAAACTCTGGCGCGATGCGCTGAACAAGTTGGGGCGCAGCGCAGCCGGTTTGGAACGCGATTATTTCCGGAGTGACAAATTTCACCTTCCATTGCCGGGAGATGAGGCTCAACACCCCCTGCCGCTGGCCGGGATCTATCTGCTGAAGTGGGGAGAACCGGGGATCACGCGCTTGACCGGCGCAACGGCCTTGCGCCGATTCGTGGAATCGGCGACCTATCGTGGCGACTTGCTTGAGCCCATGGGACAGGCCGCCGCGCACTGGCAGCGCTGCGCGGAAATCGCGCGGCGCGTTCCAATCTGGGAATTCGCGCGACCGCGCGATTGGACGGCGTTCGATGCGGCGATGGAAAAGCTGTTAAAGCATTGGCAAAACGTTTATTGACATTGCGGATCAATTGTGAAAAATATTAGCAGCGTACTGGAAAAAGAATGGCCTTTCCTCTTTCAGATTTGATTTGAGGAGTCAAGAAGCGGTGAAAACTACGACCAAGATTGAGGCGAACACGCTTGTCCAGCGCGGCAAGGACATTTCCTTCAGCCAACTGGACGACGAACTGCTGGCAATTGACGCGCAAGCCGGCTTTTGCTACTCGCTCAACGAAACGGCGGGGCGCGTCTGGGACTTGATCGCGACGCCCATTTCCCTCGACGCGATCTGTGCGCAGCTGGGCCGCCAGTTCGCGGTCGATGAGCAAACTTGCCGCCGCGAAGTGACCGCGCTCTTACAAGGATTGTGCGATGCTGGATTGGTACAAGTGGCTGGCTGAACGGGCGGCGCGCTTTCGCCGTATTCCTGCGCGGGCGCGCCCGTATTTGCTCGAAGCCATGTTCTATCTGCTCGTCGCGCGCCTGGCGCTGCGCGTGATTCCGTTTCGACGGCTGACGCGGTTCTTTGAGCGCCCGCCCAGGCGGCCGCTCGAGACGTTTGCCGAGCGCCAACGGATAGGGGTATCTGCGCGAATACCCTTTACGGCGGGCCATGACGAAATCACCGAAACCGAACGCGAACGGTTCAGAAGGAGGGTACAACGGCAGACGAATTTAGCGGCCTTCTTCCTGCCGGGCGAAACGGTGTGCTTCCCGCGCGCGATTGCTGCGCAAGTCATTCTGCGCCGACTCGGCATCGGCACGACTTTGCACTACGGCGCGGCGACTGTGTCCGACCGCGGCTTGACCGGGCACGCCTGGCTGCAGGACGGGAATGAAGTGATCGTCGGGCAATCCAACGGACAGGACTACCGCATCCTGGCGCGCTATCCTGAAACGCGCGGAGAGTTGGATCGTCGTGTAGTTGGATAGTCGTTTGGTCGCGTTGGTCTGGACTGCCCCGTTCAACTTTCCACATCCAACGTTCAATTTCAATTTTCTAACGCAAGGAGAATCAAAATGGAACAGTCAAAAATCAAGACAGAACCTCAAGAGCAACAGACCGCCGAGCTGCGCTCGTGGGTCACGCCGACGTTTGAAAAAGTAGCGTTGAACGAGGCGCTCCTCCATGGGGGAAAAGCTCCGGAAGGCATTTACTTCGGTTCTTGACCCCCTCTCCGGAAAGTACAAAAGAGATTGAAAAGGGAACGGGTGTGTTTCAATTGACTTGAAACACGCCCGAATAACTTCCGCCTTGCGCGGTGAGCATAACAAAGAGAACTCTTGGGCGGCATTTTTGGTATTCTCAATCTGGACGGGCAACCCGTCGCCCGCGAACACAGCGAAGTCATGCACGCGAGTGTGGTTTGTGGGGGTCCCGACGGCTCATCCATTCGGCGGAACGAAAATGCGAGCGGCGGGCATCTGTTGCTCTGCAACACGTTCGAAGCGCGGCACGAAAATCTATCGCACCAGCACCCCGCGAGCGAAGGCGTCTTCACCGCCAACGCGCGGATTGACCACCGTGAGGAAGGGATGGCGGATCGCTAACTGTAAATCGGGCATCCCCAATCAACCATGTCTGCGTGTGAAATGCTCCGCCGCGCGCACTTCTGTTTAGCGTGAGACATGAGAATTATTGAGTCGGCCAATCTGGAAAGATTTTATAAATTGAAGACAGCTCTTGGTCTGCTCAACGGTGTTGCTGCCCATAAAAGACAACCTCCGATCATCGTCAGTCTAACGACAACTTTGGAACGTTTGCCAACCCTCTATTTATGTGTCGCGTCCTTGATGTGTCAAAGCTTTAGGCCAGATGATTTGCTTTTATGGGTGCCTGAAATGCTTAAAGCTCAACCTGCCCCCAAATATCTAGACAGGCTTGAGAAAAAAGGCTTAAAAATAGAATGGTGCAGAGATGTTGGTCCGCATACAAAGTTAATCCATACATTAAAAAATTACCCCCAAGCTATTATCGTTACTGCTGATGATGATTGTCTCTACCCTCCAACGTGGTTGAAAGATTTATGTGAATCATATAGGCATGAACCGAATTCTATCCACTGCCATCGAGCGCATTTTATGGAAATAAATGCAGCAGGCAAACTGAAAAGCTACAGGAATTGGAACCACCTTGCGCCAGGCCTAGTAGGGCCGAGCTATAAGCTCTTTCCCACAGGTGTCGGAGGTATTCTGTATCCTCCCGCATCTTTAAATCAGGAAGTGTTTAATGAAGCCGCCTTCAAGGTATTGTGCCCAAAAAATGACGATATTTGGTTTAAGGCGATGGCGTTACTTAATCATATTTCGTGCAAAAAAGTCCATCCTTATCACAAGGAATTTCCCACGATTATGGGAACACAGACAAAAAAGTTATGGTCAGTCAATGAAATGATCAATGATGCACAAATCGGAGCGGTCTTTCAGAAATATGATTTATATAAAGCTTTAAATTGACGCTGTAGCGCCATAACCAAGAGCCGGAACCGGTCCTGCGTGGAGATTTTTGATTGCGGCTCGCGCAGCGGGCGAGCCATGAGGCAGATCCCATGAGCGGTATCTT
This sequence comes from Acidobacteriaceae bacterium, assembly GCA_003152795.1. Classification (GTDB taxonomy): domain Bacteria; phylum Acidobacteriota; class Terriglobia; order Terriglobales; family Acidobacteriaceae; genus Acidiflorens. The sequence continues at coordinate 10,929 of PMBA01000446.1, read as the reverse complement.
TGGCATCGTGAACCTTGACGGGCAGCCCGTCGCCCGCGAGCGCCTCGAAGCCATGCGCAACAGTATGGCGTATTGGGGTCCCGACGGTGCGTCCATTTGGCAGAACGATAATATCGGCTTCGGGCATTTGTTGCTCTGCAGTACGCCCGAAGCGCGATACGAAGCCCTGCCGCGCCAGCATTCTGGCAGCGGCGTTGTCCTCGCCGCCCACGCGCGGATTGATAACCGGGAAGAAATCATTTCAGATTTAGGATTGCAGGTTTCCGATTGGGGAGCCGACAATCAGCAATCTGAAATCTTAAACCGGGAATCGGAAATCCCCGACGGTGATTTGATCCTCCACTCCTATCTCCGCTGGGGCGAAAAGTGCGTGTATCATCTCATCGGCGATTGGGCGTTCGCGGTGTGGGATCCGCGCCAGCGCAAGTTGTTTCTGGCCCGCGACCACTGCGGCATCAGCAGCATTTATTACTATCGCCACCCACGCTTTTTCGCTTTCGCTTCCTCCATCAAAGCGTTGCTGGCGCTGCCTGAAGTACCCAAGCGCCCCAACCTGTTCGGCATCGCGAGTTTACTGACCGTATGGGGTGGCGGTGAAAATGGCAGGCAGACGGCCTATGAAGAGATTCGTCGCCTGCCGTCGGCGCACACGTTGACGGTCACCGCGGATCAAATGGATTCGCGGCGTTATTGGTTTATAGAAAACACGCCGCGCGTTCGCCTGGGTTCCGATGACGAATATCTGGAAGCATTTCTGGAAATTTTCGCCGAGGCGGTGCGCTGCCGTTTGCGTGTTCCTCTACCCCAGTGTACGGGGGAGGGTCGGGATGGGGTTGTCGGCGCCACCCTCAGCAGCGGCTTGGATTCCGGCTCGGTCTGCGCGCTGGCGGCGCGGGAGCTGCGGGCCCGCGGTCAACGCTTGCCCGTCTTTACTTCGGTCCCCCTTTTCGATACCCAAAGCGCGACGCCGCGCGGACGTTATGGCGACGAATCGCCTCAGGTTGAACTCAATCGCCGGTTCATCGGCAATCTGGACGTGCATGACATCCGCGCCGAGAACATCAGTCCGTTGGCGGGCATCGCGCGTGACCTGGAATTGCGCGACAGCCCCATGCACGCGGCCGGAAATATGTTCTGGATCCATGCGCTCCTGGAAACCGCGCAGCAACAAAGGCTTTGCGTTCTCCTGACCGGACAGATGGGCAACGGGACGATTTCGTGGACAGGCGGCGTGGAAAATTTTTGGCCACCGATTTTGTCGGGGCAATGGCGGACGTTTTGGAGCAAATACAAACGCTCGGGGCTGTCGCCGTGGAAGATGATCAAGCGGCATTTGTTGCGCCCCGTGCTTTTTCCCATGCGCGATCATGTATCGCGTTGGCTTTCTCTCGAGCGCGCGCCGTGGGCCGAGTATTCCGCCATCAACGTTGATTGGGCGCGCTCGCTCGATCTCACGCGGCGGATGAAGGCCAGCGGGCACGATCCGTTTTTCACGCTCCCCGCCGACTCCCTCCAGGCGCGTCTGCAACTGCTCAAGTCGGCTGGCGGAATCGGCTCGATTTGGGCGGCCCTGGGACCCGCTTACGGTTTGGAGGTGCGCGATCCGACGATGGACAAACGCCTGATGGAATTCTGCCTGGCCATCCCCGATGAGCAATACCGCCTGAACGGGCAAAACCGCGCGCTGATTCGCCGCGCGATGCGGGGACTGCTGCCCGATGAAGTCCGCCTCAACACGCGTCGCGGTATGCAAGCCGCCGATCTCGGTCGGCGCATCCTCGCGGATCTGTCGCACGTGCAGGCGATGATGGTCCGTCTGGAAGGATCCGTGTTGGCGCGACAGGTGTTGGATTTGCCCAAGATGAACGGCGTGCTGCACGCACTGCAAAAAGAGGTGAATGTGAAAACGACAAGAGAGTGCGGTACGATCCTGACGCGCGGCCTGGGGGTGGGGATGTTTTTATTGAGGTTCGGTGGCTGACTTGGCGGCCTCCCCCGGTCCCCCGCTCATCTCGGTGGTGATGCCGGTCTATAACGCCGAATCTTACATCGCGGATGCGATCAACTCGATTCTGGCCCAGACCTATCCGCATTTCGAGTTCATCATTATAGACGACGGCTCGACGGACGGCTCACCGGGCATCGTGCGCGAGTTTGCTGCGCGCAATGCCCGCATTCGCCCCATTTTCGCGGAACATGGCGGTGCGTACCATTCTCGGAATACAGGCATCGCGGCGGCGCATGGCGAACTCATCGCCTATATGGATGCCGATGACGTCGCACTGCCCGATCGCTTTGCCCGTCAAGTCGAATGGATGGGCGAAACCGGGGTGGACATTTGCGGGAGTTGCACCAAATCATTTGGTGACCAAGACTGCCTCGGGTGGTTCCCCGAATCTCATGTGGCCATTTGCCACGAACTCGTGTTTCGCAATGCTCTGTTGCACCCGACCGTCATGTTACGCGCAGATATTGCACGAACTCATTCATACGACGAGACTCTGTTGACAATGGGCGATTACGAGATGTGGACGCGACTCGCCCCGCTCTACCGGATGGGAAATATGCCGAACGTTTTGCACAAGTATCGCGGTCATGCCCGGCAGACCCATGTTGTGATGTATTCTATTGCAATTGAGAATATGCGAAAGTCCCGCAGCCGCTATCTCCAGGCGCTTTTTCCCGCAATGGCGGAAGCGGATTACGCCGCCGTTGCCCATGTTGCCGAAAAGGCATCGTTCGCCAGCTTGGCGGATCTTGAGCGAGCCGGAACCTGGCTCGTCCGTCTGGCGCAGACGCCGGATGCTTTTCTGCGCCGGCGGATGTCCGATCGCTGGCGCGCGGCTTGCCAGCAGTCGGCTTACCTGGGATTAGGATGTTATCGCCTTTACCGGGAGATCGCGCCGCAGTTTGGCGTCGCGACGGACGAGAAAGCCTGCAAGAAATTGCGGTTCTTCTGCGCCTTGCGGCTCAAACGCGGTTCGCGCCTGAGCCGGCTGCTCAAACACATCCGGAACGTCACGAGGTGAAACGTTGAATTTGCCGAATTTTTTCATCATCGGCGCGCCCAAAGCCGGCACGACCGCGCTCTACGATGCGCTCACGCAGCATCCCGAAATCTACATGAGCCCGGTCAAAGAACCCTTCTTTTTCGCTTTTAAAGGAGAGCCGCCGATTTTTCCCGCTCCCATCGGAGACCATATTCGCCGGGTTGCTGTGTGGAAGCCAGCCGAGTACGCTCTGCTTTTTGCCGGCGTGACGAACCAGCGCGCGATTGGTGAAGCCTCAACCAACTATTTGAGGTCGCCGTTGGCGGCGCAACGCATCAAGCAAAGTCTGCCGCAAAGCCGGATCATTGCGATCCTGCGCCAGCCGGCCGAACGCGCTTTCTCGCACTATACATTTCATTTGGAGAGGGGCTTAGATTATCGAGGTAAGACGTTTGAAGAGGCCTTAGCGCATGAAGATGAGCGCGTGAAAGAAGGTTGGTATAGTGGGTTCCACAAGACGAACGGCTACTACCATGCCCACCTGACGGACTGGTACGCTCGTTTCCCACGCGAGCAGATCAAAGTGTATCTCTACGACGACTGGAACAACACACCGCAAGCCATGTTGCGCGACTTATTCCGCTTTTTAGAGGTGGATGAAGATTTCGCGCCCGAGATTCGGCGGAGCAACGTCACGTTGTTGCCCAAAAGCCGGCGGCTGCATAGCCTAGCGACCAATCCCGCGCGGATTGAACAAACGATGCCGTTCCTGCCCGCGACCGCACGGCGTGCCATCGTGTCGGCTTTTCGACGCATGAATGACCGATTCAATCTCGCGCCGCCACCTCCCCTCGACCCCGAAATCCGCGCGCGCCTGACCGAGGATTATCGTGAGGACATTTTGAAACTCCAAGACCTCATCGGGCGCGACTTGTCGCATTGGCTGAAAATAACCTGATCCGAGGAGGGAGGTTATGAAAGTCACGCTTATTTCACCCTACGAAAATGTCACGGTCAATGGGATCCGTATGCTATCGGCCGTGCTGAAGACGATGGGAGTTGAATGCCAGACGGTTATGCTGCCCCATGAGATCAAAGGGGTAAGTTCGCGTGGAGCCGGGTTTCGTTTTTCTTATTCCGAATCGGCGCTGGATCAGGTTGCGAAAGTGGTGCAGGGCAGCGACCTGGTCGGCCTCTCTCTGATGAGCAACTATTTTGACAACGCGGTTCAGATCACTCAACATCTGCGCCGTTCAACCCATGCTCCCATCATCTGGGGCGGCGTCCACCCCACCGTGCGTCCGGAGGAATGTCTGGAACACGCCGACCTGATTTGCGTAGGCGAAGGGGAAGAGGCGCTGCGCGAGCTGGTCCAGCAAATGAACAACGGCAACGGTTACGCCGAAATCCGCAACATCTGGTACAAGCGCAACTGCGAAATTGTGCGCACGCCTTTACGCCCGTTGGCATCCGATCTTGATTCCTATCCCTACCCTGATTACGATTTGAGCGCAGAGTTCGTTCTGCATCAGGGACGCCTCCAGCCCATGAGCAAGGATTTGCTGTTCTACCATATCCGAAGAAATTTCCCTCCCCAATCACTCCTCACCTACCCAATTTTCCTGTCTCGAGGCTGTCATTATCGCTGCGCTTATTGTGCCAACAATTTTCTCGGCAAAATCTATGGCCGGGAATGGCGTGTCCGTCGCCGCGGCGTGTCCAATTTCCTTGGAGAGTTGAAACAGATAAGGTCGTGTTTCCCGGAGATCCAACGTATTCATATCAACGATGAACTCTTCGTGGATGATGTGAAAATGGTCCGCGAGTTCTGCAGTAGCTACAAACAGGCCAATGGAATTCCTTTTTCAATAAGCGGTTTTCATCCGGAGATCGTTGATGAAGAAAAAATCCGTCTGTTGGTAGACGCGGGACTGGTCGATGCGCAAGTGGGTATCCAGACCGGCAGCATGCGGGTGATGCACCAGGTCTATCATCGCGCCTGCACGCAGAAGCACATCACTCAAACCTTTGAGGTCTTGCATAAGTTCACGGATCGCATCATACCAAGGTATCATTTGATCCTGGACAATCCCTGGGAGACGGAGGAAGATCAGATCGAGACGCTGCGGATGATGTTGCGCCTTCGGCGACCATACCGCCTGGCTTTGTTTTCCCTGGTCTTCTACCCAGGGACGGAATTGCACGAACGCGCTAGGCGGGAGGGACTCGTAACGAACGATCTTACCCAGGTCTACCGCAAGTTTTATCATGAATTGAAACGCACATATGTCAACGGCCTGTTTCGTTTGTTCCAGTCGCCGTACGCGCCGTATTGGCTGATCGCACTTTTGATGTCCGCCCCCCTGCGCCGTCTCAACTGGGTCTGGTTGCCGGAGCGAGTCTATCGCATGTGTAGCTTGCTCGGACGGGTTGGGCAAGGCGCGCGGCGGTTGCTGCGTGGAGACTGGTCGCCGGCTCGAAATGCGTTCCGCAAAACATTCGGCAGAGCAAAGGCGTGCGCATGATCGCGCGCGAAGACCCGAGCGGAAAACCTTTAGGGTCTGCTGGCTCCTCACTCTGCCTTGCCTGTGGCTTGTGCTGCAATGGTGTGTTGCACGTGCACGCCGTCGTCAAGCCGGACGGAATCGAACAGGTCCGCGCGCTTGGCTTGACCATCGAGACAATCGGCGACACGCTCGGCTTTCGTCAGCCCTGTCCGCTTTATCGGGAGCAACATTGTTCGGTTTATCCCAAGCATCCTAACACTTGTCGTGCGTACCAGTGCGACCTGCTCAATAAGTATCTCGCAGGCGTAATTACACATCAACAAGGCGCGCAGACTATTCAACGTGCGCGCGAACTGCTTGCCGATGTGATCGCGCAACTCCCGCCGGGCTATTCGTTCGAGCAACTGCGGCGCGAACTGGATCAAGCGTGGGATTCGGGGCGCGGCATTTTCGGTTCGGCGGAGATGCGCCAGTCTAATGCCCAATTTCTTCTCACCGTGGCCAAACTGGCTCTGTACGCGCGCAAGCATTTCGGGAGGCCGAAAGGAAGAGAAATCAAATGACCGAGATCAACCCCAACGCCGCGCGGCTCATCGCCTTGTTGGCCGAGGGGGATGTCGCCACAGAAACGCTAACCGTAGAGGAGTGGGAACGCCTCATCGCGCTAGCGCAACAGCACAATGTCGCACCAGTGTTGTATGCGAGGATAAAAAAGCGCGGCGGCCCACCGCCCCCGGTAATTGCTGAACAGTTACGCCAAATCTATCTCGCCAGCGCGATACGCAATTTGAATTTGTTCCAGGAACTCGGCAAAATTTTGCGCGTCTTGCAAGCCGCCAACATTCCGGTGATACCGCTCAAGGGCGCGTGCCTGGCCGAAAAGGTTTACGGCAACATCGGCTTGCGGCCGATGGGGGATGTGGATTTACTCATCAAGCAAAACGACTTGGCCCAGGCGTTGGGAGCTTTGCGTTCGCTTGGATTTGCCTGCGAACGCTCTTTCGATCCCATCGCCGAGCAGACCGTCTCCCAGTACATGCTGCCCCTATCCAAACCCGGCGGCTTGAGGGTGGAAATGCATTGGACGATTATGTGCCCGCGCTACAAGGGTCATTTTGAGAACGGCGACCTTGAGCAACTGTGGTCGAGGGCCAAGACCGCCACCATCGGAGGTGTATCGGTGCTGATGTTTTCGCCCACAGATTTGCTCTTGCATCTGTGCCTGCATACTTCTGTTCACCATCGCTTTGACTTCGCGGGCCTGCGGAATTATTTAGACATCGCCCTCGTCATTCATCGGTATGGTGACGTGATTGACTGGAAACAATTCACCGCGCTCGCCAATAAGTGGGTCATCGCCAATGGCGTGCGCCTGGCCTTGCAATTGACGGAAGAATGGACTTGCACCTCCATTCCGGCATCCGTGTGGGATGCCCTTGAGGCGGATCCACTGGACGATGTCACCATGGACTGGGTGAGGAGCAAGATTCTGGACAGCGGTTCTTTGGCCTTGAAGAGCGAGGTCGTGCGTTTTGAGGGTAAGGCGCATTTTGTCGACAAACTGAGCGTTTTGCGCAGAGCGCTTTTTCCGCCTCGCTCGGAGATGGCCTGGAAGTATCCCGCGCCAGCCGATTCGTGGCGCGTCCTTTGCTACTATCCCGTGCGATTCATGGTTTTGTGGATGCGCTATAGGCAGGCGATGTGGCAACTCCTGCGGCGCGACAGAAAATTGATCACAGAAGCGCGTCGAGAAGCGCACCTGCGCGATTACTTGGGTTGGGATTGATCCGCGCCGTGCCCACTCTCCGTGCCCGCATCCGAACCGCGCTGAAAAAAAGAGCGGGCCTGACAGGATTCGACATGTGACCTATGGCTCGGAAGGCCGTTGCTCGATTGACAAACAAAAAGAACCATTGAATCGATAAATGAGCTGGACCCCAAGAACTGAACAGGGCAATAAGGCGGAAAACAGATCCGCTGTATCTCAAAAAGGAGGTATGGCATCATGTCCAATATCGGCTGGACCGGTTTTGGGTGAGGATCAGGGAAAATTGCATTTAAATTGGGGACGCTTCCCGTCATGTCTTTGCAATTTCATCAAGCTGATCCCGCCGGGCGCGAATCGAATTCCAAAACGAATCGCGCTCCCTTCCGGCGATCGATCCGGATCGTTCCGCCGATCTGAGCCGTCAGCATAGACACGAGTTCTAATCCCATTCCGCCGGTATTGTTCAAGTCGACCGAATCCGGGATCCCGTTCCCGTCGTCCTCGACGATGAGAGTCACGAGACCATTCTTGGCCGAGACGGTTACGTTGATGGCTCCGTTTTCTTTGCCGATGAATGCATGTTTCATGGCGTTGGTAATGAGTTCGTTCACGATAATCCCTAAAGGGGACAACAACTGCACTTCGATAGCAACATCATCAATTTTTTTCTCGACCTTAACCATTTCCCTGTTGGGGAGTACGCCGACAATTTCGTCGATCAGGCGCGGGAGGTAATCGCTGAGCGACATCTCCCGTATGTTCTCGGAGCGATAGAGTTTATCGTAGAGCACGGCCATGCTCATCATGCGCTCCTTGGCTTTCAGCAGGGCCGCTTTGGCTTCGGGATTCTTGAGAGCCTTCGATTGCAGAGAAAGAAGACTCATCATGGCGGCCATGTTNNTTGCGCTCGGTGATGTCATAGAGGATGCCCATCCAGAGAACATCCCCGTTTGCGGCCGGTCGCGGCAGTGATTCGAAGTGAACCCAGCAAATTTTCCCTCCGGCAATCAAACGCCCTTCCCATTGGAAGGGAATCAGCTTGGCATTGGCTTCTTCGTTCTTATGGGCGAATTCTGCTTTGTCTTCGGGATGGATCAGATCGATGAGGAAACCGGGGTTCGCTTCAAAAAACGGCCTGGTAATCCCTAGAATTTCACAGAAGCGGTCGTTGACCAACTCTAACGAATAAGGAGAGAGTTCGGATTTGTTCCAGGCGTCCTCGCGCCACTGTTCTCTGGGAAACACCCGAAGACGATAGATCCCCGCAGGTTGATTGTTGATCAGTTCCAGAAACGATTCACGTTCCAGTTGAAAGAGCGCCTCCGCCTGCTTGTGCTCGGTGACGTCGATCATCGACCCTTCCAGTATTCCCTGCTCAGGGTAGAGTCTCAAGGATGTGACGCAGTTTATGACGTGGCCGTCCTTTTTTAGCAATCGGAACTCGAGGCCGTCGACATGGCCCTTGGCCTCGAGTATTTTAACCATTTCTTCCCGCTCCTTCGGGTCGGCCCAGAGGATTTGCGAGGGTTGGCCGACAAGCTCTTCGCGCGTCCGGCCGACGATGGAAAGGTATTTGTCGTTCAAGTCCAGGAACTCCGACCCATCAAGGCGAGTCCGGAACATTCCCGCCTCGGCATTATTGAACAGGGTTCTGAACTTCTTCTCACTCTCCCGGAGCGCCTTCTCTCTTGATTTGGCCAGCCTCGTCGATTCAAATAACTTGAAAGCCATCTTCATGGATGCGTGGAGAACGGTGCTCCCCGAATTCTTCACGATATAGCCATAGGAAGTGATTCTTTCGGTCTTCTCCACGATCTCCGGGCTGGCATGGGACGATAAAAATACCACGGGGAGGTCGTGCGTTCGCAGAATTATCTCTGCGGCTGTCGTACCGTCCATCTTCCCTGTTCCGAGGCCGATATCCATAAGGATGAGATCGATAGCGGGCGTTTTTTCGACTGTTTCTATGGCGGCTTCACCGTCCTTTGCCAGGAAGACGCTATAACCGTACCCCTCAAGGATCAATTTCTCGTCCCTCGCTATGAGAGCCTCATCTTCCACGAGAAGGATTGCTTTTTTTATATTCTCACTCATGATTTTTTCCCTCAGAAAACGGGATAGCGATGGGATGGCGCCCGATTCTAAGCATGCGTCCTTTTCTTCCGCCAAGAAAGGCGGCGGCTGTTCTTCTGACATCAACGGTACCGCATCCCGATAGGTTAATCAAGATTGAGCGGGCAGGCGGCGAATAAGAGAGAATTTTAAATATCGAAACGAATGGAAAAAATGGTTTGGCCTGCTGATGTTCGCATGGCCCGCCTCCCCTTAAATCGGTCCAGGGATAATGATTAAAAATACCTGAGTGACTCGCACCTCGTTTCCGCCCATTTTGCCGACAACTGGTTGAATCGTATTTTTCTTGACTTCGACTCGGCGTCGAGAATATCTATCAAAAAAACGACGCATCTGCAGCGTCGCAAGGAGGCATCATGAAGCGGATCGATGAACGGTTGTACGTTCGTGAAAGAAGGGACGGCGGACGGAAATACGGGGGCGAAACCTTCGTCCGATGACTCTATTGAAGGGACATACATCGATCAGGCGGATCCTTATAAAATCTGGGTGATCACGAAACTCGCGGATGGGCGGTTCCAAGCGAAGATTCAGGTACCTCCCCCCGGGGGGTATGTGGCCTACACCCTCGTCGGAAACTATTCCAACGGGGATTGGGAAGGGAAGATCACCGCGACGGAGGGTACGTTCGACGGCTGGGAAGCGGCGACCTTTCGCCTGAAATTCAGCGACGACCGCAGAACCATTGCCGGTGCGTGGACCTTCTGGAACAACTGGGCGACATACCACTACAATCTGGGAGCGAAGAAAAAATAGCCGGGCCCGACACCTGCCGTGTCGGAGCGCTCCGGCGGGCATATGTGCGTGGCGGGACCTTCGCCTCCGCCGAATCCCCGGATCAGATCTTGAATTCCGTCACCCACAGGTCGTGGATGTTGCAGAAGCTGGCCGCCCAAAGGGCGCCTTTGAATCCGTCCGGAAGGGTATAGGTCGATTCCGCGGCGTCCGTCGAAACGAATGTTTTCTCGCCCAGGACCTTGCCCTCCGGAGTCAAGAGCGTGTGCTTGACGATGAAATGCTTCTCGGTCATGGGGTGGGAATTGGTGATCTTGACGGTCGCGCCGTCGACCGCCGCCTTGGGCGCATGCGCCCCTTCCTTGCCCGCCCAGCGTCCCGGCGCTTCTTTCGTGTAGATGAGGCCGGCCGGGAATTTTGAGCCGCCCTGGGCGAATGCGGCGCTACTGAGAACGGCAGCGCCCGTCAAAACCATGGAACCCTTCAGAAAATCGCGTCGTCGTGACATGAATATCTCCTTTTTGGCTGTCGATGCTTTAAAATATAGATTACCCTATCGGAGAAGTCAAGAAGGGATCTGGGGCGGCGAGGAAATGAGCAGGCATTTTTTGGGTTCGCTGGGCGGCAGTGGTAGAATGGAGAAAAGGAATCAGCCCCATGCTCATTTCTGATCGCCGCGGGACCGCGCTCATGGGCGCCTTTATGATCGCCGCGGCGATGGTTTCGATCACGGCGCTTCCGGCCTCCGGCGAGAGGCGGGGGATCGACGTCACGGTCGTCAAGATCGACGGCGCGC
>PMBA01000442.1 GCA_003152795.1 Acidobacteriaceae bacterium | reverse complement strand
AGGCCGGCCAGGCAGGCGTAGGCGAACAGCAACCCCCAGCGCGGAGGAAGGTCGGGAGTGCGGGTTTTGCGGCCCCGCATGCGCCAGAGAAGATAGATGAACGCCACCACCACCACCGCCACCAGCGGGATGCCGAGGAGCGAATGCGTGAAGCCACGGTGATGGTTCAAGCCGAACGCCGAGCCTCCGAAGCGGCTCAGAACGTCGAGGTCCGGGGCTTCAGCCGCCAGCGTCAAAGTAGCCGTGGCAAGCGCCGTCTTGCGATTGAGTCCGGCGCGGCCCATGGCGGCGCCGAACAGGAAGTGGGTTACGGGTTCCACGTTTTCTCCTGACCACGAATTTCTTCCACGGCCCCGGCGGGGCAACCCCCGTCTCTACTGCACGTCATGCGGGCACGACCAGCGACAGGGCATCGGAATGCATCGTCATGCGGGCGGGCAGGCGGCCTAGCAGCTCGCCGTCGGCCTCCACATAGACGCGTTCTTCTTTATGGCCTTCGGTCTTCTCGGGCAACTTACAGACAACCTCAGAGCAGCTGACCAGGTCGATGCCGTCGATATTCCATTCGCGGCCGATCAACCTCCCCGCCACGTATTGCAGATACGCATTGCGGCTGGCGGTCCGGCACATGACGGCGCGCAGATCGCTGCATTCGAGTGACGCTCCGGGAACCAGTTCGCGCAGGATATTTCCAAAAAAACGGATCCGCACCGCCAGCAATTCCGTCAGCAAGGCCCGCTCCTTGTGTCCAGTACCGTTGGAATACTCGACCTCGAACCGGTGCATGCGATAGGTCGCCCATAACTGCCACGCTTTGAAGTAGTAGGCCGCCATGCCCGAGCGATTCTTGACCTGCGAATTCAGTTTGTAAAACAGGTGAGCGTCCACGCCGATTCCGGCGGCGACGGTAAAGTAGCGCGCCGCGGACTTGCCGTTGAAATCCTCGTACTCGATGCGGCCCAGATGAATACGGCGCACTCTACCGTCGACGGCCGCCTGAGCCGCGGCGCTGGGACGGAGCGGGATTCCAAGGTCGTGGGCGAGAGCATTGGCCGTCCCGAACGGCAGAATGGCCAGCGCGACCGGCGTCCCCGCCAATCCCTGAATCACGTCGTGGATCGTGCCATCGCCGCCGCAGGCAAACACAGTGTCACTGCCACCGGCCACGGCGCAGCGCGCATTGTCGGTTGCTTCCTGGCTGGAGCGGCAAATCGTGAGTTCGGTGTGGACACCGGCCGACTGAATAACGCCAATCGCATGGTTGAGCTCCCGGTCGCGCCGTGGGCGGCCGGAGTTGGGATTAAACAGGATGGTGGCTTTGCGCATGCGTCGGCTGGCTCAACCTTGAGTTTAGCGCATGAGTTTAGCGCATACCCCATTCCCGCATGCCGAACATCGCCTTCTGCGGGATCGCATGACCGGCTTGGCGGGCCAGCATGGCGATCTGTCCGCGGCAATGCGCTTCGTGTGCGATCAAAGTAAGCCGGCGTTTGCTTCTCGGCCAAGCCTGTACTAAGCTTGCGCGCAAAAGTATTGGGGCGTTCGTTTCGTTCTCCATCGAATCCGTTTGGTTCACTTCAGGAGGAGCACTTTGAAACCTTGCAACCTTGTAACTTTGAAGATTGTCCTCTTCGCGATCGCTCTCAGCCTCGCGACCAGCGCCGCCGCTCAAGATCACGCCATGGGGTCCGCGAAGCCGGCCACCATGATGACCGGCCTGGGCGACTTACGTCATCCGGTTTCGACAAAGAGCGCCTCTGCGCAGGGGTTTTTCGACCAGGGACTGCGCCTCATTTACGCGTTCAACCATGACGAGGCGGCGCGCTCCTTCCAGCAGGCGGCGGCGCTCGATCCGAAGCTGGCGATGGCTTACTGGGGAATTGCGGAGGCCGTCGGTCCCAACTACAACGATCCGGCCAGCGAAGACCGCTTCAAGCAGGCGCACGAAGCGATTCAGAAGGCGGTCGACCTGAGCGCAAACGCCTCCGACGCCGATCGCAGCTATATTCTCGCGATGGCAAAGCGCTTCCCGGCCGACCCAAAAGCTGACCTGCGCAAGGCTGCGGAAGACTACCGCGACGCAATGCGCGAAGTCGTAAAAAATAATCCCGACGATCTTGATGCGGCAACGCTGTTCGCCGAATCCGGCATGAACCTGCATCCCTGGGGACTTTGGCATCAAGATGGGACGCCCGAAGACGGCACCGAGGAGATTGTTGCAACTCTGGAGTCGGTGATGAAACGCGATCCCAACCACCTGGGCGCGCTCCATTACTACATTCATACCGTCGAAGCGTCGAATTCTCCCGAACGCGCTATGGCTGCGGCGAACCGCCTCGCTGCCCTGGCGCCGGCTGCGGGACACATTGTGCATATGCCGGCCCACGTCTATATCCGCACCGGGGATTACGCCGCGGCCGTGAAGACCAACGAGCAAGCGGCGGCGGTCGATCGCGCCTACATGCAGAGAACCGGAGTGCAGGGCATTTATCCGATGATGTATTACAGCCACAACCTCCATTTCATCGCCATGTGCTCGGCGATGACGGGTGACTACCAGGAATCGCGCAAGGCGGCGGAGATGCTCGCGTCCCATGTGGCGCCAGCGGTGAAGGACATGCCGCCCCTCGAAGGATTCATGACGATTCCCATGGCGGTGAATGTGCGCTTCCACAAATGGGACGCGATTCTGGCCATGAAGGAACCCCCTGCCGAGATGCAGACCACGGTCGGCTTCTGGCACTTCGCGCGCGGAATGGCGCTGGCGGGAAAAGGCAGAGTCGCCGAGGCGGAAGCGGAATACAACATCGTGGCTGCGGCGGAGAAAGCCACGCCACCGGACGTTATCTTTCAAATGCCCGTCAACAATAAGACCAAAGACATTCTAAAAATTGCGGAGAACGTTCTGGGAGCGCAGGTCGCTCTGGCAAAAAAAGATAACCTTGCCGCAGCGACCATGCTGCGCGACGCCGTCGACGTACAGGACACCCTGAAGTACAACGAACCGCAGGATTGGTTCTATCCCGTGCGCGAGTCGCTCGGCGGAGTCTTGCTGCTGAGTGGCGATGCCAAAGGCGCGGAGCAGGTCTTCCGCGACGACCTGGCGAAGAACCCCAGGAATCCGCGCTCGCTGTTCGG
>PMBA01000297.1:3100-3802 GCA_003152795.1 Acidobacteriaceae bacterium | reverse complement strand
GAACACGCCGGTGCTGCCCACCTCGCTGACTTCGACGTTGCGTTGCAGGGGCGCGCGCTCGGCGTGCGACCGCAGCATGTCTCCCAGGCCCGAGATGCCGCGCGCGGCCAGCGTCTTGATCGGCCCGGCCGAAATCGCGTTGACCCGGATCTTCCTCCGCCCCAGATCNNACCGCGATCAGCGAATACACGCTCACGTCGTGCGCCACCCGAAAGCCTTCGCGGCTCGTGTTCACGAAGTCGCCCTGCAGTTCCTCCGCCGGCGCGTACGCCACGCTGTGCACCACCGTGTGCAGTTTGCCGTAGCGGGCCTTCAGCTTTCCAAAGAGCTGCGTGATTTCTTCGTCCTTCGAAACGTCGCACATGAACCCTTCCGCGCCCGGGAGCGACAGAATCAGATCTTTCGCCTCCATCTCCATTCGTTCGTTCTGGTATGTGATGGCGAGGTTTGCCCCCGCGGTGTGCAGTCCTTGCGCGATGGCCCACGCGATCGAGCGCTTGTTCGCCACGCCGAAGACGACCGCCGTCTGCCCCTTCAGATCTTCAAACATGAATGAAATATACCAGCATCGACCATGTGGGGCGGACACTCTTGTCCGCCGCCTTTGACCTTGCTTTTGCTCTTGCTCTTGCTTTTGTTCTTGCTCTTGCTCTTGCTGTTGCTTTTGTTCTTGCTCTTGCTCTTGCTCTTGCTGTTGCTTTT
>PMBA01000297.1:0-3060 GCA_003152795.1 Acidobacteriaceae bacterium | reverse complement strand
CGCGGCCGCATACACTGCGGCGATCACGCCAAACCCGGCCGCCAGGCTGATCCGCGAGGCGATCCAACCCACCGTCAGTCCCAGTGCCACCTGTAGAAACGTGCCAAAGAAATAAAACGTGTTCTGCACCCGTCCCATGACATGCGGAGGCACCTGCTCCATCAGNNATCGCCAGCCACGGCGAAAACGGCGCGAGGGCCATGGTAAGAGTCAGCAGCAGCATCGAAATCGCGATCGCGCCGCGCGACCCCATCCGCGCAATCAGTGCCGGGGCATAAAGAGCGCTCAGGAACGCGCCCACACCCCATCCCCCGTTCAACCATCCATAGCCGGTTGCGCCGGCGTGGAATATGCGATCGCTGAGTGGCGCCGTGACCACCACTCCCGTCATCATCGCTCCCAGGAACAACGCCCAACTGGTGCCCAGGAACACCACGCTGCGATGCTCGCGCAGAAAGACCAGCCCGGCGCGCATCTCGCGCAGGAAGCGTCCGGCGGCGGATTCTGCCGCTTCCAGATCGTGGCGAAGTTCCACGCCACGCGGTACCACGTGCCGCCCCTGGCGCACCGCGAAGTAGCACGAAAAAGAAACGACATAGGTGCTCACGTCGATCAACAGCACTCCGCCCAGGCCAATGTGTTCATAGACAAATCCAACCACCGCGCCGGCAATCAGCCACCCACCCTGGATCCCCGCCAGCAGAAATGTGTTCGACTGCACGAACTCGCCCTCGGGCGTCAGTTCCTGAATCAGCGCCGTGATGGTCGGCCAGAACATCCAGAAGCCCGCCGCCACCAGCGTGTTCATCAGATAGAGTTCCCAGACCTGGACCCGGCCCAGGAACGCCAGCGCCGCGACCACAAGAATGACGACAGCCCGCCCCGCGTCGAGCCACATCACCAGTCGCCGCCGGTCTTCGCGGTCGATAATGACGCCGGTGAAGGGCAGCATCAACATGGCCGGAATGGTTTGCAGTGCGGCAAACATTCCTAAAGCCATTTCCGAGTGGGTGCGCTGCAGGATCGTCCAGGCCACGGCGGCGGAGTTCATCCCGCTGCCCAGCATGGAAATCACGTTCGCCGCGAACACAAATCGCAACGAGCGTTTCTGCAAAATCGAACGCATCGTTCGAATCTAACATGGCGCCGCGCCGCGATGGCCGTCCTCGGCTGTCTGCTTTTCTATTCGTAGCGAAGGGCTTCGATCGGGTCGAGGCGCGAGGCGCGGATGGCCGGGACCATGCCGCTGATCAGTCCGACCGCGGCGAGGATAACGACGGCGACGAGCAGTGTGACGGGGTTGATCATGAGGCGGATGTCCCCGGCTTCGGCGTGTTTGGCCATCGCGCTGTAAAGGGTGAGTCTGCCCACGGAAAAAGAAACCACGTAGGCCAGGATGATGCCCAGGAGTCCACCGAGGAAGGTGATGGTGAGCGCCTCCGCCAGAAACTGGACGAAGATGTGCCTTCGGCGCGCGCCCAGCGCTTTCTCGATGCCGATCTCGCGAGTCCGCTGGGTGACGGAAACGAGCATGATGTTCATCAATCCGACGCCCCCGATCCCCAGAGTGAGCGTGCCGATGAAGGCGAGCAGAATCTTGAGCCCGATCGTGATGACCTCGAACTGGTGGACCTGCACCATGAGGTTCGCCACATACAACGCGCGCCGGTCGGCGGGATTAAACTTGTGCTGCGCGGCCATGATGTAGCGCACCGATTGCTCGATCCGTTCATAGTCGTTGGTTTCGTAATTGAACCAGATCGAGTCAAGGTAGTGAGTGTCCTTGAGGTCACTCATGGTGGTGAAGGGAACGTAGACGACGCGGTTGATATTGTCGTCGCCGGCCTGCATCTTGGGGCTGAGAACCCCGACGACTTCAAAGCTGACGCCGTCAATGCGGATGTGCTCGCCGAGAGCGCTGCGTCCCGAGAAAAGCTTTTCTTTGGTTTCCGAGCCGATCACCGCGACCCGCGCGCGCTGCACCTGATCCTCGGGGTTGTAGAAACGTCCCTGCCCCATGCTCAGAGCGCGAATCGCGAGAGTGTTCGGGTATTCTCCGTTGACTTCCATGGTGAAAGAGCGAGCGTCGTATTGTATGGTCGCCTGCTTCTCGCAACTTGGAGTGATGTGCGTGATCTGAGGAATGTTGGTAGAGAGCAGATCGACATCGTCCAGGGTGACGCGGGTGGGCGCGCCGGCCTTCTCTCCACCCGCCTGCATGGAGGAGCGGCCCGGAACCACGATCATCATCTTCGTGCCGAAGTTGGCGAAGATGTTGGCGCAGGCGCGGCCGAAGCCGTCCCCGTAGGCCAGAAGCATCACCACCGTGGCAATACCCCATGCCATGCCCAGCATGGTCAGCGCCGTGCGGCGCCGGTTGTAACGCATCGCGTCGTAGGATTCCTGGAACAGGTCACGGATCATTGGAATTTGGAATTTATAATTTGTGATTGGTAATTTGTAATTCCCACCCCGGCAACAAGAACAATCACAAATTACAAATTACAAATCGAAAATTGCCAATCCTCACTCTTGCCTCAACGCTTCGACCGGTTCCAGGCGGGACGCCTTGCGCGCGGGATAGAGCCCGGCCCCGACCCCTGCAAGAGTGAGGCTGGCGATCGCGAGGATGGCCGTCTTGGGAACCAGTCGCGGCGGATCGAAGCCGCCGGGGCCATTGTAATTGCCCAGCAGGGCCATCAGTCCACCGGCCATAGCCATGCCGATCAGTCCGCTGACCAGCGTGAGTAAAATTCCCTCGGCGAAGAATTGCAGCAGGATGCTGCGGTTGGTGGCGCCCAGAGCTTTGCGCAATCCGATTTCGCGAGTGCGCTCGCTGACCGCGATCAGCATGATGTTGACCACGCCGATGGCGCCCAGAACGAGAGTGACCAGACCGACGGTGCCGAGGAACTCGTTCATCGCATCGAAGATGGTGCCCATCATCTGCGCCTGCTTGACCGTATCCCAGCCTTCAAACGCGTCTTCATCGTGATAATCGAAGCCGTGGTTGCGGGCGATGACCCGGCGTGCCTCATCTTCGGCCACAAGGTGTTCGTC
>PMBA01000423.1 GCA_003152795.1 Acidobacteriaceae bacterium | reverse complement strand
GCTGCCTACGACCGGGTTGAGTTCGACGTCATCACCGCGCAGAGCGCGGACGTATGGGGACGCATCGTCGTACGCATGAATGAGGTGTTCGAGTCCATCAAGATCATTCGTCAGTGCCTGGACAAGATGGAGGATGGCCCACTGCAACTGGAAATCAAAGACGAGTTGCCGGTCGGACGGATGGGCCTCTCATCGGTCGAGGCTCCGCGCGGCGAGAGCCACCACTTCGTGATTACGGGAGAGAACAATCGCCCGCGACGCTGGCGAGTGCGTGCACCCACCTATCAGAACCTGCAAGGCATACCGGCGATGATCAAAGATCAGCAGATCGCCGACATGACCATCTCGCTCGGCAGCATCGATCCGTGCTTCTCCTGCACCGACCGCCTGGAGACGATCGACCTGCGCTCGGGTAAGACGAAGGTGTGGTCACAAAAAGAATTGCTTGAATTGACCTGGGCGAAGACGAAGACAGAGACGAAGGCGAAATAGAGAAGCTTATGGACGGCAGCCTGATTTGGAGCAGCGTCGCTTGGAGGATCCTGGGTGGAGTGCTGAACGTGGGCATCGTGTTGCTTGTCGCTCCCCTCTGCCAGGGTGTTCTGCGCAAGGTCACCGCGCGCGTCCAGTCGCGCCAGGGACCTCCGCTTCTGCAACCCTATTTCGACCTGCTGAAGCTGCTGGGCAAGGAAGACATCGAATCCGGCGAGACGCCGCTCATGCAGCGCTTCGCCGCCTATCTTTCACTGGCTACCGTTCTCACCGTGGCATGCCTGGTGCCGATGGGCTTTGTTGCGCCCATGAACGGAGTGGCCGACATCATTCTGCTGATTTACCTGCTTACACTCTGCGGTATCTGCACGCTGCTTGCGGGACTGGCGGCAGGCTCGACGTATTCCCTGGTTGGAGCGAGCCGCGAAATGATGAGCATGATCGCGCTGGAACCCCTGCTGGCGATTGCCCTGATCGTGGGCGCCGTGCACATGGGTTCATTCCGGCTGGATACCGTTTTGAACGGCTCGGTTTACGAAACGAACGGGATTCCCTGGTCGGGGCTGATCATGCTGGCGGTGATGATCCTGTCGTTTCAGGCGTTTGTGCAGCGTCTGCCCTTCGACATTGCAGAAGCGGAAACCGAACTGATGGAAGGCCCGCTCATGGAGTACTCCGGACCCAAGCTCGCGTTGTTCAAGTATGCACAAATGGCGAAGCTCGTCATCTACAGTGCGCTGTTTGTCAGGATGTTCGTGCCCTGGGGCTCGCAACTCGCCTTCCCGCTAGCCGGGCTATTGTTCTGGGTCATGTTCTGGGCGAAGGTGTTCGTCGTGGTCCTGCTGGTCACGCTGGTGGCGGCGACGCACGCGCGTTACCGCATTGACCAGGCGATCCGTTTTTTTGCCAGCTTGTTCGTCGTCGCGTTGGGAGCGTTGGTCCTGGCGAGTTATGGACATTGAGGCTAACCAGACAAGATTTAACTAAACACGGTTTAGCGAAACAAGGTTTAACTGCATGTCGGTTCTGAGCAAACTCGAAGAAACGCTGATCTGCCTGAAAGCCGGGCGCGTGACCTTGCCTTATCCCACGCAGCCGCAGCCGGTGCCGGAAAACTTCCGTGGCCGGCCGATCTTCGATGCCACAAAGTGCGTCGGTTGCGCTGGGTGCGCCAACAACTGCCCGGCGCGCGAAATTCTCGTGTTCGACCTCTGCCAGGAGATCCGTATCCTGCAATATCTCGGCCGCCGATGCACGTACTGCGGGCGTTGCGCCGACGTTTGTCCCGAGAAAGCCATCACCATGAGCCTGGAGTTCGAGAACGCAACAAACAAGATCTCCGATCTCGGCCAGAAGCTCGATCTTTTCATGAGCACCTGCCAGCGTTGCGGACGTTGCTTCAAGGGCGCAGCCGCACTGGACGAACTGAAAATGAAGGGATACCGCTCCGACGATATTCCGCACGAGCGTTGGATCTACCATGCTCACGCGTTCCTGGAAAGCGAGCCGGTAGTGGACGACATCCAGATCGAACTGGACTAGATATGTGGAAGAATCTGTGCCAGAAAATGTTCGGCCGGTCGTTGTGGGTCTATCACGCGAACAGCGGAGGTTGCAACGGCTGCGACATTGAAGTGCTCAATGTCCTCACACCTTATTATGATGTTGAACGCTTCGGCATCAAACTGGTCGGCTCACCCCGGCACGCGGACGTGATGTTGTGCCAGGGTCCCGCCATGCGCTCGACCGGGCAGGCTTTGAAGCGAGCCTACGACGCCATGCCCGCCCCCAAACTCGTCTTCGCCATCGGCTCCTGTGCCTGCGGAGGCGGCATGTGGTTCGACAGCTACTCCGTACTCGGCCCGGTGGAAAGAGTCGTTCCGGTCAACTATTACATTCCCGGATGCCCGCCGCGGCCGGAAGCGATCATCTATGGCGTCGCCGTGGCACTTGGGCTGGTGGACAAAAAGGTCGCACCCGTCGAATTCAAGCAGATCGAATTCCCCATCCCTATCTACCACCCTGACGACTTGCGGCTCGATCACGGCATGGTGGTTTACGAGAAGCTCAAGCAAATTTAGTTAGTAGAGATTTGAGTCGGCCCCCAGAGCCCGAGATCAACTAGCAACCTGGACCCGCCTGCCCGATTCACGATCGTGAACCATCTTCCCCTTTAACTCCGCGAGAACCCGCTCCACCACGCCGCATGTCTTTACCAACGCTTCGGGAATCGAACTGGCCACACGCTCGGAAAGCCCCAACTCCGTGCGCACTCGCTGGGGCTCGATACCGACCACAAAAACCCGCTCGGGCAGTTCGTCCAGCAACTGAGCAGCCGCCAGCAGTTCTCCCGCATTCCCCTCATGCGCGGTCGTCGATCGGATCATCCGGCAGCCCAGCACCTCAGGCCCTTCCAGAACCAACACCTCTCCGGCTTTTCCCCCGCCCGCAAACGCATCCAGAATGATCAACGCCTCGCGTCCTCCGAGATAGCCGAGCAATGCCATCCCCAGCGTACCTCCATCGATGCACTCCACGTCGCGCGCACCGCGGTAAAGTCCCCGTACTTCCCGCAGCAGCTCCGGCCCCACGCCATCGTCGCCCAACAGGATATTTCCCAAGCCCAGCACCAGCACCGGAGCCACGAATTGACCGCGGGTCTGCATAGCTTTTCTATCTCACTTGTTAGCGCTCAGCATTCACCGCATCGGCGAAGTGCTGAGTTGCCGAATACTCCTACCTTTCTTTGAAATCCCCTTTTTGATAAAACTTGTACCCGGAAATAATCGATGTGATCAGCCCGTTGCCNNAACGATCCGCCCAGCAGCGGCAGCACCCACCCGAACGCGCGATTCAGAAACCCTCCCGGATTACTCTCCGAATACATTGCCATCCCCGTGAAGATCTGGCACCATCCCAGGAGGATGACAAAAAAGGTGTAGGCGACTCCGCCCAGCGAATTGTGTCCCAGGTGCACGTGCCCGCGCTCAAGCCGCAGATAGTCGGTGGATTGCCGGAAAAGGTCCTTCCACCACTCCGGCCTCCAGACATACGGGAAGCCCGACCGCGAATACGCGTTGCCCATCCAGAACCAGTAGATTCGCACCAGGAAACTGACCGTGAAAATCATCGCCGCGGCGAAGTGAATCTGCCGCACGCGTCCCATCACAAAATGACGATAGGCCTCCCCGCTCGGAGCCAGCAGCGGATGAGAGATGTAGAGCCCGGTCAGAAACAGCACAATCAGGCACGCGGCATTCACCCAGTGCGTGATCCGTACCGGTAACTGCCACACATACTGGCGCCGGAAATACTCCTCCGGGTGCAGCCTCATTTCTTCCGGATCGAATTCGTGAACGGAACTCGCCATACGTTCCTCCTGACTTTGCTCCGGCTACCGGACTTTGATCTCCGCCAGTTTCTCTCCGTTCGGTCCGAACACATGCGAAGCGCAAGCCAGGCAGGGATCGAAGGAATGAATCGTGCGCAGGATTTCGAGTGGCCGCTTCGGGTCGGCCATCGCCGTGTTCAGCAGCGCCGATTCGTAGGCTCCATGCTGCCCCTTGCTGTCTTTCGGCGACGCATTCCAGGTCGAAGGCACGACAATCTGATAGTTCTCGATCTTCGTGTCTTTGATGTGAATCCAGTGCGCCAGCGCGCCGCGCGGCGCTTCGGTGAAGCCATAGCCCTTGGCTTCCGCCGGCCAACTGGAAGGCTCCCAGCGCGATGTGTCCGCTGTCGCCGAGTCTCCCGCCTTCAGATTCGCGACCAGCTTGTCGTACTCCGCCATCAGCCAGTGCACGCACAGCTTCGTCTCAAGTCCGCGAGCCGCCGTCCGTCCCAGCGTCGAGAACAAAGCTGTCGCCGGAACCTTCAGCGCGCCCAGTGCCTCGGTGACCACATCTTTATAGTCTGCTTTGCCGCTGGCGAAGCCGACCAGCATGCGCGCCAGGGGCCCCACCTCCACCGCATTGCCCTTCCAGCGAGGTGACTTCAGCCACGAATACTTCGCGTTCTCATCCAACTGCTTGTATGGGGGCTTCGGTCCGCTGTACTTGGGAACCGTCACACCATCCCAGGGATGCAGACCGCCCTTACCTTCGGGATACTCGTACCAGGAGTGCGCCACTTCTTCCTGCACCTGGCCCGCGTCGGTCAAATCGAGCGGCAGCACCTCGCTCAGGTTCTTGTTCAGAATGACCCCGCGCGGCATAAGGAACTGGCTCACGTCGCCAATGCCATTCTGCGGAACATCGCCGTACGCCATGTAATTTCCGAGACCGCCGCCGATTCCGGCCCAGTCCGTATAGAATGACGCCACCGCCAGCAAGTCGGGAATGTACATCTGCTCCACTACCTGCACCGCATCCTGTATCAGCGTCTTCACGTAGTTCAGTCGCTCCATGTTGATGACGCCGTCGCCTTGCATCGAAAGTGCCGACGCCATCCCGCCCACCAGATAATTCGGGTGCGGATTCTTCCCGCCGAAGATGGTGTGGATCTTGATGATTTCCTTCTGCCACTTCAACGCCTCTAAATAGTGAGCCACCGCCATCAGGTTCGCTTCCGGCGGCAACTTGTACGCCGGATGCCCCCAATAGCCGTTCTGGAACAGGCCCAATTGCCCCGAGTCCACAAACTTTTTCAGTGTGCCCGCAAGGTCCTTGAAATAACCAGTGCTGGCGAGCGGCCACGAGGGCGAGACTTTTTGTGCCAGCGCCGACGTCGCCGCAGGGTCCGCCTTCAGTGCCGAAACAATGTCCACCCAGTCCAGCGCGTGCAGATGGTAAAAGTGGATCACGTGGTCCTGCACATACTGCGTCAGGAACATGATGTTGCGAATGATCTCCGCGTTCGGCGGAACCTTGACGTTCAGTGCGTTCTCCACTGACCGCACGGATGCCAGCGCATGCACCGTCGTGCAAACACCGCAGATGCGTTCGCAGAATGCCCACGCATCCCGCGGGTCGCGGCCCTTCAGAATCAACTCCAGGCCGCGCCACATCGTTCCGGAAGACATGGCGTCTTTAATGACGCCGTGCTCGTCGAGCATCGCTTCCACCCGCAGGTGGCCCTCGATGCGAGTGACGGGATCAACCACGACTCGAGTCGCCATGCCTCACCTTCCTTCCTTGTCTGGAACTTCATCTTTTTCTTGCGTCGTGCGGCGCACCACGGATGAGATAAAGTGCGCCCCAACCCCGAGCACCGCCGCTCCTGCCGCAACTGCGCCAATCTCATCCGGCGTGGACTCAATCCCCGGCACCGGAATCGACGTCAGCCGCTCGTAGAACGGTCCGTTGTCCCAGAAGTTCTCCTCGCTGCAACCGATGCATCCGTGTCCCGAGCCAATCGGATACGACACGCCGTTGTTCCACTTGAATGTCGAACACGAGTTGTAGGTGCTCGGTCCCCGGCAGCCCATCTTGTACAGGCACCAGCCCTTCTTCGCGCCGTCGTCATCCCAGGTCTCGACAAACTGCCCCGCATCGAAGAAGGAACGCCGGTAGCACTTGTCGTGGATGCGCTGCCCGTAGAACATCTTCGGACGTCCGTAGCGATCCAGTTCCGGTAGCGCCCCAAAGGTCAAGATGTAAGTCAGGACGCCCGTCATCACTTCCGCAATCGGAGGACAACCCGGTACATTCACAATTGCCTTGTGCGAAATCAACTTATGCACCGGTTTCGCACCCGTCGGATTCGGCTTCGCCGCCTGCACGCATCCATTCGAAGCGCATGAACCCCACGCAATCACCGCTTTCGCGCTGGCAGCCGTTTCTTCGAGGATGCTCAGGAAGGTCTCGCCCCCAACCGTGCAGTACACGCCACCATCCGCCGTCGGAGCGTTCCCCTCCACCGCCAGCACGTACTGGCCGGCATACTCTTTCATGATGCGTTTGCGATTCTCCTCGGCCTGGAACCCTGCCGCCGCCATCAACGTGTCGTCGTAGTCGAGCGAGATCATGTTCAGAATGACATCCTGTGCGATCGGGTGCGACGAACGGATGAACGACTCGCTGCAGCATGTGCACTCCAGCCCATGCAGCCAAATCACCGGCAGACGGGGCTTAGTCTCCAGCGCCTCCACAATTTGCGGAACAACTGTGGCTTCCAGTCCCAGGGCCGCCGCCATCATCGTGCAGAACTTCACAAACCGGCGGCGATCAATTCCATGCTCTCGCAGAACATCGTAGGTTGTGGCTTTGCGCAGGAGTCTTTCCATACTTGCCTCGATTGGATCGAAGATGCACAGCCGTGCCGATGGGGGCGCATGTTAGTACAGTCTTGCGCAAGCACGCAGTGACATTTGTCACCAACCGATGTGATCTGGCGTCGGGAGGGTTTTGTATCTGTATCGTGGAACGGAGCAGTCCTGCTCTCTACTGGCCGCCCGCACCCAGACGCCTGGCTTCTCTCAGTTCCCGAGCCGCATCTGTCTTGAGACCCAGGCGATCGTATACATCGGCCAATATGATGTGCGGCTCGGCGGCTTTGGGTTGTAACGCAGCCGCCTTCTTCAGATTCGGCACCGCTCCCTCAAGATCTCCCGATAGTTCGAGAAATCGTCCCAGAATCAGGTAGCTCCCGAAGTGGTCCGGCAGGAATTCCAAGACCGTTTTGCATTCCCGGATGGTTTCCGGCACGCGGTTGGTCCGCGCATAGGCCATTTCCAGAAAAACGTGCGCATCCGCAAAGTTCGGCACCTTGGCCACGGCCAACTCCAACTCTGGAACGGCGGCCGCGAAATCTCCCGTTCCCATCAAACCCTTCGCCAGCCGGAAGTGCGACATGGGCGAATCTGGATCCAATTCCATCGCCTTGCGCAAGACCGGCACGGCTTGCTCGTATTCCTTCAGGTCCAGCAAATTTTCGCCCAGCTTCGCGTACATTCCGGTCAGGCCAGGCTCTTTGGCGATTACCTGCTGCAATAGCGCGGCCGCTTCCTTGAAGTGTCCACTCTCCCGAAATGCGTTCGCCCGGTGGACCATGTTGCTGATTTCGACTTTGTCTTTGGGGTCGGCGCCCTCGCCAGGACCAACGGTCGTCGCAGGGCCGCCAGAAACGTATCCCAGCGCGGCCAGTTTTTCCTGCGCGCTTGGATCCACGACCGCCTTCGGCGCTTCCCGGCTGTTGCTCGTCTTCGCCCGGAAGACATTTACTTGCCCAGCTAGCGTGCCGCTCACCGCCGTCGATGTCCCGGACAGATCATGAACCTCATTCGGGTCCGCCGTCTGGTCATACAACTCCTGGCGCGGCGCCTGGATATACAGATATTTCCCTGTCCGGAGCGAGCGCTCGGCGCTCCATCCAAATGCAGTGTGCGGATAGTCCGACTCCGAGTAAGCGGGCCGGTC
>PMBA01000283.1 GCA_003152795.1 Acidobacteriaceae bacterium | reverse complement strand
GCACATAAAGTAAGGCTGAGTTCAGCTCACCCGCCAACAGAAACATGACACGGGCGCCGCGCAAGGGGCGCACGTTCGATTATCTGGGCGAGCACCCGATACTCGCCGGGAAGAAGGTGGGAACGGTCATGAAGGTGCTGCAGGCTGCAACACAGCTATGCCTCGCAGGCCGGGCAGACGGTTAGCGCACAATGAATGCTCTTTGCAACGGGACGTTGGCAGAGGAATCACCGACGAAGACGATAAAACGGCCCGGATCCACTTTCCAGTCGTGGGTGTTGATATCCCAATAAGCCATCGAACGCCGACTGAGCGTGGCCGTTACATGGCCCGTCTCACCCGGCGCTAGCGTGACCCGCGAAAATCCTTTCAACTCCTTCACGGGGCGCGATAGCGTTGCGGAGGGTTCGCCGACGTAGATCTCAGCGACCTCCGTACCCGCACGCATGCCTGTATTCGTGACGTCAAAGTTCACGGTGACGATACCGTCGGGGGAAACTGCCTCAGGAGTTACAGTCAGGTTACTGAAGGAAAAGGTCGTGTATGACATGCCAAAGCCAAAAGGAAATAACGGCTTTACCTGGTGCATATCGACATATCGATAGCCGAGAAAAATTCCCTCCGCATATTCCACATCTCGCGTGCCTGGGGTTTCGTAGTAATGAGCGTAAGCTGGATTATCTTCGATTGTTCGTTCCCATGTAATCGGCAACTTGCCTGAAGGATTGACATCGCCAAATAGAATCTTCGCCAAGGCATTGCCGCCTTCCTGCCCCGCGTACCAAGTGTGTAACAACGCTGGAATCTTGCCGATCCAATCGCTGGTGGCAACACCTCCGCCCGCGGTTAAAGCGACGATTGTGTTTCGATTGACGTCCGCCACAGCCTTAATTAAGTTGTCCTGTCCGAAGGGAAGTTCGTAGGTCCGATCGAGGCCTTCGCCTTCGGTACTTGGGCCAAATCCGACCGAGACGACGGCAACGTCGGCCATTTGTGCCAGGCGAATCGCGTCGGGGTTTACAAGTTCGCTCTCCGCTATTACGCCTAACCCGGCGGTCTTCTGCTCGGTCATTGGCCAATAGATGAAACGGAGTTTCACGGGCGTGCCTGCCGTGAGAGTAACTAGAGTCGATTTCGGCGCTTGCCCGTTTTGGTGCGTGGGTACCTCCAGGACCTGCTTGTCATCGAGGAATAACTTGTAACTGTCTTCTCCAACCGTCGCTGTAACCACGCGATAGATACCTGATGTCTTAGGCAGGTAGTAACCAGTCCACTCTACCCGCCGGTATCCGGGGTTCCAATCCTCTCCTCCGGGATCCTGCCAGCTATTTAACTGTTCGTTCGTTCCAGAGGAGGTCTTCACGTTCGTGGCATCAATGTATTCAGTGCGCAGCAAGCCTGCCTCTTTACAGGCTGGATCGGTGCACCAATGAGTTCCAGAGAAAATGCTGGAAGGAGTTTTGATCCCGAAGTCCCAGTAAACCTTGATGGCGCGTGGGTAGAGGGCATTGCCTAAGCCGGTCAGGAAGCTTACGGGAGCAAATGCGGCCACCTGGGAACTGCCCCCGCCGCCGGCAACAGCCGGATACGCATTGGGTCCAATCACTGCAACCGAATGGATGGCGCCAGCATTCAATGGCAACAAGCTCCCTTCATTCTTTAAAAGAACGATGCCTTCTTCGGCGGACTGTAACGCCACGGCATCGGCCTGCGGGTTGAAGAGCGGAATGCTGAAGTCTTTTTGACGCCGGTCAAAGAACCCAAACTGCAGGGCGGTGCGCAGGATGCGACGAACCTTTTCATCGATCACGGACTCGGGAACTTTGCCGCTCTGGATGGCAGGGATCAAGGTTTTGGCGGTCATGAATTCGGCATTTCCCATTTCCAGGTCGAGTCCACCGAGCGCTGCCGCCACGCCGTCATAGGTTCCGCCCCAGTCTGACATCAGGATCCCGCGGAACCCCCATTCTTTTCTGAGCACCTGGTTGTTGAGGAAGGCGTTCTGAGAAGCGTGTTCGCCATTGATCAGGTTGTAGGAATCCATGACGGCTCCAACCTGCCCCTGTTTGACCGCCGCCTCAAATGCCGGCAAATAAATTTCCCTGAGTGCGCGCTCACTCACAATTGAGTTTTGCCGGTGGCGGTCGTATTCGGAATTATTCGCGGCAAAATGCTTGATGACGGCGCTCACGCCTTGACTCTGAACCCCCTGGATATATCCGACCGCGATTTGCCCAGCGAGATAAGGGTCTTCGCCAAAGTATTCGAAGTTACGGCCCGTCATGGGGGCGCGGTAGATGTTGACTCCTGGAGCGAGTAGAAAACTCACGCCGCGGGCGCGAGCATCCTGCCCCAGCGCTACACCGACTTGGCGGGCGAGCGCAGTGTCCCAAGTGGCGGCCAAATTAATACCGGCCGCATACGCCGTCGAGGATCCCCAGGAACGCACACCCATCGGGCCATCCGACATCCTGAGCTGAGGCAGACCGATACTCGGCTCCTCGCGGATGGCCATGCCATCGTCGCCGCCCAGCAATGCGATCTTCTCCTCGAGGGTTAGCTCTCTCAGCATGGCGTCGACACGCTGCTCCATTGCCGGAGTGATCGGCTGTGGGCCCTGTGCTCGCGCCCATTGCGCGATGATCACAGTGCATGCGAGCAGAAGAGCCGCTCGACAATAATTCCGCGTATACAAGAGTGAGTTTCTGTTCATCATTGGGTGGATCCTTCGAGTTCTAAAATGAGCCGGAAGAAACAGCCAACGGTCAGAAAAACCTCGTCGACGCAAAAGACGCGGATGATCGGCACCGTAGAAGTTCTTCTGAGCCGGTTTTGTGGATCGCAAGAAACCGTTATATTCTTTGAATCGTTCGTACACAAGAGATCCACCCCGGGGTCATCGAAGCGAAAAAGGAGATCAGGTTGATGATGCAGTTGCGCAGGTACTGCTTTGCGCTCGTTTTGGTCGTGATCGCGCTGGGATGCGACTGGCAAGTTCGCGGTCAGTCTTCCGGCAACCCGGTGGTGGTGGATCAAGATGCTTCCGGGACGCCGTTCCCGCACTTTTGGGAGCAGATGTTCGGCTCCGGACGAGCGATCTTGTCCCTGCGCGAAGGCTACCGGAGCGATCTCCGCGAGGTGAAGAAAGCGACTGACTTTCGCTACCTCCGATTTCACGCCATCTTCCATGATGAAGTTGGGGTTTACGATGAGGATGACAAGGGCGTTCCCGTTTATAACTTTTCTTACGTCGATCAAATCTACGATGGCCTGTTGCAGAATGGCGTGCGCCCTTTCGTAGAAATCAGCTTCATGCCCAGGAAACTNNGCAAAATGGGACGACCTCATCCGCCGTTTCGCGCAGCATCTCGTCGACCGCTATGGAATCGAGGAAGTATCCCAGTGGTACTTCGAAGTATGGAACGAGCCCAACATAGACTTCTGGACAGGAGACCCCAAACAAACAACTTACTTTGAGCTTTATGATCACACGGCACGCGCGCTGAAGTTTGTGAATCCGCGATTGCGCGTAGGGGGACCGGCAACTGCAATGGCAGACTGGGTTCCAGCGTTCCTCGAACACACCGTGAAGCAGGGAGTTCCGGTAGATTTCGTCTCCAGTCACGCCTACGCCGACGACACGGTCGAAGACCTCTTCCACACGCATGAAGATATTCCGATGGACGAGAGAGTGTGCCGGGCCATCAAGGAAGTTCACACCCAAATCCATGCATCGGCGCATCCGGATCTACCTCTGATCTGGTCGGAGTGGAATGTTCCGTCGTTCGATACGTTGCAGGCGCGAGACACGATCTACGTCGGGCCCGCGCTGGCCGACGACATCCGCCAGTGCGACGGCCTGGTAGACATGATGTCGTTCTGGACCTTTGACGATGTCTTCGAGGAAGACGGGGTTGTCAAAGAACCCTTCTACGGCGGCTTCGGCTTGATCGCCGCGGGGGGAATCAAGAAACCGAGTTATAACGCCTTTGCGTTACTGCATCGGCTGGGACAGGAAAGGATTCCTAGTTCCGCGAAGAACGCGCTAATCACCCGGCGAACCGACGGAACGCTGGTGGTCGCGGCCTGGAATCTTGTTGACCCGGATCAAAATGGGCAATCGCAGCATATTCATTTCGAATTTCAGGGCGTGAAGCCAGGGCGCAAAGCTTTGCTCTGGCGACTCGATTCGCAACACGGAAACACGCTCGCAGCGTATGAAGCGATGGGTAAACCTCGATATCCTACGCAAGCACAAATCAGGCAACTCAACATGTCGGCGGACCTTGGAGCCGCTGAGGCTGCATCGCTAAAGAACGGGCTGCTTGACTTGGATATTCCTATCGATGGTCTGGTACTTATCGAAATACCCAAGTAGAAGCGGCAAGGTGTTATTTTCTCCGCAGCGTCTAATCAGACATGGAGTGCGGCGCAGCCTCGGGCGCGCTCCCCCAATCCTTATTTGGAACTGGCCCCATGGTGAGCGCCAGTTTGCCCCCATTGGCGATGGCCGCGTGTGGGAACCAGGGCTGGTGGAGCGGTTCTCCGTTTAAGGCCGCGGATTGGATGTAGATGTTATTTTCCGAATTATTGTCGGCGACAATCACAAAGTCGCTTCCGTTCCCCATATGGATCGTGACTTCGTCAAAGATCGGGCTACCGATGATGTACTCAGCCCGGGCAGGATCTACGGTATAGAAGCCCATGGCGCTCATCACATACCACGAGCAACCCTCGCCCTGGTCGTCCATGCCCGCCAAACCGAAGCCATCCTTGTCGCTGCCATACATCAGGCGCATGATCTTACGAACAATTTCCTGAGTCTTCCACGGCGCGCCGGCCCAATTGTAGAGATACGGAACGTGGTGATCCGGTTCGTTACCATGACAATATTGACCGACCATGCCGGTAACATCACGGGCGATGCCCTTCGGCCGGTAGGGGTTCGTGAAGAACTGATCCAGGCGTTTGACAAAAGCTTCGCGGCCGCCCAGCAGACGAATCAAACCCTGCACATCGTGAGGCACAAACCACGTGTTTTGCCATGAATTACATTCCTTGTACATAAAGTTGTAATACGGTTCATCCGGATAGAATGGAGCGATCCAAGAGCCGTCTGCCGCGCGCCCCCGCATAAAGCGAGTAGAGGCATCCCACACGTTTTTGTAGTTGCTGGCCCGGGCGAGGAACAGCCGGTAGTCCTGTTCCTTGCCAAGCTTCTTAGCGTAGGCGGCAAGACAGTAGTCGTCGTAGCAGTATTCCAATGTTTTTGAAACGCCGGCATTACCCAGGTCGTAAGGCGGACTGGGATGATCGACCAAGACATCGTGGATCCACCCGCGCTGCAAATATTCGGCTAAGTTGGCCCTCGGGCCCTTGCTATCATTTGCATTCTTGCGCAGGTATGCATAGACCGCTGCATAGTCGAAATTAAGTCCACGCTCCCAGTCTCCTAAGTACATGGCAACCGCATGATCTCCATGAAACGAAGTTCCCATCCATCCAGATTCCCTTGCCAGATCCAATTGGGAGCGCAGTATGTCCAGCTTTAACTGGGGATCGAGAAGGGTCAGCAAGACTACTTGATTTCGCCCAGTATCCCAGTAGGGAACTTCGTTATAGCGGTCATAGCCGGCAATTGTGGATTGTCGATTCCGGGCGGTGAAACGTTCTCCCTTGCGCGCGACCATGGTGGGACTGTCAAAGGCGTGATATAGGGCGGAGTAAAAGATGGTCCGCTGTTTCTCGGTCCCGCCTTTCACTTCGATGGTATTAAGCTTCCTGTCCCAAATGTCGCGGGCAGCTTGCTTGATTGCCGGAAAATCCCAGGCGGGATTCTCACGATCAAGCCGCTCTTGTGCCTGCTCAAAACTGTCCCCCGCCGCAATTCTTACTAATACGGTTTCACCTTCTGACGTCCCATAATTAAGATAGCAACCTGTAAAGGTGCCCGCGTCCGAACGGTTGTTGGGAGTTACGACGTCCATGCCCAAGAGGGACCAACCATAACCGACGGTTCCCTTGACCGAGGGATTCCGGTGAAAAGTGCCGAACGAATGGAACGGTTTCGAGAATTCGGCGACGAAGCATACGGTGCCCTCATCCGCCCGTCCGCGAACCACTCGATCGCCGATGATGTCGATCTTCGACGATGGCGACGAGCCCAAGTCCAACAGGATCGCGGCTCTGTCCGTCCGGGGAAAAGTGAATCGATAAAAGCCGGTGAGGGCGGTCGCGGTGAGATCCACGATGATGTTGTGATCTTGCAGAAAAACGGTGTAATGACCAGGCAGTGAGCGCTCACTGGGTTTGCTGTAACTCGAGGCGTATCGAATCCGGTCGGGGGGAGTGGTCCAGTCTCCAACTAATGGCATCACGAGCATATCTGTGACCATGCTCGAGAAACCGATCATCGTCCTGCGGGGATAGGCGTAGGAGTAGAGATTTCCGTGAGGATAGCAGAGGCTGATGTCTTTGTTAACCGGACTGATGTCAATTCCGTGCGGAAGGGCGGCCCCGGGGGTGGTCATGCCAGTATAGAGCTCTTCTCCGGGAGGCGGAGCATTCCCGATCAGAGTGGGGTCGTCCAGGGATGCGGTGCCGAACAGCACATTGGCATATTCAATTGGGCGCTTGGCGGGGGTCGAAGTGTCGGGCGGATCGCTGGGGCTGAGGTGAGCGTTCCGGGGTTCGCGTGCTTTCGCAATTTCGGCGACGACGAGGCCGGATGCGGAGGCCAATCGGGCGGTGACTGCTCCGATTCCGGCTTGGATGAGACCCCGTCGCGAAATCCTGGTATCGTTCATGCAGACTCCTCCCCGCGGTGTTCATGCAAAGCACGAAAAAGGATATCATCGAAACGTTGCTAGCAATGTAGCAAGAGCAAGAATGTGAAATAGGGTCTGCGTTGCATGGATCAGGGCAACAAGATCCCGGTCACGATATAACAGCAATAATAACGTTGCGAGCGGTGAATTGTTGCACTATACTCGCTGCCGTCATCGTTGCGGAATTGGTTTTGCTCATGCCCCGAAACATTGCTCGACGAGTGTTGTGCTGCTTGCCTGAGGTGCAGCGCGCCCGCAATCTCTCTTGGGGACCGCCGATGCATGAGCCCGGAAGTGTAATTCAGACGACGGCCAGTTTTCTCCCCGCAGAGGGAGCGTCCGGCGATGAGTGATCCAGCCGCGCAGGTGAACGACGCCGGGCCCGGGCCGAATCGACTCTTGTGGATCTTATTCGCGTCCTATTTTGCGTTTGGGATCATTTTGAATGTCGTGGGAGTCATCATCCCCGTCTTGATCAAGCAGTACCACCTCAGCTTTTTTGTGGGCGGGTTGCTGGCATTTGCTTTTTACATTTCCTTCGGGGTCTGCTCCATCCCGGCGGGCCTGGTGGCCGACCGGATCGGACCGCGGCCGGTGGTTCTATCGGGAGTGTTTCTGATGGGAGCCGGTTGTGGCGCCATTCCGTGGGCGCACAATTATGCGTCCATCACGCTGTTGGCGTTTTTTATCGGCTCGGGAATTGCGCTTTTGCAGACGGCGGGTAACCCTCTGATCGAACGTCTGGATCGACCCCAAAACTACCATCGGAACCTCACTCTGACCATCGGTTTTTGTGGCATTGGGGCATTTGCAGGACCGTTCTGCCTTTCTTTTTTGCAGGCGCATGGGCAGCCGTGGCAGCGGCTCTACATGGGTTTTGCCGTGCTGTGCGCCGTCCTGCTGGCGTTATTATTTCGCTCCAGTTTTCCGAGGAAGCCGATTGAGTCCGGAGAGAAGATTCAATTGCTCGCCGTGCTCAAACTTCTTCGCCATCCGATTGCGATCACCTATGCGCTGGCGATTTTTTTTTATGTGGGCGGAGAAGTAGGAACCGCATCGTGGATCGTGAAGTTTTTCGAGCAGATCCACGGAGTGCGGGCGGAGACGCTGGACGCTGCGAATCGCAGTTTCTCGTCAGTCGGCTGGCCCCCGTTGCCCGTACTTACGGTTTCGCTTTTTTGGGGCTTGCAGGGCGTGGGCCGTCTGATCAGCGGACCGGCCATTCGCCAACTAGGGCCGCGCTCCACCCTGCGGCTGTCTGCGCTGGCCACCGTCATTTGCCTGCTGCTGGCGATTCTTGGCTCTACCAAGGTCACGGCTTTGGGATTTGCCGGTTGCGGGTTTTTTACGTCCGTGCTCTTTACGCTATTGTTCAGCGGAGCGATTCACAGCTTTCATCAGTCCCAGGGGGCCCTGGCCGGGCTCTTGATCACGGCGTCGATTGGCGGGGCAATCGTTCCTCCACTCGTTGGATTAGCCGGGGACCACTTCGGTTTGCAGGTTGCCATGATGATTCCGGCACTTTGTTTTGCTTACGTGCTGGTCGTTTCGTGGGTTGGTAAAGCCACATATGAATAGGAACTCTGAGGTTCGCAATCATAAAGTGTGGGTGGGGGTGGACATCGGGGGGACGAAGACGGCAATTGTCCTATCCGCTGAGCCTCCGGCAATCCTGTCGCGAATCGAGTTTCCCACGTTGCCGGAACAGGGCCCCGAACGGGCGGTCGAACTGATTAAGAGGCACATCCGCGAGTTGGTTTCCTCGCATCACGTTGGCAACGGACAAATCGCAGCCATCGGGGTGAGTTGCGGGGGCCCGTTGGATCGGATCTCGGGAGTGGTCCAATCGCCTCCGAACCTGTCCACATGGGTGGATGTGCCGATCACCTCGATTCTGGGAACTGAGTTCGAGACGGAATGCCGACTGGAGAATGATGCCAACGCGGGCGCCGTTGCCGAGCATCGTTTTGGCGCGGGGCAGGGCACGCAGCACATGGTTTTCCTGACCATGGGAACGGGCATGGGGGCGGGTGTGATCGCGGACGGCCGCCTGTATCGCGGGGCATCGGATTTGGCGGGTGAGATTGGCCATGTCCGGCTCACACGTTCGGGGCCGATCGGTCACAATAAAGCGGGCTCGGTGGAGGGCTGGGCGAGCGGAGCAGGAATGGCTGCCATCGCCCGTGGAGAGATTACCGCCGCCATCAGGAGGGGCAAGAATAGTTCGATTGTCGCCCACTTCCATACCCACCAGACGATCACTGCGAAGGAGATCGCCCTGGCCGCGGAACAAGGCGATCGGTTGGCCAAGCAAATCGTTCGCACCACGGGGAAACGGCTGGGAGAGGCGTTGGCGATTCTGGTGGATGTGCTCAATCCGGAACGCATCGTCATCGGGGGCTTAGCGATGCGTTTCGGCGAGAGCCTGCTTGCTCCGGCACGAATCGCGATGACGCGCGAGGCCCTGGCTCCGGCCGTACGAGATTGCCGGATCGTTCCCGCCGCCCTCGGGGAACAGATTGGTGACGTGGCCGCCATCTGTGTAGCGATGGGCTGTTAGCGGGATATCCAGAGAAATTAAGGAGCGGATGTTTGCGAATCGCCATGGCCAGTCCGCAGCGCGCGACCGCGCGAAGCACAAGCTCAGCAGGAATCCTGAAATTGAATGGCGAAATCTCGCCTTGGGACAAGGGTCTCAGGGGCCGCGCCGGGCGCCGATTTCTGCGTTCGGCAGGTGTGATGCTGATTTCCGCGATGCTCGGTATGACCCTTTCGGCGCAAGCCACGCCGGCAGAGGAGACGGAACAGATCGTCCAGTCACTCTCGGCGAGTTCGCAAAATGTTGTGCGGCGATTGTCCGAGTTGAATCGATTGCCGGCGGAGGAGTGGCGATTTCATGCGGATGACATGGAGCACTTGGAGTCGCCCAGTCTGGATGACGCGGCGTGGCCGGCGGCGAAGCCCGGGCTTGAGGTGGCAAAAGAAGCGCTCTGGTTTCGGCGTTGGATCGAGATACCGCAGAAGCTGCACGGCTACGATCTCACGGCTGCGAAGGTCTGGTTCCAGTTTCATATCGATGCCGCGGAAATCATTTATTTCGATGGGCGGCGGGTGGCTGGAGGCGACGACCTGGAGCCGGTCGTGCTGTTCGATTCGGCCAAGCCAGGCGACAAAGTATTCGTCGCAGTGAAGGCGGCGCACTCCGATGATACGAAGCAGTTCGGGGGCGTCGATCTTAAGGTTGAATTTTCGCCGGCCCGGCCCAATCCGGAAGATCTGCGATTGGAATTTCTTTCTGCTGCTGTGCTCATTCCGAGCCTGTCGCAAAGTCCGTCGACCGATATGCAGACTCTGGAGAAGGCGATCGCGGCCGTCAACCTAAACGCTCTGGACGATGCGGACGCGGCGGCTTTCGATGCATCGCTGGAGCAGGCGCGCAGCCAGTTGGTTTTGTTGCGGCCACTGCTGCGGCAAGTGACCTTCCATGAAACCGGCAATGCCCACATCGATGCCGCGTGGCTGTGGCCATGGACGGAAACGGTCGACGCCGTCAGGCGGACATTCGGCACCTCCCTGCAACTCATGAATGAATACCCTTATACCTTTACCCAGTCGGCGGCTGTTTACAACGATTGGATGGCGGAGAAGTATCCGGCGATCAATGAGGAGATCAAGCGGAGGATTCAACAAGGACGCTGGGAAACGGTCGGAGGCATGTGGGTCGAGCCCGATCTGAACCTGCCCGACGGCGAATCGCTGGTGCGTTCTCTGCTGCTGGGAAAGCGCTGGTTTCAGAAAGAATATGGAACGGATGTGCGAATCGGCTGGAACCCGGATTCCTTTGGCTACAACTGGCAACTGCCGCAGATCTATAAGAAATCGGGAATTGATTATTTCGTCACACAGAAATTGAGATGGAATGATACCAATCAATTGCCGCTGAAATTGTTCTGGTGGCAGTCGCCCGACGGCAGCAAGGTTCTGACGTATCTTCCGCACAACTACGACAACAGCAGTCTGGACCCATTGCGGCTCTCGATCGATCTGGCCGCGGCGCGAAAGTGGACTCCCGGATTGACGGAGATGCTGGATCTGTACGGCGTCGGCGATCACGGAGGAGGTCCAACCCGGGCAATGTTGGATGAAGGCATGCATTGGATGCAGCCCGGGATGGTGGCTCCGAAGATGGAGTTTGGGACGGTGCAAAGCTACTTCACGGCGGTCGAAGGGGCGATCGATTCCACTTCGCCACTCTGGAATTATGATTCGGTTGCCCGCGGATACGAGCCACCAGCGCCCTCCGCCGGCAAGATCGGCATCCCGACGTGGAATGACGAACTTTATTTCGAGTTCCATCGCGGTGTATTCACCACGCAGGCGGCGCACAAGCGGAACATGCGTGAAAGTGTCGAGCACGTGGTCAATGCCGAAAAATACGCTGCGCTAGCCTGGCTTGATGGAGATCCATATCCGGGTACAGAGTTAACAGAAGCGTGGAAGAAAATTACGTTCAACGACTTCCACGATCTGGCCGCCGGTTCTGGAATCGGAACCATTTACAAAGATGCGCAGCGGGACTACGACCAGGTGCAGTGGGCGACGAATGAAATTTCGAGCAAGGCGCTACAGACGCTGGCCGCGGCGGTAAATACTCGCGCCGCTGGTGAGGTGCCGGTGTTTGTGGTCAACCCGCTCGCCTGGGAGCGGCCGGGCCTGGCTCGCGTTGACGTGCAGTTGCCGGACGCCAGTGTGGACAGCATTTCGGTTTTGGACGCGCAGAACCAGGTGGTCCCTTCCGAAGTTCTGGGCCGGGACAGAAAAACCAACACGTACCGTCTACTGCTGGATGTAAGAGGCGTTCCGTCGCTGGGCTACAAAGTGTTGCACGTGGTGCCGGGAAGCCAGCCGTTTGAGAGTGACTTGAAAGTGCAGGGACTGACTCTCGAGAATTCCGCACTACGAGTGACCATCGATTCGCGCAGCGGCTGCATTACGAGTCTGTATGACAAACGGGACAAGTTTGAGGCACTCCAGCCGGGAAGTTGCGGGAATCAGTTGCAGGTTTTCGCGGACCACCCCAAGTGCTGTGACGCCTGGAATATTGATCCCGGCACGCTCGATCACTTTATATCAATCACGAAGGCGGATCGAGTCGAGTTGATCAATCGCGGGCCGCTGCGCGCCGTGGTTCGGGTGACGCGAACCTGGCAGCATTCGAAGTTTGTCCAGGAGATCATTCTTCGAGAAGGCTCATCGCAACTCGAGATAGAGAACGACATCGACTGGCATGAGACTCATGTTCTTCTCAAAGTGGCGTTTCCGCTGGCGGTGCACAGTGCGAAGGCCACCTATGAAATTCCCTATGGGACGATTGCGCGGCCGACCACGCGCAACAACAGCTGGGAGCAGGCTAAGTTCGAAGTGCCGGCGTTGCGCTGGGCCGATCTGAGCGACGGAAAGCATGGGTTTGCGCTGATCAACGATTCCAAGTACGGGTACGACTGCAAGGACAGCGTGCTCCGGCTCTCGCTGCTGCGTTCGCCGGTCGACCCCGATGCGAATGCCGATCAGGGAAGGCACCACTTCCGCTACGCGCTGTATCCGCACGCCGGCGATTGGAAGGACGCGCTGACGTTGCGGCGCGGTTACGAGTTTAACTACCCGCTGGAGGCGCAGCAGGTAGCGGCACACGCGGGCAGTTTTCCGCTCGAACATGCCTACCTCAGGGTGAGGCCGGAGAACGTGGCGTTGACAGCGCTGAAGAAGGCCGAGGATACTGACGGTCTGATTCTGCGCGTGTACGAATGGGCGGGGAAATCCGGGGACGCGCAGATTGACCTGCCGAAGAGAGCCCTCTCTGCGATGGTTACGAGCTTGTTAGAGAGGCCGCAGGGCCAGCCGCTCGTTGTCCAGGAAGGCCATGTGACGGTCCCAATTCATCCCTACGAGATCCTCACGCTGCGAGTGGATTACGCGCAGTCCGAGCCTTCGCAGCCATGACGCACTCTGGGACCGCGAGTTCACCCAAGGATCTGGCGCAATGAATCCAGTATTCAAGCACAACCTGGCGGAAGCAGTGGCGATGATCGAGTCGCTCGCTGAATTGGAGACTAAGGTACAGGACGCTGCCGGTTTGATCGCAAGCGTCCTGAACGGAGGGCACAAGTTGCTGGCCTGCGGCAATGGCGGAAGTGCAGCGGAGGCAGCGCATCTGACCACGGAGTTCGTTGGCCGCTTCGATCGCGACCGCCGCCCGTATCCCGCGATCTGTCTTTCTGCACACGCGGGAGATCTTACGGCGATTGGGAATGATTACGCGTTTGACGATGTTTTCGTCCGGCAACTCGAGGCCTTTGCGCAGCCGGGCGACGTCCTGGTCGCTTTCAGCACAAGTGGAAATAGCGAGAACGTCCGCCGCGCTCTTCAAGGAGCGGGCACACTGAAGATTCATACTATCGCGCTGCTGGGGCGCGGTGGCGGACGCTGTGCAGGACTGGCGAGCCTGGAACTCGTGGTTCGCAGCAACATCACCGCACGGATTCAGGAGGGCCATCAGTTCCTGCTGCATACGATTTGCGAAATGGTCGAACTCCAATTGAGGGATTAGTCGTGAAAGGTGCGGCGGTCATGCGCAACGTTACTGCCCATGGGAGGCCGTTCCCGATCGTTCTGTTCCAGATCATTCGTTTGATTCGGCGCGCGTTGACCGTTCTGGCAGGGGTGCTAGCCCTGGCGGCGACATTGGCCGCGCAGGTGGCGAATCGTGTGGATCCGTTCCTCGGGATCGATGGAGGGGGAAACACGATTCCAGGGCCCTCGCTGCCCTTCGGAATGATCAAGCCGGGCCCCGATGTTGGTCCCAATGTGGCCAACTCCGGTTGGGAGCCCACCGGGAAAATCAACGGCTTCAGCCAGACCCACGTGAGCGGGACAGGCGGCGGCCCGAAGTACGGAAATATTCTGGTGCAGCCGACGGTGGGAGCGCCTCGAGCGAACGGATATGGATCGGAGCGGGAGAGCGAGCAGGGCGCGATCGGTTATTACCGCGTAAAACTCAAGCGCTATGGGATCGACGCGGAGATCACCACCAGCGGCCGCGCGGCACTTTATCGGTTCACATATCCCGCTGCGCGCCAGGGCAATATTCTGATCGATGCGGGCCATTGCCTGAGCTGGATCAGCAAAGCGAGAGAAGGCCAGTTGATCACCGCATCGCAGGTAAGAGTGGAATCTCCCACGGAAGTGACGGGATCGAGCAGCGTCACCGGCGGATGGAACCAGCAGACGAACTCCTACACGGTTTATTTTTACGCAGTCTCGGACACAGGTGCAGACCGATGGGGCACGTGGCTGGACGGCCGCTTGCGCGCGGGTGCGAAAGCGGCGCAGTCCGGCGCCGGCGGCAAGACTGGGGCATGGTTATCCTTCGCCACCAGGCAGGCACAGGTGGTAAGGCTGAGGGTGGGGATTTCGTTCGTGAGCGTAGCCCAGGCCAAGCGCAACGCGGAGAATGAGATTCCAGACTTCGATTTCGACCGGGTCCGCGCCGCCGCCGAGTCGGCATGGGAAGCGGCGCTGGGGGCAGTGGAATTGAAAGGAGTTACCGATGAGGAGCGGCAGATGTTCTATACCGCCCTGTATCACACGATGCTGATGCCGGTGGACCGCAGCGGCGAAAATCCGCTATGGCAATCCGACGAACCTTCCTATGATGACTTTTACGCGATTTGGGATACATTCCGGACATCCAGTCCTCTGCTCACGCTGATTGCTCCGCAGCGGGAAACGGATATCCTGCGCGCTCTGGTGGATATCGATCGCCACGAAGGTTGGTTGCCCGACGCACGGAGCGGAAACTTCACCGGGCGCGTGCAAGGCGGAAGCAACGCCGACCTCCTGATTGCCGACGCCTTTGTAAAGAACCTGCCAGGAGTCGATTGGAACCAGGCTTACGAAGGTTTATTGAAAGATGCCGAAGTAGCGCCGGAGAGCCCGACGAAAGAAGGGCGCAGTGGGCTCGAAGATTGGAAGCGATTCGGTTACGTCACCATCGAAGGAACAGACCGGCCCGGTTCCAAGCAGATGGAGTATGCGGCGGACGATTTCGCGATTTCGCTGGTCGCGAAAGGACTTGGCCACGATGCCGACTCGCATAAATTTCTGGCGCGTTCGGGTAACTGGGAGAACTTGTGGGATGGAAACTTCGCAGAGGGCGGAGTCACAGGCTTTATCCGCCCACGACACAGGGACGGCAGTTGGAAACAGAAATTTACCGCCATGCAGAGTTGTAGCTGGGGCGGAGACAGTTTCTATGAAGGCAATTCCTGGACCTATTCGACGTTCGTGCCGCAGGATGTGAGTGGGCTGGTCGAGAAGTCAGGCGGCGCGAAGTCTTTTGTGGAACGTCTGGATGTTTTTTTCGACGTACCCGGGCGGTATGATGTCGGCAATGAGCCTGGATTTTTGAGCCCCTATCTCTACATCTGGGCGGGTCGACATGACAAAACTGCAGAGCGTGTTCGGGAGATCATCGCCAGGAACTTTCACACGGGCCGTCGCGGCCTCCCTGGAAACGACGATTCCGGGGCCTTGTCATCATGGTATGCCTTCGGCGTGATGGGCATCTTTCCAAATGCGGGGCAGGACGTTTATGTGATTGGAAGTCCCGCGCTGGCCGAAGTGACGTTGCACCTGGCAGGCGATCGTACCTTTGTGATCGAGGCAAAGAACGTATCCGCGAGCAATCGGTATGTGATTGCCGCAGAACTGAATGGCAAATCTCTCGACCGCGCCTGGTTCAGGCATCAAGAGATCGCGCAGGGCGGACGACTAGTCCTGACGATGGCGGAAAAACCGGGTTCGTGGCCCACTGGTGATCCCCCACCGTCGAGTTCAGACCCACAGTGAAGCTTCTGCCGCTGTTCGGTCGCTATGCCTGGATTGCGTTTGCCGTCGAGCCTCTGATCAACAAGGATGATTTCAGCACGATCTGGCGGGGTTCGGCCTCACACTCTTCTTCTCCCGGTTGAATGGATTGCAGCAGCAAGCCAACCGCGCGTTTGCCGATCTCGTACGTGGGCTGCTGGATGGCGGTAAGACTGGGGCTGAAGACTTCGGCCCAGTCGGAATCGTCAAAACTCATCAGACTCACATGTTCTGGGCAGGGAATCCGCAATTCCCGCAACGCTCGCAGAATTCCCAGAGCCATCCGATTATTCAGCGTAAAAATGGCGGTCGGCGGTTCGGGCGACTGGAGCAAGTTGAGCCCCAGCCGATAGCCGCTGTCAATGTGTGAGTCGCCCTGGTGCAGCGACTCCTCCCGGAAAGGAAGATGGGTCTCCTGCATAGCCTTTCGGCATCCTTCGACACGATCAATGCTGGTCGAATGCACCGGCCTCCCGGAGATGACCGCGATCTTCCGGTGCCCTAAACCGATCAGGTAGCGGATCGCTTCGTAGGAAGCTTGATAGTTGTCGGTGACCACGCAGTTCACGTTCGCCTTCATGGGAACACAGTCTACGAAAACAATAGGGGCGCCGTCCCGGGTCAGTACTTCGCGTGCGGCATAGGAGTCGGTGGGGGCCAATAGAATCCCATCGACCCGTTGCGCGTGCAGCGCGTTCAAATGCCTGGTCTGGAGAGCGGTTTGGTCATTGGAGTTGCAGACCATTACTTCGTATCCGTTCTTGATGGCCTCGTCTTCCACGCCACGTAGAATCTCGACAAAAAACGGGTTGGAAATATCCGGTACCACCAATCCAATAATATGAGTGCGGCCGCTACGCAGTCCGCGCGCTCCCTCATTGGGAGAGAAGGCCATGGCCTTGACTGCCTTCTCGACCTTGGCCGTCAATTCGGCGCTCACGATGCCCTTGTTGTTGACCACGGCCGAGACGGTGGAGATAGACACACCAGCAAGCCTCGCGACATCGCGCATCGTGTATTTAGGTCGCTTCGCCATGTGCCCAAGTCCAGTTTGGAAAGCTCATTGGGTAATCACGATACACGCTTCTTCGCCACGGGCGAAGACCGCATGAGCAGCGCGGCCGCGTCCTTTGCCCACGGCGGTCTCGACAAATGCCCAAGGGCGCCGTCCCGCTCCCCGAATGAGCTCCATATAAAAACGTTTCGATATTTGCCTTGACGACCGCAGCCAGGCGGTGATAGATTTCATGCCGCTCAACAATGTCGCGTATTTATTGGCACTTTGTCAATCTACCAGACTTTGATGGGTGCGCCAAGTTTAGTTGTGGTGGTGGGCTTGAGGCCGTTAGTTCGTAACGTTCTATCTGTGTACAATGTCGCGCTGTCCGTAAAGCGAAAACCGCGAAGAAGCGCATCGCCCTTGTGATTTTCAACAAGTGAGGAGAGCAAAATGGCAAACCGATCGACCATGCAGATGTTCATTCTGGGAGTCAGTGCCGTCCTGGTGCTGGGATCAGCCGTCGCTTGGGCCGGAATCACCGGTACGATCTCAGGGGTCATTACTGATCCCAGCGGTGCCGTTGTCCCAGGTGTCACGGTGGTTGCCACCAATGAGGAGACCGGTGTGCAGACCACGGTCGTCTCCGATGCCAGTGGATTTTATAGTTTCGCCGCTCTCGCGGTCGGCAACTACGATGTGATCGTCACCGAGCAGGGTTTTCGAGAGTTTCGCGAGAATACGGTCAAGATCGACGTGAACTCCGCCATCCGCATCGACGTCAAACTGGAAGTGGGTAGCGTGACCAATTCCATCACGGTGAAAAGCGACACCCTGCAGGTGGAAACAGAGAGCAGCCAGATGGGCATGGTGATTGATGGCGCCAAGATTGTCGAGATGCCCTTAGTGGGTCGTTCCTACCTCGAACTTCTGGCCCTTCAGCCCGGAGTTTCGCCGGTTACCGGTTATTCCAGCACGAACGGTTACAGCGCATCCCCTGGGGTCTCTGGGGATTTGAATCCGGGAACGGAGTCGATCAATGGTGGCCGGCCGGGAACCAACGGATTCATGGTGAACGGCGCCGATGCCCAGGAAGGCGTGCAGAACGTCGCCGCAATCATCCCGAACCTCGATTCGATCGCTCAATTTCGCATCATCACCAATAACTTCAACGCGGAATACGGAAACTTCAGCGGCGGCCAGATCAATGTTGTCACCAAATCCGGTACCAATAAAATCCACGGAAGCGCTTTTGAGTTTCTGCGAAACACGGACCTGGATGCGAGAGATTATTTTTCGCCGGCACCCAATCAGTTAAAGCAGAACGTGTTTGGCGCGACGTTTGGAG
Source organism: Acidobacteriaceae bacterium (assembly GCA_003152795.1). Lineage (GTDB taxonomy): Bacteria > Acidobacteriota > Terriglobia > Terriglobales > Acidobacteriaceae > Acidiflorens. The sequence goes on along the minus strand of PMBA01000283.1, from coordinate 12,207 downwards.
CGCCGATCATAAAAAGCAAGGCCTTCTTCTTTGGGGACTACCAGGGTACCAGGCAAATTCAAGGCTTAACCCAGAACTTTCCCGTGCCTTCCAGCCAGGACCGCATGGGAAACCTGATTGACGAAGCGTCCTCTCTGGAAGCGTCGGATCCCGCAAACGGCGGTCAGGGGGTTGTCGGAAGCTATTGGGCGAACCTTCTTTCCCAGAGACTCGGATACGCGGTAACACCGGGAGAGCCTTACTACTCGGCGGGATGTACCACTAATACTACATGCGTCTTCCCCAACGCAGTGATTCCTCAAAGCGCGTGGGACCCGGTGGCGGTGAACACACTGCATTACATCCCGGCGTCAAGTATCACCCGAAACGGTATCCCGTACTACGCAACCTCGGCCTACAACGGAACTCTCACGGATAATAAAGGCGCGTTACGGCTGGATTTCAATACTCGTTATGGCGCTCTTTTTGGCTATTACTTCATCGATAACTACCACTTACTCAACCCCTATGGGACAACGATTCCGGGCTTTGCCCAGGCCACCCAGGGTCAGTCCCAGATGGTGAACGCGGGCCTGACCACGACGTTCGGCAACACCCTGGTCAACGATATCCGCTTGGTATATATGCGGAATGTAAATGGGGCCGGAGTTGGAGTCGGAGGCATGGGTGTCACTCTTGCTTCTCTGGGTTTCAACACCCCGTGGAACAACACGGGGGGAATCTCCAGTTTGGACCCTGCCCAGGTTGGGGTTCCGCTGATGGCGTTTAACAACTACGTCTTCGGCGCTACAGCCGGTGCGGGGCTCCAGTACAATAACACCTTCCAAATCATCGACAATGTTAGCAAGGTCATTGGAACCCACACCTTCCAATTTGGAGCGGACCTGCACTACGACCAGATCAATGCGCACGGCGGCGGCATTGTGAACGGATTTTTTGGTTTTAACGGTTCAGAAACTGGACTTGATTTCGCGGATTACCTGTTGGGCGCGGTCGCGAACGGTGGCTTTGCTCAGTCAACCGTTTCCAACCTTGACTCGCGCACCAAGTACATAGGACTGTATGCGCAGGATAGCTGGCGCGCACGACCCACGCTGACCCTGAATTATGGTCTGCGCTGGGAACTCGACACGCCCTGGTACGACACACAAAACAGAATCGAAACGCTCATTCCAGGGAGACAATCGCTGTCCTTTCCCACCGCGCCTTTGGGACTTGTGGTTCCCGGCGACCCCGGGGTGCCTCGGACCCTGTCGCAAGTGCAGAAACTTCATTTCGCTCCGAGAGTCGGGCTGGCCTGGGCCCCCGATATTACCGACGGGTGGCTCGGAAAGCTCTTGGGCACCCGGGGCAAAACGAGTATTCGCACTGGATACGGGATTTTCTACCAGTCCTTCGCGGATGTCCAAACCTTCAGCAATTCGGGCGACGCGCCGTATGGCCAGGGGTTTGGAAGTCCAGTGCCGGACATTTTGAATTCGCCTTATATCGATCGCGCAACGGGAAATTTTGAAGGGATTAAATTTCCTTTTGTACCGCCTCCAGCCAACGTGTCGCCATCCCACCCGGACTCGACCTTCAATTGGGCCGGGGCGGAGCCGCTCTCCAACCGCTATTTTTCTCCAAGAAACGTTTTGCCCTATATGCAGGAATGGGAACTGGGGATTCAGCGCCAACTGGGAACTCACACCGTGCTGAGCGTCAGCTATGTGGGCACCGTCGGCCGGCATCTCATGACTCTTGAAGAAGCGAATCCCGGGAACCAGGCTCTCTGCCTGCAATTGTCCAATCCTGCCAACCTTGCTCCCGGTGTAACTCCTTGCGGGCCGGGATACGAGAACGGAACATTCACCACGGCGAGTGGTCAGGTGATCAACGGTACGCGCCAACCCTTCGGATCCACGTATTTCGGCAGCAATACGTACATGATTACCGCGTCTACTTCCAATTATCACTCCCTTCAGGCCAGTCTCCAGCACCAGGACAAATATGCAAACTTCCTGATTTCCTATACCAAGGCGAAAGCGCTGGGCAACAGTTCGGACGATTTCGACAACACCAATCCCATCAATCCAAGACTGAGTTACGGGTTGTCTCTGGCGAACGTCCCCAGCGACTTGACCATCAGTTATACCGTCCAACTGCCCTTTAACATGTTATTGGGCAATGGCCCTGTAGCACGGCGGTTCACGGCTGGTTGGGCTCTCTCCGGTATCGCGACGTACGCCAGCGGCGCTCCGGTCCAGATCAAGGAATCCGATGACCGCTCCCTGGCCGGCGCCAACGGAACCATCATCGATGAGCCCAGCTTTGCCAACAATGGCACCCGTCTTTTCCTGGATAAAAATCCCCGCCACGGCAACCCATACTTTAATCCCAATTACTTTACGCTTGAGCCGCTGGGTCAGTTCGGAAATGTGCCGCCCGAGTTCTTTACCGGTCCGGGCACGCAGAACTACGACATGGCGTTGGTGAAGGACACCAGCATCAAGGAAGGAATAAAACTGCAATTCCGCGCCGAAGCGTTCAACGTCTTCAACCATACGAACTTCGGCGGCCCGGACGGCAACATTAACGATACCGGACAGGGGGGCTTTGGATACATCCAGTCGTCGGCACCCGCTCGCATCATGCAGATTGCTTTGAAGCTGTTGTTCTAGAAGCGGTCTTGGCGGTGCCTTTGCTGGCTCCGGCCGAATGCCTTGAGACCCACTGCGGGTCTTTCCCGTAACGCTGTGGCCTGCTCCCGGTTAATGATGCCGCTTCGAGCGGCGTTCCTGTACCGTCGCTGCTCAGGCTTGCGCCGGTGCGCCTCGATCTGCAGGGGTTGTCGGCCGCATCGCCCGAATTAGACTTAGAATCCACCGATCGCAATCTGCTTTTTATCAACTGGGAAATTTGTGAACAACGGAGACGTAATGGACCGCTCTGGAAAGCAAAAAGCGCCGAAGTCCGATACTGCGACTCGTAGCTCGATCGCGGCTTGGTCGTGCGATGTTGCGTTCAGATTGTTTTCAGTTGTCGTCTTTCTGCTTGCCGCGTCATCCTTATCGGCAGCCGACGACCCCACTGCTCTCGACGCCTACGTTCACGCTCCAGATAATAACTACCACTATGAACTGATCCAGCAGACAAAACATCATGGATACACCCTGTATCTGTTGCAGATGACATCCCAGAAATGGCGTAGCGCCAGTGAGGTAGATCGGACACTATGGCAACACTGGATTACGATCTACAGGCCCACAAAGGTCAAGAGCACGACAGGAATGCTGCTCATCACCGGATATTCCAACGATGGCCACCACCCGGACCCAGCCGTTGACCCAATGCTCGCATCACTCGCGACCACGTCGCACACTGTGGTTTCCGCGGTGTTTGATGTTCCCAACCAGCCACTTACTTTTAGCAACGATGCGCATGGCCCCCGAGGGGAAGATGAAATCATTGCCTTCACCTGGAGGAAATATCTTGAAACCGGAGACGCCACCTGGCTGGCGCGCCTGCCGATGACGAAGGCAGCGGTCCGGGCAATGGATAGCGTGAAGTCTTTCATGGCAACGGCGAAAGGTGGGAACCTGGCGGTCGACCAGTTTGTCGTCGCTGGCGCTTCCAAGCGTGGCTGGACCACATGGACTACAGCCGCTGTCGATCCACGGGTTGTGGCGATCATCCCGATGGTGATCGATGTCCTGAATGTTATTCCCTCATTCAACCACCACTACCGGTCGTATGGATTTTGGTCCCCGGCGGTGACGGATTACTACAATCTTGGATTGATGGACGAACTCAATAGCCCCGCTTTTAGTAAGTTGTTGTCTGTGGTCGACCCGTATTCTTATCGCGATCGCTATAAGATGCCCAAGCTGATCGTCAACGCCGCTGGGGACCCTTTCTTTGTGCCGGATGCATCGAAGTTCTACTTCGACAAGCTTCCAGGCGAGAAGTATCTCCGGTATATGCCCAACGCCGACCACTCGCTGGATGGTACGGATGTCGACGAAAATGTTACTGCATTCTATCTGTCAATCATCGATCATTTCAAACGCCCGCAATTCGGATGGAAATTCGAGGATAACGGCGACATCCGCGTGACCACAACCGATAAGCCGATTGCTGTGAAGTTGTGGCAAGCTACAAACGCAAACAGTCGGGATTTTCGCGTGGAATGGGTAGGACCGCTTTACAAGAGTAGCGTGCTTCGTCCTACGCAACCTGGTGTGTATGTGGCACGCGCCCCAGAACCCCCGAAAGGATGGACCGCATTCTTTGTTGAATTGATTTACCCCGGCGCGAAGACGAAATATCCGTTTCACTTCACGACTGCTGTTCGGATCCTGCCGGACGTTGAACCCTTTCCCGCGCCGGTACCAGGCACAACGAAACTTGGAGAAGACCCCAAGCCTGCTAAATAGATTGATCAGGAGAGGCAGGCGCAGTCGTTCCACGCATAACTGGGTGCATGGGGTTTGGTTGGATGCTAGCACTTTGTAGAGGGAAGCTGTCATCGATTTGTTCGGGTGTCGCAGATTGACTTTTGAATGGCTCGCATGAAGAAAACCGTGATTGCGCTCGCCCTGGCGGCAACCCTCCTGTTATCCGCATGCCTGCTGGCGGCGCAGGACGTCGCTGCCGACAAGGACGGCAACTCGAGACGCAACGATGAGCGCTTGAGCTTTCAGACCTCGGCGGCGTGGTCTCCGCGGATCAACCTCAACGCGGACGTTGCCATGGTGTATGGAATCGATCCCGGCCTTCCGGCAAACCTTGAAACATGGCGCCAGCACGGCTATAAAGTGCAGGTAATGACCGGTGTGGCTTGGGGTGCCTACCAGGACTATCTCGATGGTATTTTCGATGGCAAGAAGCATTGGGACGAGGCGCAGAAATACAAAGATGGCAGCCTGTCTCTTCACGGCGACATGCCCCGCATTACTCCTTATATGTCACCGAGCGAAGCATACGGGCACTATCTGTCCGTTGGCATCCGGAAGGCATTGGACGCCGGCGCGGAAGCCATCTATCTGGAAGAGCCGGAGTACTATGCGGACACTGGATGGTCGGAGGGCTTTAAACGGCAGTGGAAAGCCTATTATGGAGAGGATTGGCAGGAGCCAGATTCATCTCCCGATGCACAGTACCGCGCCTCCAAACTGAAATATTATCTTTATCGCAGAACGCTGATCCAGGTCTGCGATTCTGTCCGGCAATATAGTAACGAGCGCAGGCGACCGATCCCGTGCTATGTCGCGACCCATTCTCTTATTAACTATGCGCATTGGGGCGTTATAAGTCCAGAATCGTCTTTGATCAATGCAGGGGCTGACGGCTACGTCGCGCAGGTGTGGACCGGCACAGCTCGCACGCCGACTTACTACGGAGGGCGCCGCAAAGAGCGTACTTTTGAAGCTGCATTCCTTGAGTACGGAGCCATGAGTGGCCTTGTGAATGGTACGGGGCTCCCTTTGTGGTATCTGAACGACCCGGTGGAGGACGATCCGAAGCATGATTGGACGGACTACCGGGCCCACTGGGAGAGTACGCTAACGGCTTCTCTATTACACCCTGAGGTATCCCGTTACGAAATCATGCCGTGGCCGGACCGCATTTTCAACGGAAAGTATCTCATGAAGTCCGTAGCGACGGTGAAGACCACGACCAAGCGAAGCGTGGAAAAAGTCGCGATACCGGCAGCCTACGAAACAGAGCTACAGACTGTCATCAGTGCGCTCGGCGACATGAAGCAGACGAATGTCCGGTGGGAATATTCGGGAACAGACGGGGTTGGGGTGTTGGTGTCGGACACCATGATGTTCGAACGTGCCGATCCTGGGCCTTCAGACCCGAATCTGGGATCGTTCTATGGCTTGGCAATGCCTTTGCTCAAGCGTGGCATACCGGTCCAGCCAGTGCAGATCGAAAGTGCAGCCAGCGCCGGATACCTAAGCCGATACAAATTACTGTTGCTGACATATGAAGGTCAGAAACCGCCGCCCGAGTTTCATGATGCCTTAGCGCGATGGGTACATAATGGCGGGGGCTTGGTCATGGTCGACAATGATCGAGATCCTTACAACTTTGTCCGCGAGTGGTGGAATACAGCGCCTTATTCTTATCGCACTCCACGTGAACATCTGTTCGACCTGCTGGGCCTTCCGAGAGACGCGACGGGACTGTACAGGATAGGCAATGGAGTCGTAGTTTCGGCTCGGCTGTCGCCTGCGACGTTGACATACCGGAAGGATGGCGCAGAACAGATCCGGCGTCTCATCCGCCAGGCAGCGTTCGCGATCAAGTTAGCCTGGCACGAAGCCAATGCCCTTGTGTTGCGACGAGGTCCCTATATGGTTGCGGCCGGACTGGATGAGTCGCTTCCGAACGCGACTCCTGTTGTCTTGCATGGCCGCTATGTCAATCTGTTCGATGCGCGCTTGCCAATCAGTACGAGTATCAGGGTATCTCCGGGCTCGCGGTTGTTATTGCTTGACTTGGATGCCATCTCGGTCAACCCCACACCGATTGTGGTTGCGGCTGCCTGCAGGATTAGCGAGGAAAAGGCGACCGCTGATGTCTTCAGTTTCATGACCGACGGAATTGCGCATAGCAAAGCTGTCCTCCGTGTACGTACCTCGCGCCTACCAGTCAGCGTGTTCGTGGGGGAAAAACCTCTGGGACACGGTGAGTTTGAAATGGAGGGAGATACTTTGCTTGTTCGCTTCGTAAACTCGGGCAATCCGCTTCGTATCGCGATCCACTTTCACAAGGGAATGCCTTGACCGTTGGTCTAGGGACGACGAGATCGACGACTCTCGGATGCGGAGGGACTCATGAAACGGCAAAACGTTCTTATCTTCCGGTTAATGTTGTTCTTGTGGATGTTGTGCCGCGCGGCCGGTGCTTTGGCCGAAGGCGAAGACTCGAACACGATATTCCGAATCGGAGCCTTCGATCGCTCCTCCGCGGAATTTACCGGCGGCGATCCAGAGCAACCAGTCAACTTCCAAGTAGGGAAGAGCGATCCGGCGAAAGACTGGTATGCAACCCAGCCCGCCGTCTCGATGACAACCGTGGCGGCAGGTGCAACACCCCCCCCAACCGGGCCCCGCAGAATTACCTTTTCCTTGGATCGTGCTGTGAGTGGGACCTGCCGGTTTCATGTGTCGTTCTTGATCGAAAGCGCAAGCGTGCCCGCCCTCCGGATCGAGATCAACGGGAAACATGGAGTCTTTTATCTTCAACCCCAGCTCGACTATAGCAATGGTGATCAGGGCGACTCTTTTTATCCAGCGTCATCGCAGGCGGACGTCGTGTTCGATTTTCCCGGTGAGTACCTGCGCCGGGGCGAAAACACAATCGCGATGCAGGCAGTCGAGGAAGTCGACAAATTTGTTCCGCAGGCAAGCCTTACCTATGACGCGATCGAGTTGAAAAGCGTTCCGAAGGGGCTGCAAAGCAAGGATTCCAGCGCGCAGATCCGGCCGACGATCTTTTATCAAGAAGCGCAGGGTCAACTCAATGAAGTCGTGGAGGTCTTGATACGCAGCAGTAAACGATTCGAGTCGGGTGGTGTCGATTTGACGATCGCGGGCAAACGCTATCATCAGGCCCTCCATGGCGCGCAGGACTTTGGCGAAGGCAAACTCGAATTTTCTGTCCCTCAATTTCCGATGAAGACGCGGGTGCAGCTTACCTGGAACGTCGATGGCCGACGGCGGCACTCCGAACAATTCATCGACCCAGAAAAGCAGTGGACGTTATTCCTGGTTCCACATATCCACCTCGACGTCGGTTACTCGGATTACCAGGCGAAGGTCGCAACCATCCAAAGCCGGGTGATCGACGAGGCCATGGACATGACCGCACAGCATCCGGACTTTCGTTTTAGCCTCGACGGAGAATGGGATCTGGCGGAATTCATGAAGGCGCGGACACCCATCGAGCAACAGCGTGTGATCGCTGCCATCCAGAAGCAGCAGCTATTTGTTCCCGCCCAATATGCCAACCTGCTGACTGGGTTTCCGACAGCGGAGACCCTCATCCGTTCCCTCTATGCCAGTGCGAACTTCAGCCGGCAACACTGTACTCCATTCAACTACGCCAACATCACGGATGTTCCGTCGTACTCGTGGTCGTATGCCTCGATCCTTGCGTCCGCGGGAATTCACACGTTGCTCTCAGCCAGCAATAACTATCGCGCACCGGTGCTTCTGCAAGGACATCTCAACGAAAGCAGTCCGATGTGGTGGGAAGGACCGGACGGCCAAAAGGTTCTGTTCTGGTACTCGCGTCACTATGAGCAAATGGAGATGTTGTTTGGCTTGCCTCCGTTGCTGTCGGCGGGGCACGATACGCTGCCGTTGTTTCTGCAGATGTACTCGCACGCCAACTATCATGCGAATGCGGCGATTCTTTATGGTACGCAGGAGGAGAACACAGACCTGTTTCCGCAGCAGGCGGAACTGGTAGGGCAGTGGAACCGCGTGTATGCATATCCGAAACTGCAGTATTCCGGGTTCTTCGACGCCCTGAATAACATTGCGCAGCAGTTTGGTGACGCGATCCCGACCATCCGCGGAGACGGTGGACCTTACTGGGAGGATGGCATCGCCTCCGATGCTTTCTACGCGGCGATGGAACGTCAGAACGAAAGCCGCGGTCTGTCGGCGGAGAAGCTAGCCACTGTGGCCTCGCTGGTGAACCCGCGTCTGGCAGCCGACAAAGCGGATCTGGACGCCATGTGGAACAACATGGTGCTGATGGATGAGCACACCTGGGATTCTTACAACAGCATTTCCGAGCCGTTGGGCATGGAAGCAGTGAGGCAACTGGCGGTGAAAGATGCGTACGCTGCGAAGGCGCAGGAATTGGCGGATTTTGTGGCGCGCAGCAGCATGGCGAGTCTGGCGGACTCGATTTCGGCTGGCCGCAAAAGCGTGATCGTCTTCAATACCTTGAACTGGACGCGTAGCGCTCCAGTAGAACTCGATCTCGACACTGACGATGAGATCGCCGACGTAACCACCGAACATGCCGTGCCGGTGGAAATCATCCGCGACGGCAAAGATGTCCGTCATGTGTCTTTTATGGCGCGGGATGTTCCGGCGTTCGGGTACAAAGTCTTTCAGTCGCGGCCTGCGACCAAGCCGATCGTTGCCGCCGAAAACGGAGCAGCGGCGGAGATTGAAAGCCCGTATTACCGGGTACAACTGGATCCTGCGACCGGTGCCGTGCGCGGAATCTACGATAAACAGTTAGAACGCGAATTGGTGAACCAGCAGAGCCCTTATCGCTTCGGACAATATCTTTATGTGACTGGTGGAGATCAGGGGCCGAACCGTGTGTTGCAATATAGCCGGGTCTATCCGCAACCGCAGTTACAAATTCACCCGGCGAAAGGGGTTCATCCTGCGGCGGTGACGCGCACGCCCGAAGGTTGGGTGGCGCGTATGCAGAGCGCGGCCACGAACACGCCCAAGGTTGTCTCCGAGGTGCGGTTGTTTGACCATGAAAAGAAAATCGAGTTTGTTGAGGATGTAGAGAAAGAAGAAGTGGACGCGAAGGAAGCGGTTTATTTTGCATTTCCTTTTGCCATGGATCGGCCCCAGTTTCAGTACGAGATTCAGACAGGGGTGGTAGATCCGGCCAACAATATGTATCCCGGTGCGGGGCATGAATGGTTTTCCGTACAGCACTGGGTGTCGGTGCAGCAGGAAGATGTATCGGCGACGGTGATGCCGCTCGACGTACCTCTGGTCACCCTGGGCGACATCAACCGCGGCGCATGGCCGACTGAATTCGGCCCGCGACCCGCCAACATATTCTCCTATGTCATGAATAACTACTGGGACACTAACTATCGCGCAGGCCAGGGCGGGACGTTTCGCTTTCGCTATGTTGTCACCAGCGCCCCGTTAACCAACGCCGCCGAGCTAAGCCGTCTGGGCTGGGCGGAGATGACACCGTTCGAGAGTGATGAAGTTACATCGCAGGACAAGGCGCTGAATGGACCTCGTCCGCTCAATGGTAAGCAGGGGGCTTTCCTTAAAATTGAGGACGCGGATTTGCTAGTGGAGGATTGGAAGCCAGCCGAGGATGGGAACGGCACTATCGTGCGCCTCCTCGATCTCGGCGGATCAACCCGAACCGCGACGGTGCAAATACCGTTGCTGCAACTAACGAGAGTGTTTAGAACGGACGCCGTGGAACGGGATCAGGAGCCCATACCTCTATCGGGACCAAGTAGCTTCCCGATCAAAGTACGAGCGCACGAGATCGTGACGGTGCGGGTTATGGGCACCGGCACGGAGCATTAAGGACTTCGTGGAGTAATCCAGTTCTGGGCACGGACAGGGGGCTGCGCGCCACTCGATTCAAATTTACGTGGATCACTACAACACGGTGCGGCCGCACAATGCCGGAAGACTAGCGATTATAGCCAAATACGGTCCATGTGTTTACGGTCTTCGAGGTGCGGCGTTTTCACCGGACGATCTTGCCGGAGCGTCTGTTCGCCGTGAGCCCGGATATTATGAGCATGGATGGACCGAGAATGCTGAACCATGGGTAGCGATTAAGCTCCCACCTTCAGCATTGTGTCAAACGGCATTGTTCAGCTTCCGGCCAGTTTTCGCCAACAAGTGAGCGGGCGACATGCTCGACCGAGGATGGCCTGGTGATTGGGCAATTGGTTGTTTCGGACCGCGCCACATGGGGTCTCGGGCCACTGTTTCGACGGCGTGGCGGCGAGCCTGGCGATATACTTTTGCTCACCTTCGATTTGCAACGGCGGCAGGTGTCGGCAAGATTAGGGGATTTGGCTGTTATACCGGAACCAGGAAACCTAGCTGAAGAGGTTGTAGACTAGGCTGCATGCAGCGCCGCGGATGCAAATCACGTCGGGCCGAGAATCCTCGATCAGACACTGCAGCGGTCGGCATGGACCGGGCGGCCGAATAGCACATTCTGCCAGTCAATCAGACTGGGAAGAGACCACCTCCTTTGGCGAAATCGTTTAACTCGCTCTGGCCTTGCTTCGGATCAATACGGCAAAGGCGTATGAAAAATATCTGTTTTTGAGCCACTCCCAGGCGCTGGTTTCGATCCTTTAAGAATCAAGTGGTTGGGAAAATGCCAATGACAAGGGTTTTTGGGCAAGCCATTCAACTCGGTCGATGAGTGTAATCGGCGATATTTCAACAACCATCGACTAAAAGGCCCCGAGACTGAAGCTCATTTCCTCTGAGGTTCGAGACGGTTTAGCGCACGGGGCGTAAATTCCTCCGCTTTTTCGTCGTAGAAAAAAGCAAGCAGTTCGCTTCCTTGCCGCGATAGCTGAGTCCGTTCCGTGAGCCAGCGTCGAACCTCTGGCAGCGCAAACATCACAATGTACTGATTAATCTTGTGACGTAGGACGCGAGGTACAGGCTGAACGACAACTTCCCATGGGCTTTGCGATGGCCGAGCGAACAGGCTCTTAACAGGCCACTCTTCTCCCGGTCTCGCATTATTCAGGTATTCGACACGTAGGAACTCGTAGCTGCGGTGTTCGTATCTGCCACTTCGTACACCGATGTCGACCTTGCTTGAGTAGAAAATGAGTTTCAGTTCTTGAAATTGCGCAACCGATAGCAGGACTTCGGAAATAGCTCCTGCTCCGGCGGGATAAGACAGGTTGCGAGGTATTTTCGCTCTTGAGAGCGTCGGGATTATTGGCTGAGTTTCTTCCGCACCCAACGAAGACGGCTTCATAGCATTACTCGTCGGGATTATCTCATTTCGGGGCCAACTGTCGTAACCAGATGGGATGAGAAGGCCGGTCTCCGACGGGATGCTGTANNTCACCATCGGATTGGACCTGGGCGATCGTTGGAGCTGGTATTGCGTGCTGAATGAATCCGGCGAAGTGGTACTGGAGCAGAGGCTGGGTACGACTCCGAAAGCGATGAAAGAAGTGTTCGGCAAAATGCCGCGCTGTCGCATTGCGTTGGAAACGGGCATGCATTCGCCCTGGGTCAGTCGCGTGTTGAGCGAGTTGGGGCACGAAGTGATCGTGGCGCATGCGCGCAACGTGCGTTTGATCGGAGAGAGCCGGAAGAAAGACGACCGCATGGATGCGCAGACGCTGGCACGGCTGGCGCGGATCGATCCGCAGTTGCTGAGTCCGGTGAAGCACCGGAGTGCGAAGGCGCAAGCGGATCTGACGGTGAT
>PMBA01000165.1 GCA_003152795.1 Acidobacteriaceae bacterium | reverse complement strand
TGGTGCGGAAGGGGGGATTTGAACCCCCACGCCTTTCGGCGCCACCCCCTCAAGATGGTGTGTCTGCCAGTTCCACCACTTCCGCTTTAAAATCAAGGTCTTGCAGACTGTTCGAGGGATATCCAAGTCTGCACGGCACGCGCATGCCCTACACGGCACCCGGCATCGTGCTCCCTAGCCTTTATACACGGTCAAACGGGGCGGTTCAAGCTCACGGCTGGTCCGAATCGAGGTTTCGAATTCAGAACAACACCAATTCGCGGGTCGCGGCTGGCAGCGCTTAGCCAGGAGCGCGGGCCTCAGATTTGCGCCGCGTCCGCGATGCGTTTATGGTGAGATGCGCTCATTGACTTGATCCGCCATCGACTCTACGATTAGCGACTCTACGATCTATGAATGCTCGCGTCTTCTTCTGGTCGCTCACTTCGGCACTGGCCGGGTTTCTTTTCGGTTTTGACACAGTGGTCATCTCCGGCGCGGAAAAAACCATTCAGTCGCTTTGGGGCCTCAGTCCCGGACTGCACGGGATCGCCATGGCATCCGCCCTCTACGGCACGGTCGTGGGGTCGCTCATCGGCGGCTGGCCTGCCGATCGCTTCGGGCGCAAAGCCACGCTGCTTTGGATCGGCGTGCTTTACTTTGTCGGGGCAGTGGGTTCGGGTTTGGCGCCCAATGTTTCCGCGTTCATCGTGGCGCGTGTGATTGGCGGCCTGGGCATCGGCATTTCCACCGTGGCCGCTCCACTGTACATCTCGGAAATTGCGCCTCCCAAATACCGCGGACGCCTGGCCGGAATGTTTCAGTTCAACATTGTTTTCGGCATCCTGATCGCTTTCGTCTCCAACGCGCTGCTGGCGGGAATCGGCGCAAATGCCTGGCGCTGGATGCTTGGTGTAGCCGCGTTCCCGTCGCTGCTCTACGCACTGCTCTGCTTCGGGCTTCCCGAAAGCCCGCGGTGGCTTCTGGGCAGGAAGGGGGATCGCGCGGGCGGTCTCAAAGTCCTGCAACGCATCCAACCCGAAGCCTCGAGGGCCGAGATCGAAGGCGAGGCGAATGAGATCATAGCGGCTTCATCCGAACAATCGTCGTCGGCGCACTTCTGGACTCGTCGTCTTCGGAAGCCCATCCTGCTTGCGATCTTCATTGCATTCTTCAACCAACTCTCGGGCATCAACGCGGTTCTCTACTTCGCGCCGCGCATATTTGAACTCACCGGACTGGGCGCAAAAGCCGCGCTGCTGCAATCGATCGGCATCGGCGTCACCAATCTTGTCTTCACGTTTGTCGGCCTCTGGCTCATAGACCGGCTGGGCCGCCGCACCCTGCTGTTTATCGGCTCGTTCGGATACATCGCGTCGCTCGGTCTGGTGGCATGGGCCTTTTTTACGGAGCACTATGCGATCGTGCCGGTCTGCATCTTTGCCTTCATCGCCGCGCACGCCATCGGTCAGGGAGCGGTCATCTGGGTCTTCATCTCCGAGATATTTCCCAACCGTCAGCGCGCCGAAGGTCAGGCGCTCGGCAGTTTCACACATTGGATTTTCGCCGCCTTGCTTACGACTTTTTTCCCAAGGATGGTCACCGCATTTCCACCGGGTTACGTCTTTTCGTTCTTCGCCTTCATGATGGTTCTGCAACTCATCTGGGTAAAGACGCTGGTTCCGGAAACGAAGGGCGTGCCGCTGGAGCAAATCCAGAAACAACTTGGCATCGAATAGGTCAGCATGGGTCCTAACATAGTGGGCGTCGGCGAAGTGCTGTGGGACTTGCTTCTGACGGGACCGCAGTTGGGTGGCGCGCCGGCGAATTTTGCGTATCACGCGCGCGCCCTCGGCGCCGGGGGCCGGGTCATCACGCGGGTTGGGAATGATGACCCCGGACGCGAAATTATTCTCCGTTTTCAAGAGATGGGATTGCCCAGTGGCACCGTGCAAATCGACGAAGCCGTACCCACCGGGACGGCGAAGGTCGCGCTCTCCGGCGATGGCCTTGCCCATTTCAGCATTCAAGAAAATGTGGCATGGGATTACCTGGCTGCGACGCCTGAAGCACTGAGCGCCGCCCGTGGAGCGGATGCCATCTGCTTTGGCAGCCTGGCACAACGTCGCGAGCCCGCGCGCACCACCATTCAACAACTCGTTGCCGCGACACCGGCGGACGCGCTGCGCGTGTTCGACATCAATCTTCGGCAGAAGTTTTATTCGCGTGCTTCGATTGAACAATCGCTCCAGTTGGCGAACGTACTGAAGTTGAACGATGAGGAACTGCCGGTGCTTGCCGAAATGTTCGGCCTGACCGGTTCGGCCTCGGCTGAGGAGGAGATTGAGCGTATCGCGCGAACCTTTAGTCTGCGGGCAGTCGCGCTGACCCGCGGGCCCAACGGCAGCCTTCTCTACCAAAAGAACAAGGATGGGACGCGATGGTCCGATTGCTCGACTCGTCCGGTGAGCGTTGTCGACACGGTGGGCGCGGGTGATTCCTTTACCGCAGCGCTGGTTCTGGGCCTGCTACGGAAAATGGACTTGGATGAAATTAATAATGCAGCCAACGAAGTGGCGCGATATGTTTGCTCCCAAGCGGGCGCAACGCCGGTTGTGCCAGCGGAATTTGCGAGAAGATTGTCGATGGCGTCTTCGTAGTGACTACGACCGATCACGTCCGCATTACGGCCCGCGCCCTCAAGCGCTGGGCCATCGCTCAACTGCAAGACTCGGTTGCCGTCGGCCTCCTCTGGTTGCTTGGCCTGTGGATCATCCGCGTTCCGTGGGCTCCGCTGTGGGCGGTGCTGGCGGCGGTGCTACAGATCGTTCCGCACTTTGGCCCGATCCTTGGATTGCTCGGCCCCGTGCTCGCTTCGGCGCTGCGTTGGAACGACTGGCAGCATCCGCTCTATGTGCTCATCCTCTATGCGGTGATCGTCGTGGTGGATGGCTTTCTGCTCCAGCCCTACATCATGCGCCGGGTGGCGCGAGTGCCCATGTGGGCGTCGATTCTGGCTCCG
>PMBA01000088.1 GCA_003152795.1 Acidobacteriaceae bacterium | reverse complement strand
ATAATGTTGACCGGACGAATCTGCTCGGCGGTGCGATTATCGGAGCGAAATATCATGTGCAGGAAATTCTAACAGTACGGCGGTGCCGTGTGACGCGGGCGGAGTGGCCCGCGAACGCTTCGGAATGTCCCGACCGTCAGCCGGAGCTCCCGGACTTGATTGCTCCGAGAGACGGGAAGTAGCGTGGCTGCCGGCCCGTCCAGGCTTGACGACAATTGAGATTCGGGCGATCGTAGCAGAAGGCAGCCACGATTGCAGTCGGCTGACGACTCTCTCAAAAAACATACTTCAGTCGACCACCTGTTTGAGCAGTGGCGAGGCGCTCGCCCTTAGCTTCGCGTCACCGGGGTAGATCGCGTGGATTTCGTGTTTTCCCTGCGACAGCGATGACGTTGACAATGTGGCGACACCGCCGCTCAGCGTGCCTGTGCCGAGGACGGTTGCACCGTCTTTGAAGGTCACGGTTTCTCCATCCGGCGGTGTGCTTGGTGACGAGCTAACGGATGCCGTAAACGTCACCATCTGACCGAGCGGAGATGGGTTCAACGAAGATGCGATGCTGGTTGCGCTCACATCTTTTACGACGACTTCTTGCAGGACCGGCGAAACGCTGCCCAGGAAGTCACCGTCGCCACGATAGAAAGCCTGGATCAGCTTGATGCCGCTGCTTCCGAATGTTGTAGTAAAGGTCGCTACGCCTCCACTCAGCGCAGACGTCACAGTCTCGGAGCCCAGTTTGAAAGTGACATTTCCAGCCGGAGTGCCCGCGGACTGGCTTGTAACCATGGCCGTGAAGGTTACAGTTTGACCGATGAACACCGGGTTTGCCGACGAGGTAAGGGTTGTCGAGGTCGTCGGCCCCTGGAGGAGGATGGAAACGGTGTTGTCGAAAGGATTGGATACCGCCAGATCAATTCGGCCATCGCCGTTGAAATCCCCAATCCCGAGCCCGCCGGAGGGCGCATTCCCAGCCGCAGGACTGAAGCCTGCCTGGAAAGTACCATCTCCATTGCCGAGATAGACTGAGAGTCTGTCGCCGGCATAGACGACAGCGAGATCGAGAATTCCATCTCCGTTGATGTCGATCGCGGAGATATTTGCGTTCTCCGCGGGGACTGATTGGCCGCTTTGTTGAGCAAAAGTCCCGTTGCCATTGCCCAACTGCACCACCAACGAACCTAAGGTTGAGTCGACGTATGCCAGATCCAGAATGCCATCTCCGTTAAAGTCACCCATTGCAACCGTCTGCGGCGCTCCCCAGTACAGAGTCATCGGTATGGGTCTGTCCGATGCATGGGCTGCCGCCGCCGAGAAGCCACCGGTGCCATCTCCAAGGAACACTTGGTACGTGCTGCTGCCGAAAATGACGGCAAGGTCAAGGATGTCGTCATTGCTAAAATCGCCGGTGGTTATGGCCAATGCGTAGCCGCCAAGTGCGGGATAGAAGATGGCGGAATTGTTTGCAAATGTTCCATCACCATTGCCCGAGAGAATTAACACGAATGGAATTTCGCTCACCCCTGTCACGGCCAAGTCCAGGTTGCCGTCTCCATCGAAATCACCGGCGGTGATTCCGCGAATGTTGCCGTCGATCCCGGGGATGGCGAGTTTGCCTTTCTTGAATGTCCCATCGCCACGGCCCAGATAGGTTGTGATGTATGCGCATCCCATACAGTTCGGCTCGGAGATCACGACCAAGTCCATGTTGCCATCGTGATTAAAGTCGCCCACGGCCGCTGAAGTTGCGAAGCTTAGGTTGGTGAGCCGGGACCTTGTCGAGAATGTCCCATTCCCATTGCCGAGGAGGATATCGATGGACTTACTGCTGGTAAACGGGGAACAGCTCGGATCACTTCCACACTCGGTCACGACCGCCAGATCAGGCTTGCCGTCATTGTTGAAGTCCGCAGCGATCACGTCGACCGGGCCGTTGCCCACCGCAATCGGACCCGGCGGGCCAAAGGCGGGCGAGTTCGTCGAATTAGTCACACTGAACAAGGCAGGATTGGAGGCGCCTCCGCCCGGGCAAGGACTCACGACAGTTACCGAGGCGGTGCCTGGGGCCGCAACCATGGAATCGGGAACGGTCGCGGTCAGTCGACTGCTGCTCACGAATGTAGTCGTCAACGCAACGCCATTCCACTCGACGACCGAACCCACGACGAAGCCTGTCCCATTCACAGTCAGCGTGGGGCCCGAGCTTCCCGGCGCCACCGCCGCTGGGACCAGCGGCTGGTCAACAAAAGGTACGGGATTGGATTTCGCAAGTAAGGATGCACAACAGGCGAGAAAAAAGACCGCGAGACGAAGCTGTGTCATAAGCTACTCCGGGAGCATTCGTGCGGGGAAGAACTCTAGAAGACGAGACCTTACTCTAGAACGATGCAATCCTTGCACGGCAATCGAGAACTGTCAACATGCGGCGGATGTGGTGACGGCCGGGGCGGGTGGCCCGGCCTATCGCGATTATTTGAGTCTGAGGGTGCCCCTTGATAAGAGTGAAAAGCTCTGTCAAGGGCAAGAATATCCTGGGCAGTGCCGAAGCACC
>PMBA01000392.1:1288-3740 GCA_003152795.1 Acidobacteriaceae bacterium | reverse complement strand
GGCCCCGTCTTGCAGGTGTCCCATAAACGACCGTTTTTGGGACACCTGCTAAAAATCGTCAGGAAGTTTCCGCGACTATCCCGTTTGCCCGATCACCAGACTTTCTCTCGCCGCTTCGACAGCCTGGCACGTCACCTTGGGCAGTTCGTTGATCTCAACGATGCGCTCTGTCTGCGCCAGAAGCCGGCCAAGCAGCCGGAAGTTGCCGCCTGTGATGCGAACGATCGCGGCCATGGTCTCCTCATCCAGCGGTGGCAGATGAATGCCCGGCGGTGTCCATGCGCCCGTCAGAAGGCGACGTACCTCCGCTGTGCTGAGCGGGCGGAATTCGTGGACAAATCCAATGCGGGAATAGAATTGCGGGTAACGGGCCAGGCGCTTCTCTATGCCCGGCATGCCGATCAGGATCAGCCCGATTTGGCTGCGATCAAAAACATCGCGTACTGCTTCTAAACTGGCCATCTTGAGCCGATCCGCCTCATCGATCAGTACCAGGCTTGTGGGGTCGACAATGGTTTTCTCCCGCTCAGCGAACTTGCGGGCCAGCTCGTCATAAGCCGGCGGATCCGGGGGCGACTTCTGTTCGCCAAACAGGTTCATCCATTCCCCGCTTGCACAATACTCCGTCCTTTCCTTCTCATATTGATCCCGCTGTTGCTCCATCGTTGCCTTATGCTCGCGATAGAGCGGCTCTCGGGCGATTCGGTACAACAGATCACGCGCCTTTGAAATGTCCCCCTCGACACTCTTGGGCGTACTGATAACCGATGCCGTGCAAAGGACGGTATCCGGCTTGCCCGCCGAGTATATAGCCAGCAATTCTTCTTCGGGGATGGTATAGACGTTCACATCATGAATCGTGTCCCAGCAAGTGTAATGCCGTGCGGAGAGCGTCTTGCCCACGCCCGGCGGCCCATAACAGAGGCCAACGTAGCAATAACGGCGGCAGGCTTCACAGAACTCGGCGAAGCGCCGGTATTCCAACGTCTCGACGAACTGCGCCGGCTCACTCATTAATATAGCGCCGAAGAACGGGTTCTCCACGCTCTTCTCTTTCCGGAGGCTGGTTGGCCGGTTCTTCCGGTGGTGCACCCTGGCTGTTGCCTTGCTTGAGCTCCAGCAAAGCATCGACAGCCTTCTTGCGATCATGCAGCACATTGCGCAGCTCGCGCCGTCGGCGGTTTCGCGCCCGTAACACCTCGCGCAGGGGAATCGTCTCGCCGGCAAGGTCGGGGCAGATGGCTCGGCAAAGGAAACGTCCCTCGTGGAAAATGCGAATCTCGGCTACGTCGCGCGGATCATAGCGCAGCACCACGGACTCGCCGATGTAAGCCGCCAGTGTCGTATCGACATAGCGTAAGCCCTGGAAATGGATGCCGTCAGGGTGCACCTTGCGAGCCTTGGTTACTGTCAGCAACAGAAGATCCAGATCCTCCAGCGAATCGGGCATGCGCGGCAGGAAGCCTCCCTGTTCCCAGCGCACTTGGGGTGTCGTCTTCGTTTCACTGTGCTCACGCAGGTGATAGACACCCAGGATGAACTCTCGTAGCATCGTGTCCAGTTCGGGCAAGGTCAGTGTCGGCTTGCCGCAGATTCCGCCGCTCTCCGGAGTGTGCCCCGGAAGACCAGAAAGAAGCATCGAAGTGACTGTCGAGAAGAAGCGCTCGATGCGTCCTCTTCCCCGAGGCTTGCCGGGTGTGGAGAAGATGAGCTGCATCTTGATGTCCGCAGCGACCTGCTCCTGATGGCGCGAGGTGAAGTCGCTGCCGTTGTCGGTGTAGAGCACATCGGGGATGCCGCAGACACGCCATCGGGGATCCTCCTTGCGCCAGATTGCCTGATGCAGCGCGAGCGCGGTTTGTATCGCCGAGGGTGCTTCAAAGTAGAGGAAGTAGCCGGCAATGGCACGGCTGTAATCGTCGATGATGACTGTCAGCCAAGGCTTGGCGGTAGTGCCGTCTTCGCGTATGATCAGGATGTCGAGCGGCGTGTGGTCGGCTTGCCAGATGGCGTTGGGGCGTTCAGCTTCCCGACGATGAACGAGCTCAAAGGCATCGGTGTAGGCCTTTGGGCCTTCATGCGCCAGCATGACCAGATCGGCGGGGAGTTGGCGGACGATGTCGTAGATGACTGCGTAGCTGGGAGGATTATCGTTCTGCTTCTGAGCGATGCGGTAGACCTGACGATACAGGGCGGCAATGGGCAGTGGTGGTTTCTGGAGAGCCAATCCCTCCACAACGTTGTGCATTTCTGGCGAGAGGGAGCGTCTGGCGCCGCGGTCGGTACGACCCTTTCGGGTCAGTGCTGCCAGCCCAAAGCGCTGATACAGAGCCACCCAGCGTTGAGCCGTCCGGTAAGGGATGCCGGCCTCGCGGGCCACAGCGGTGAGTGCCCTCCCGCCCTCCAGGTGCGGTTGGAGCAAACGAAACCGTTCCAACGCTCTTTGCCGATC
>PMBA01000392.1:0-1203 GCA_003152795.1 Acidobacteriaceae bacterium | reverse complement strand
ATGATAACGTCCTTTATCATGCATTAAGATTATGACAAGGGATAGCTCATTCGAGGTCAATAACAGTTTCTTAAACATCCAAGCGCCACAAGTCGCTTGTCCGGACGTTGTGTGTATGTTATATTTGCTTCTCGAAACGGAGGATGTTATGAAACCTCGCACCTCATCGAAATCAGACCGTTTGGATATCCGTATTACACCTGAAGCGCGGCGGCTCCTTCAAGAAGCCGCGCGTGAGCGCCATACGACCATCAGCCAGTTTGTACTTGAGAGCGCCCTTAACTCCGCCAGCACTCTGCTTGCCGAACGCTCGCGCCTTGGGCTGAACGCGAAGCAGTGGGAAGCTTTCATGGCCGCACTTGACGCCCCACCCCGTCGCCATGCGCGCATGGAGCGTCTTTTGAACGAGCCAACCATTCTGGATTGAAGCACAATCCATGGATCAAGATCTCACTATCGGCAAACTTGCGCTTTCGCACGATCCCTCGAATTTTGATTGCGACAACGAAGAATTGAACAACTTTATCCGCCGCTATGCTATGGCAGGGCAACGGGCGAGCACCTCGCAGACCTATGTGGCCCTATCCGGCCAAGAAATCATCGGTTACCACACGTTGGTCGTCGGAAACGTCCTTTACGAGGATGCCCCAGATCGCCTCACCAAGGGCGTTCCACACCATCCTAGCCCTGTGTTGCTTCTTGCCCGTCTTGCCGTTGATCGTCATTGGCAGGGGAAGGGACTCGGCGCGGCGCTTGTGGCTGATGCTTTGCGTCGTGCTATTCAGGTTGCCGACATCGCAGGTGTGCGCGCCGTGCTTGTCCACGCCAAGGACGATGCCGCGCGCCGTTTTTACGAACATCTGGGCTTCGAGCCGTTTCCTGGAGAACCCCTTGTTCTCTACCGTCTTATGAAAGACCTTCGATCCATGCTACAGAAAAAGTGAAGAGTCCCCACCAAATGACCATGAAGAACCCCCCGCATCCCGGTCTTACGGTTCGGCGTGACTGCCTTGAACCTCTTGGGTTAACTGTAACGGAAGCGGCTAAGGCGCTTGGTGTGACGCGCCAGGCGCTCAACAATCTCGTCAAGGCAAGAGCGGGATTTCGCCCGAGATGGCCCTTCGGCTCTCAAAGGCTTTTGGCAGCCGTCCCGAAGCATGGCTTGGGATGCAGCTCGATTATGATCTTGCCCAAGCGCGGCTG
>PMBA01000398.1 GCA_003152795.1 Acidobacteriaceae bacterium | reverse complement strand
TGGTGGTGATCATTCTGATCATCGATCTGATCTGGCTGTTTAAGGGATCGACCCCGATCTGAAGAGCAGTTCGGTTTTTAGTTCTCAGTTCCTGGTTCTCAGTTCTCAGAAAAACCTCAGACAGCACAGCTATGGTCACGCAGAAATCAGTTCCGCGCTCGTTCTCGCTGAATTCCATTGTAAGGGGTCTGACTGAGAACCGAGAACTGAGAACTACGCGACTAACGACTGCTACGCAATCACCAATTCCCCGCCGTGCTGTTTTTCCAGCTTCATCGCTTCTTCCAGCGCGATGATTGCGCATTCGATTTCGCGGTCATCCGGAGGCTGGGTAGTAATGCGCTGCAGCCACAGTCCGGGCGCGGTCATGAGCGCGAACAGGGAGCCGCGATGCTTGGCGGCGAAGCGGATGATCTCGTAGGAAACTCCGGCAATCAGCGGCAGCAGAATGATGCGCTCCGCAAAGCGCGCCCAGAACGTGGTTACCGGGATGAACATGTACACGATCATGGAGATGATCATGACCGTCATCAGGAAGCTGGTGCCGCAGCGCGGATGATAGGTCGAATATTTCCGCACGTTTGCGGTTTCCAGCGGATCGCCGTTTTCGAAGGCGTACACGGTCTTGTGCTCAGCGCCGTGATACTCGTAGACGCGCCGGATATCTTTCCATAGCGAAACGCCCCACACAAAGAGCAGGAACATCGCGATGCGGATGAGGCCGTCCACCAGGTTGAACACGAACTGCTGCCCGAAAACCGGATTCACCTTTTTCAGTTCGGTGGTGGCCAGCAGCGGCAGATATTTGTACATGAAGATGAAGAAGGCGATGGAGAAAGCCATATTCACACCCGCCATCCAGCCGGTGATTTCCATCTTCTTACCCTGCTCGTTGGGGGGGATTTCGTCGAGCGCCGCATTGGCGGAAAACTTGAGCGCTCGGAATCCGAGCGTCATCGCGTTCCCAAGCGTCATGACGCCGCGTACCACGGGCCAGCCCATCCACTTATGCCGCTCGGAAGGCCGCTCCAGCGATTCGCTGTGGGTGACAATCTCGCCCGAGGGCTTGCGCACGGCAATGCCCCAGGCATGCGGCGAGCGCATCATCACGCCCTCCAGCACCGCCTGGCCGCCGACGAGGGTCTCCTCGCCGCTCTCCAAAGCCGGGAGCAACTGGACCGCCGTCAGAAAACGCAAGATTTGCCGCCAACGCTTTATAGCCAACTGCAACATAGTCATTGGATGGTGCTCAGGGAGGAACGACTCCTGACTGACAGGATACCACAGAAAACTGCTGCCGACCAGTCACTAAATCGAATAACCAGCTATTTTTCAAGGAGATACAGGCAGAACGATTGCCCGGAAACTGGGGGTCGGGTTACGGGCTTGAGGATTTGCGCGGAGGACATGAGGGCTAACCACGGAGGGCAGAGGAACACCGGGGAGACCCTTTAGAATGCAGGCGCTTTAGTGGGCATGGCCGCGGTGCTCGGGGTGATCATGCTCGCCGTGAGCTTCGTCGGGCACGGCAATCACGCAACTGTGCGCCGTGTCGCAGACCACGTGTTCCAACTGGATGGTTGTATGGTGGATGCCAAACCCCTGGCCGAGTTTCTCGTTGATCTCGCGGAGAATCGTATCGCTCTCGGAAGTGGCCATGTCCGCGATCTTCACGTGCGCGGAGAGCGCGTGGTTTTCCGAGCCGATGCTCCATAGATGCAGATCGTGGACTTCGCTCACACCCGCGATCATGCGCATTGCCGATTCCACCGCCTCCAGGCTTATGCCGCGCGGAGTGCCCTCGAGCAGAATGTTCAGGGTCTCGCGCACGATGCCGAAACTCGACCACAGGATCAGCGCGCCGATGCCGAATGATAGCGCCGCGTCAATCCAGTATTGCCCGGTCCACAGAATGGCAAAGCCTCCCACGATTACGGCGGCGGTGGAGAGCGTGTCGCCCACTTCGTGGAGCAGGGCGCTGCGGACGTTGACATCGCGCCCCGAACGCCACAGCAGGAGTGCGATCGCGCCGTTCATCACCACGCCGGCCGCCGCGACGGCGATCATGACCCGGGCGCCCACACGCTCGGGATGCTGGATGCGCTGAAATGCCTCGTAGAAAATGAAAAACGACACGACGACCAGCGACAGCGCATTGACGAGCGCGGCCAGCACTCCGGCGCGGCGGTAGCCATAGGTCTTGGTCGCGCTGGGTGGACGGCCTTCGAGATAAACCGCGACCAGCGACAAGAGCAGCGCCAGGAAGTCGGAGAGGTTGTGTCCCGCCTCGGAGAGCAATGCCAGCGAGTGAGCGCGGAGGCCGGCAACCACCAGCAAGACGACGTAAAGCATGGTGACGGCGAGGGAGATGCGCAGCACTCGCCCGGTGCCATGAGAATGTCCGTGTCCGCCGTGCGCGTGCATGTTAGTAGGATAGCGCAAGCCCGTGTGGCGCGGGCGCTCTCGTCGACTTCGCTCAGGGCAGACTTTGTCCGCGGGCGGGATCCCAGACGCTTCTGCCGGGGGTAGTGACTCAGTTTCGCGCCGTAACCGGCAAAACCCAGAAACCACC
>PMBA01000452.1 GCA_003152795.1 Acidobacteriaceae bacterium | reverse complement strand
GCGTTTGATTTCGCCGTAGAAGTTGTGCGCGACGTAGCGGTTGCACTCCGCTTCCCGCGCGTAGCCGCAGAGCCACGGAACGGCGGCCCGGCGCGACGCGCCACCGAGTTTCGCAATGCCATACACCAGCAGGAAGATCAACGCCAACACCACCGCGAGAGTGGCGGGCGCGAACACCGCCGCCGAATCGACTTCCGAGATTCCCGCCACCAACCTGCTCCGCAGCGGGAAGGAATTTGCCAGCGTGGTTCCGAGTCCGCCGCGGCTCGCATCGAGCGCGCGTTGCATCAGCCGGAAGCCGATCGCCGGCGCAACTCCCAACAGAACACAGAGGAAAGCGAGCGCCACTTGCGGCAACTGCATCATCCAGGGAACTTCCAGCCGGCCACTCTCAGCCGTTCGCGCCCGCACCAGAGCGCTCGTGCGCGACAGGAAACTCACGCCGAAGAACTTCATGAACGACGCCAGCGTGAGCGCACTGGTCAGAATCGCAACCACCGCACAGACGACGAGGTAGTGCGCCGACCCGCTGCCCTGGATCGCAGCCACGGAGATGGTCCACTTGCTGACGTAGCCGTTGAACAACGGAACACCCGAGATGGAGAACGAGGCAATCAGTGCGGTGATCGCGGTCAGCGGCATGAACTTCATCATGCCGCCCATCTGGTTGAGATCCTGCGTGCCGGTCGAATACAACATGGACCCCGCGTTCAAAAACAGCAGTCCCTTGAACAGCCCGTGGTTCAGCACGTGGAAAAGCGCGCCAAAAAAGCCGATGGTCGCGAGCGCGGCCATTGCCGGAGTGTTGGCCGCCAGCAACGCCATGCAAGTACCCGTTCCCAGCAGGATGTAGCCGATTTGCCCAATGCTGTGGAAGGCCAGCAGTCGCTTGGATTGCTCCTGCTTCAGAGCCTGCATGGTGCCCGTGAATAGCGTGATCGTGCCCAGCACCGCGACTAGCATGCCCCAGCGCGCCAGCGGGTAATCCGCCTGCGCTCTCACCGGAACCAGCCATAGGAAATAGCGCATCAATCCATAGACGCCGGTCTTGAGCATCACGCCCGAGAGCATCGCGCTCACCGGGGACGGCGCCGCCGGGTGCGCATCCGGCAGCCACACCTGGCCGAATGGCCACATGCCCATCTTGATTCCGAATCCGGTCAGGAACAACCCGAAGGCCAAGGCCGTGATGCCGGGCCGTGTGGCGAGCAGCAACGGCAGGTTCGCGCTCACCGTGTCAAAGTCATACTTCAAATTGGCGCTGCCGCTGACCGCCTTGCCGCCAATCGCCAGCAGTTCCGCGCCGATCATCGTGGCCGCACAGGCAATCTGCATCATGATGAGGAACTTGTTGGCCGCCCACACGTTCTGCCGCTTCCGGTGCTCGAAGCGAATCAGCGCATAGCCCGGCAAGGTCATGAGTTGCCAGAATATGAAGAAGAACCACATCATGTCGGTGGTCGAGAGCAGGCCGTACATGGCGGCGAGAAAGAGCAGGAAGTACGGGTAGTACCGGGCTACGCTATAGTCCCGGTAATGCCGCATATAAAGGATGGAGTAGAACGAGGCCGGAACCGCAATCAGTGCGGCCAGCAACAGGAAGACGGCGGTCAGTCCATCCACATAGATGCGCAGGGCGAATCCAAATTTCGGCATCGCCCAGAAGGCAGCGGGATGGGACGAGGGTCCGCTCATCAGGACTTTAAACACCGCCGAGAGAATCAGGATCGCCGTCCCAGTCGTGATCGCAAATGCCAGCCACCCCGCAACCAGCTTGCTGCGCGAAACCAGCAGTGTCAGCACCGCGCCGGCAATGCAGGCAAGAAGCGAGACGAGGACGGCTTGTTCCGGGTTCAGCATAGGGTCACTTCTCTTGCTCTCAGGTGGAACAGCAACTCAAGGAGCACGCCCAGCGTCCTGCGAACGGTTGGAGTAAGATCCTGTCCTTCCTTTAACGACTCCGGTTGCACGCCCAGCAGCCATGCCTTCGTAACCCCATTGGACTCGACGAAGTTGGCCAGCGCGCCGAGCGAAATCTTGTGGGTGGAGATCTGCGGGTAGCGGGCGGTGATCTGTTGGGAATCCAAAAATACGACCGATCCTGGCGCCGCCCCAAATTCCACCGCATCCAGAAAAACAAGGTGATCGAACTCCATGTCTGCCGCGGTTCCCAGATAACGGTCAGGCGAGTTCCCGGCTACGATCACGTATGGGACGCCGGCCTCAAGCAGCCCTTGCGCAAGATGCACGCCGAAGGCATCGTCGCCGTACTCCGGGTTTCCCACGCCCATGAGGCAGACGCGTCCCTGCAGCGTATGCTCCAGTTGCGCGCGAAGGTCGCCATTTCGGTCGCCAGCCATCAGATATCCTCACCAAGCTTCTTGATCTGTTCGTAGGTGAATACGGGGCCGTCCACGCAAACGTAAGCGACTCCGATGCAGCAGTGTCCACACTTGCCAACACCGCACTTCATGTAGCGTTCGAGCGTGGAGACGATGTTGCGTTCGTGGAACCCCATGCCCAGCAGATCCTGAATGACGAATCGGAACATAATCGGCGGCCCGCAGACGAACGCGATACTGTTCTCGACCGGGACCTTCACGCCCTCTTTCTTGAAGAGGCTGCCGACGACTCCGACGTTCCCTTTCCANNACGATCGACGGTGACGTGGCATTCGACACCCGGCATCCGCTCCCACTCCAGAAGGTTCGGCGCGTACATCAACTCATTCGGGGTCTTCGCGCCGTGGAAAATCTGGATGCGTTCGTAGTGGCCGCGGTGGGCGAGCGCGTACAC
>PMBA01000030.1:4876-5019 GCA_003152795.1 Acidobacteriaceae bacterium | reverse complement strand
GTTCCGATGACCTTGTCACCGCGCTGTAGCAGTTGCTCCGTCAAGTGCCGGCCGAAGCCGCTGCTGACTCCGGTGATGAGCCATGTTCTTTGCGACATCGTGAGTTCCCCCATAAATCTCTATGCCTGAATGCCGGGCTTGCG
>PMBA01000030.1:1457-4767 GCA_003152795.1 Acidobacteriaceae bacterium | reverse complement strand
ATTGCGCCATCGCTGGAATCCCCGGCCTGGCGCGTATCGCCCTGCATGAAAACGAGCCGATGCTCGTCCGCGCCGTTGTAGTCGAACCAGCCGGGGCGCACGATTGTGTATGGCAATCCACTGGCGCGGACCAGCCTCTCGGCACGCCGCTTCCAGTCATGGGCTTCGGTGGTGCGGTTGTAGTGACCTGTGCGATTGGTGACCCCGATGGACGTCATCAACGCGATCCGTGCCGAGCGTGAGCCGAGCGC
The DNA here is from genome assembly GCA_003152795.1 of Acidobacteriaceae bacterium. Classification (GTDB taxonomy): domain Bacteria; phylum Acidobacteriota; class Terriglobia; order Terriglobales; family Acidobacteriaceae; genus Acidiflorens. Next base: position 4,516 of record PMBA01000030.1, on the reverse strand, counting down.
ATTCAGAATATTGCGCACAGCGCCGTAGTCGACGTTTTCAGCACCTGCCTTGCCACTGCCATCCGAGCCGTGCGTGAACACGATTGCGTCTACGCCGTCCACCGCACCTTCAAGGGTCTCGGGGCGCGTGACATCACCAATAACGGCCTCCGCCTCGCGGGGAAGCTGACGCGCCTTCGCCTGGCTTCGCACGAGCGCACGTACGGCATGCCCTTGCCGGATGGCTTCCTGCACCACCAGGCTGCCGATGCTGCCGGTGGCTCCAACCACAAGTACGGTCATGACGCGGTAACCTCATCGACGGCCCGAAGGCCATTGAGCGTTCGGGGATAGCCGATAAATGGGAGCANNGTGAGCAGTTCCCGTGTGCGCACGTCAAGGCCCGTACGGGTGTAGTGATCGCCGAAGCAGTTGGCCGAGAGATACCGCTGAATGTGAAGCTGGTCCTTTGGCGAAGAGGAGTAGAGCCTGTCGACAAGTTCGCCGCCGATGATCTCCTTCTGGACTGCAAGGCCCGCCTCCGCGCGGTTCTCGGGCGTGGTTGTGGACTGGCGTGGCAGCGGCAATTCGACGCCGCGTTCCCGGAGTACGTCGTTGGTCGCGTGAATGAAGTCGAAGACCTTGGCCATCCCGACATAAGGCACGGCCTGGTACAGAATCTCTTTGACCTCGATAGGAGTGACTCCGACGGTGAGCGCTGCGGCCACCATCACGCGGTACTCGCTCACCGCCTGCGAGGCAATGATGGACGCGAGTTGAATCATCAGCCGCGTGCGGGTATCCAGAGTGCTGTCGCGCAGCACCTCATCGAAAGCGAAGTTGTCGAACGTCTCGATGAGTTCGGGGTCGGTGACGGCCAGCGTGGATACGTGGCCGGGAAACAACTCGTCATGGCTCTTGCGCGCGTTTTCATTGGGCATAGGGTCACTTTCGCGGCCGGGAGAGGCCGTGTCCGCCTTTTGAACTCGTCCCCAACTTTGAACCTGCGTCGATCAGTGTGAGTACCGCCTCGCTGGAACGTGCGCCCTGGATGGTGAGGCCTGCAAATCCAGTATCGATTTCCCGCACGTCCGCGGCGCTGAGATCGACCTGCAGTGCGCCGAGATTCTCTTCCAGGTGCTCTATCTTGGTCGTTCCAGGTATCGGAACAATCCATGGCTTTCGCGCGAGGAGCCACGCGAGCGCGACCTGCCCGGGTTTTGCCTGCTTACGCCGGCCGACCCCTTCGAGAATCTCGACCACGGACCGGTTCGCAGCCATCGCCTGCTGCGTAAATCGCGGCATGGTCGACCGAAGATCTGAAGCCGGAAAAGTTGCAGTTGCCGGAACTTTGCCCGTGAGGTAGCCCTTGCCGAGCGGCCCCCATGCCACCAGGCCGATCCCCAACGCCTCACACGTCTGTAATACCTCAACCTCGGGATCGCGTGTCCAGACGGAGTACTCGTTCTGTACCGCGGTCAGCGGCTGCTCGGCGTGGGCGCGGCGGATGGTCGCGTCTCCGGCTTCCGAGAGCCCGAAGTGGTGGACTTTTCCTGCTTTGATCAACTGCTTCACGGTCCCCGCCACATCCTCGATTGGAACGTTGGGATCGACGCGGTGCTGGTAAAGCAGGTCAATGCGGTCGGTCCGTAGGCGCCGGAGCGAAGCGTCCACAACCTCGCGGATGTGCTCGGGGCGGCTGTTGAGGCCGCGGAGGTCACCGGACGGAGAGATGTCGAACCCGAATTTACTNNCACGGAGGCGAGCGCCTCGCCGACGAATTCTTCGCTCAGAAACGGGCCGTAAGCCTCTGCGGTATCGAAGAGCGTCACACCACGATCGTAGGCCGCGCGTAGCAACCGAATGGCGTCCTGCCGGTTTATTGGTGGACCAAAGCCCCACGCCATGTTCATACAGCCGAGTCCGACTGCCGAGACTTCGAGTGAGCCAAGCCGGCGATGACGCAGATTTGCTCGCGGTTGCGGTGTCTGAGCACCGGCTGCACTTGGTGCCGTGAACGTAGCTGCCAAGGCCAGCCCCGCCGCCATAAAGTCCCTGCGGTCAAGGCCTTTCCGATCTTTCTGATTTTTGGCTGCTTTACTCATACAGGTTTCTCGTTTCCCGGTTTTCTACAATTCGTCATGCAGCGGTGCTTCAGCGATACCGCCGGCGATTACAGCCCCGTCATTTTCTCGAGTTTTTCGGGGTAGCGAGCGCCTTCCACCGTAATCCTCGAAGCGGCCTCATTGATATCCCTCAGATCGTCGGCGGCCAGTTCTACCGACACTGCGCCGATGTTCTCTTCCAGGCGGTTAAGTTTCGTGGTCCCCGGAATTGGAACAATCCACGGCTTTTGAGCCAGCAGCCACGCAAGTGCGATCTGCGCGGGTGTTGCCGTCTTCCGTGCTGCGATTGTGCCGAGCAAATCAATCAAGACCTGATTTGCTTTTAGCGCCTCAGGCGTAAATCGAGGCAGGGTGCTCCGGAAATCGGAGCTGTCGAACTTCGCGTTTTCGTCGATCTTTCCCGTCAGAAAGCCTTTGCCAAGCGGGCTATAAGGAACCAGTCCGATTCCGAGTTCCTCAAGTGTGGGTATGACTTCCTTCTCAGGGGTTCTTGTCCATAAGGAGTACTCGCTCTGCAGGGCAGTGACCGGCTGAACGGCGTGCGCCCGCCGAATCGTTTGCACTCCTGCTTCGGAGAGCCCGAAGTGCTTAACCTTGCCTTCCTGAATCAGGTCCTTAACTGCTCCCGCCACGTCTTCAATCGGCACNNTCAACCCGATGCTGATAGAGCAAATCGATAACATCAGTCTTGAGCCGCTTCATGCAGCCTTCCACCGCCCGCTTGATGTGCTCCGGCCGGCTGTTCAGACCCGGTAGGCCCTTCATCCCGCGAGGGTCGAGGTCCGGACTGAGGTCGAACCCGAACTTTGTCGCGATGACCACCTGCTCGCGGAACGGCGCGAGCGCTTCGCCGACGAGTTCCTCATTAAAAAACGGACCATAGACCTCGGCGGTGTCGAAGAACGTGATGCCACGTTCAACGGCTGCCCGGAGAAGAGCGGTCATCTCCTGCTT
>PMBA01000030.1:0-1410 GCA_003152795.1 Acidobacteriaceae bacterium | reverse complement strand
ACCGGCGGTATCCTGATCCTGCCGATTTATTGCCTATTTCTCTAGGCGGCTGGCCGAACCGCGTGTAGCGGCGCTATCCTGTGGTTGAAAGATGAAGAGGGGGTTCGATTGTGCAGAAGCATACTATAGAGCGGTCGCCAGCCGATCCAGCCACCGAATTGCGTTTGGAACTCACCCGCAGGATTGCTGCGTTTGTTGGCTTGGCAGAGAACCGGGCAACTGATATTCCCGGCCTGACTCTACACCGACGAACCGGCACAACCGCGCCTTGCTCGATGACATATCAGCCAAGCGTAACCGTGATTGCCCAGGGGCGAAAACGAGTAGACCTCGGTCAAACGTCTTTCGTCTACGGCCCGTCGCAATTTCTGCTTACGTCGGTCGATTTGCCGGTCATCAGCCGAATCGTTGAAGCAACCGAACAGGCGCCCTGCCTGGCGTTGTCGCTCAAGATCGAAATGCCTGTAGTCCGAGAACTTCTTAGCTGCGAGGAAATTCAGAAGACCGCGAAATCCTCGGACAACCCCGCGATGTCCGCCGGCGAGGCCACAGCGGACTTTCTCGATGCATGTTGCCGGCTGGTCCGCCTCCTGGAAACGCCGCAGGACATTCCCTTTCTGGGCGGCCTCATTCAGCAGGAGATCATCTATCGACTCCTGCAAAGTGCGGAGGGAGCACGTCTTCGATCGATCGCCACACTCGGAGAGCAGAGCCACCGGACGGCTAAGGCGATTGCCTGGATCAGGGCGAACTATGCCAAACCGCTGCGGGTTGAAGATCTCGCCGAAGCCGCGGCGATGGGGATCTCAACACTGCACCATCATTTCCGAGTGCTGACTTCCATGAGTCCGCTCCAGTATCAAAAGCAACTGCGGTTGCAGGCCGCGCGGCAGCGCATGGTGACGGATGGTCTGGACGCAGCCAGCGCCGCGTTCGAGGTCGGCTATGAGAGCGCCAGCCAGTTCAACCGCGAATACAGCCGATTCTTCGGCCAACCACCGATGCGGGATGTCCGGAGTCTTCGGTCCGTCGGCGCTCCGCCACTAGAATCGCTCAGTGCTCCCCAAAGCGTGTAGCGGCTTGTCGCTGGTGGGTGGCCGTCGCGCTGGACTCGATCCTCTGACGGCGCATTCTGTGCACGGTGCTCATGAACTATCTACGATGGAACGCCCGAGACTAGACCAGTCTGTCGAAGCGATACGCGAAGGCCGGAACCATGTGTGGGTGGTTACGCGGATTTGAGTCCCGTATCCCGCTTCGCAAATGAGAGAGGACCGAGCCGGTACGCCCAGGAATGGGCCGCGATCACTGTTTTCTTCCGTGCTTGCTGTTGCCTTCCGGCGTGCCACAGAAGATGTTGCCCAGAACGGGGAGTAGCCGATCCAACGCAGCCGAAACATCCGATTGGCC
>PMBA01000309.1:412-18936 GCA_003152795.1 Acidobacteriaceae bacterium | reverse complement strand
GAACTGGTGTCGGATGGTGTGATTCCTTTGATCGAAGCTGGAGTGATCACGGGTGCGCGCAAGAACTTCAAGCCACGCAAGATCATACTCGGCTTCGCATTGGGCACGAAAAAGCTGTTTGACTTCGTGGACAACAATCCGATTTTCGAATTCCATCCCACGGCCTACACCAACGATCCTGGATTCATTGGCCGTAACGACAACATGGTGGCGATCAACTCGGCCCTGCAGATCGACATGACCGGCCAGGTTTGCTCCGACTCAATCGGCAACCACTTCTACAGCGGGATTGGCGGACAGGTGGACTTCATTCGCGGAGCGTCGCGCTCGAAGGGTGGCAAGCCGATTATTGCCATCTCCTCGACCGCCAAGAATGGCACGATTTCGCGGATTGTCCCGATGTTGAGTCCAGGCGCGGGAGTAGTGACCTCGCGTGGACTTGTGCGTTACGTGGTGACGGAGTACGGGGTGGCATACCTGCACGGGAAGACGATCCGGCAGCGGGCGCAAGCGCTGATCGAGATTGCGCATCCAAAGTTCCGCGAAGAACTCTACGAATATTGCGAAAAGACAAAATGGCTGCACCGGCCGCAGACGGCGCTGATGAAACGGTGAATCCAGTTATTGCTTGAGGGCGGAGAGCCGGGCATCCGCCAGTTGCCGTACTGCGGGACGGACGAGGGCGCCCGTCGCTCCAGCATGCGGCTCAGTTACCTCCTGGCCGCACGGCTTCCTGTCTCGCTAACTTCTCGACCAAGGTCGTCAGTTTAGGAATTCCGGCTTCGACGGATGCGGATAATGCGGTGCCGTGGTCGAAACATTCGCCGCACAAAGAGACGACAAAGGCGCGCGGATTGGCGCCGTAGAGTTGCTGAGCCAGCGCCAGTACTGCTGCGGGCGAGACGTGGTGGGAAGAAACGGTCGTGGGTGGCGAGGTCAAGGGTTGCGCGGTCACGGGTTCGCAGGTCAGATCGCCGGGCTGGCCAGCGTGATCCGCATCAATAAAGAAAACCGTTTGGGTGTTCTTGAGGTTGTCAGCCAATTCGGGAGTGAGTTGGTGGCGGACAACCACTTCGACTTCAGTTTCCGGAACAGACAAGCTGCGGGACAACAGGTCCGCCGCGCGCCAGCCCAGACCGTCATCGGAGCGGAGCGGGTTGCCGTANNGCATGGGTGGAGCAGCTTAGACAGGGATCGTAGGCGCGGATGACGGCTTCCACACGATTCAACGCGCCGGTTGTCAATCGGTCGGCATGCACAAAATGCTTGGCCACCTGCAGGACACTCCGGTTCATGGCCAGATTATTCTGGCCAGTGGCGATGATGAGGTTGCACCAGCGGATCAATCCCTGTTCGTCAATCTTGTAGTGGTGAAACAGCGTACCCCTGGGGGCCTCAGCGGCACCCACGCCTTCCAGAGCATTGGGACGGGCGACAGCGCGCACATGTTTATCGAGGATTTCGGGGTGGTTGAGCAAGAACCCCATGCGCTCGACGCAGTAGAGAATTTCGATCAGCCGGGCGTGGTGATAGTGGAACGAACTGAGAGCGGCGGTGCGTTGCAGTTCATGGAATTCCGCCAGTTCCTGGTCGGCGCGGGGTGTGCCGCAGCGGTCAACCACGTTCAAGCGCGCCAGCGGCCCGACGCGGTAGATGCCGTCGGGGAAACCGTCTGGTTTGTAGTAGGCGGATTTCAGATAGCTCCACGACTCGACCTTTTCGCCAATGTAATCGAAGTAGCACGCCGGATCGAGACCGTTGGCGACGATCTTGCCGGATGCATCCACCATGCGAATCTTGCCGTCGTAGAACGTCAAGCCGCCATCTTCTTTCACGATGCCCATGAAGAGCGTTGGGAAGTTGCCAAAAGTCGAAATCTCCTCGCGGAAACTCTCCATGATGCCCTTGAACCAGTCGATGGTGCGAACGGCAATGACGAGCGCTTCGGGAATGGTCTCCAGGATGGCATCGCGGTCCGCTTCGCTGAGGGGTTCGCTTACACCGCCGGGCACGACCCAGGCGGGATGAATCCGTTTGCCTCCTAAACGCTCGATGATCTGTTGCCCAAACTGGCGCAGGCGGATTCCGTCGCGCGCCAGGGACGGATTCTTCTCCAGGACGCCGAACAGATTGCTCTTGGCGGGATCGGCGTCCATGCCCAGCAGCAGGTCGGGCGAAGACAAGTGAAAGAAGCTCAAGGCATGGGATTGGACGACCTGGGCCAGTCCGAAGAGGCGGCGCAGTTTGTCGGCGGTCGGCGGGATTCTCACCGCCAGCAGAGCGTCGCAGGCCTTCGCCGAGGCGATCAGGTGACTGACCGGACAAATGCCGCAGATGCGCGCCATCAGCGATGGCATCTCGTAAAACGGACGCCCTTCGCAAAATTTCTCGAAGCCGCGGAACTGGGTAACGTGAAAGCGGGCGTCTTCGACGCGGCCCTGATCGTCGAGATGCAACGTAATCCTGGAATGGCCTTCGATTCGGGTTACGGGATCGATCACGATGGTTCTGCGCTGTTCCACTGCCACTCCTAAGCTCCGAAACGTGTCATCACGCTCAAGTCCGGCTTCCGGCCATTCAGCAATTCGATCACCGCGTAGAAAATGACGTCGGCAGAGGGTGGACACCCGGGAATATAAACATCCACCGCGACCACCTCATGGACCGGGCGCACACAGGACAACAGGCGCGGCACCTGATCGGGGATCCCGGGATCGAGCGTGACGTTCTCGCAGTACGCTCGTTCGCACACCGCTTTTGTCCCGAAAGGATTCCGCATGGCGGGGACATTGCCGGTCACCGCACAGTCGCCCAGCGAAACCAGCGTTGTCGTGCGCTGGCGCACCGCCTGGATCTTGTGCAAGTCTTCCTCGCTGCTGACCGCGCCCTCAACCAGCGTAACGTCCACATTCTCGGGAAATTGTTTCGTGTCCACCAGCGGGCTATAGACGAGGTCGGCCATTTCGGAAAGCTGGATCAGACGCAGGTCCATGTCGAGAAACGACATGTGACATCCGGAGCAGCCATCGAGCCAAACGGTTGCGAGACGTTGCTTGCTCATTCATGTTCCTCTCGCATCAGCGTCAAGTAAGGCAGGAAGCTGCGGCGTTTTTCCATTTCGGCCACGGAGCGTCCCTTTTCAAAAAGGGCGCCGGTGGGACAGACGTGGACGCACTTGCCGCAACCGGTGCAGGTCGCGGAGGATCCCCAGGGCTGGTTCAGGTCCGTGATCACCTTCGCGTCGACCCCGCGGCCCATGATGTCCCAGGTGTGTGCGCCCTCAATTTCATCGCACACACGAACGCAGCGGGTGCAGAGGATGCAGCGATTATGGTCGATGACAAACCGCTCATGGGAGGCGTCCACTTCCACCTTCGGGTTGCGATAGGGAAAACGGACATGGGTGATCCCGAGTTTCTGCGCCAGGTTCTGCAATTCGCAATGACCGTTGGAAACGCAGACGGAGCAGACATGGTTGCGCTCGCTGAACAGAAGTTCGACGATCATCCGGCGATAATGAGTCAGCCGTTCCGAGGTGGTGGTAACCTCCATCCCCTCTTCGACGTGAGTCACACAGGAGGGCAGCAGTTTGTTGGAGCCCTTTACTTCCACCAGGCAGAGCCGGCACGCGCCGACGGTGGACAGGCCGTTCAGTTCGCACATGCGGGGAATGAAAATTTTGTTCTCGCGGGCCACGTCCAGAATGGTCTCATCGGGACGCGCACTGAAGTCGCGGCCATCGATCTTAAGCGTCTTAACGCCAGTGGACGGAGTCATGTTCTTGCTCCACCCGGCTGTTTGCCACAAACTCCAGCCGGGCATGTGTGATCTTCAATGTGGGATTTGTATTCCGCGGCAAAGGATTTCAGGGTGCTCACCACCGGGTTGGGCGCGGACTGCCCGAGACCACACAGGCTGGTATGTTTCAGCAAATCACAAAATTCCTCGAGCATGGCGAGGTCCTGAGGGGTGGCGGTCATCTCGGTAATGGAGCTGAGAATACGGTGCATCTGGTAGGTGCCGACGCGGCACGGAGTGCACTTGCCGCACGACTCGGTCATGCAAAAATCCATGAAGTACTTGGCGACGTCAACCATGCAGGAACTTTCATCGATCACGATCATGCCGCCCGATCCCATGATCGAACCGAGGCGGGCCAGCGACTCGTAATCCACAGGCTGGTCCAGAACCTCTTCAGGCAGGCAACCGCCGGAGGGGCCGCCGGTTTGCACCGCTTTGAATTTTCTGCCATCGGGAATTCCGCCGCCAATCTCGAAGACCATTTCGCGCAGAGTAATCCCCATGGGCACTTCGACGAGTCCGGTATTTTGTACCCGTCCGGCGAGCGCAAAAACCTTAGTTCCTTTGCTTTTCTCAGTGCCGACCTGCGCATACCATTCGCCGCCCTTGCGGATGATGGGGGCGATATTGGCAAAAGTCTCGACATTGTTGATCAGGGTAGGCTGGCCCTGAAGTCCTTCCATGGCGGGGTAAGGCGGGCGGGCGCGGGGGGTGCCGCGTTTACCCTCCACTGAGGCGATAAGCGCAGTTTCCTCGCCGCAGACAAATGCGCCGGCCCCGAGCCGCAGGTCGATCTTGAAACTGAAACGGGTTCCGCAAATATTGGCTCCGAGCAGGCCGGCTCGCTCCGCCTGACGAATGGCCGCCCGTAAGCGCTTGATGGCCAGCGGATATTCGGCGCGCACGTAGATGTAGCCATCAGAAGAACCCACGGCGTAGGCGGCAATCAACATGCCTTCGAGCACACGGTGGGGATCGCTTTCGAGCACGCTGCGATCCATAAACGCCCCGGGATCGCCTTCGTCGGCATTGCAGATTACGAACTTCTGCACGCCGAACGATTTGGCCACCGTGCTCCACTTCAAACCGGTGGGATATCCGGCGCCGCCGCGTCCACGCAGGCCGCTTGCCATCACTTGTTCGACGACTTCCCGTGGCGTCATTTCGGTCAGCGCCTGGATCAGGGCCTGGTACCCCTCGGCGGCGATGTAATCCTCGATCCGTTCAGGATCGATCACTCCAGAGTTCTCCAGGACAATTTTTTTCTGGCGCTGGAAAAATGGAACGTCGGTTGGACAACGGAGGCGGGATACCGGCGCGCCGTCAATGCTGTCGAGGATTTCGGCGGCGTCGGCGGCAGCCACGCGCTTGTACAACCGGTCATTTCCAGTCAGAACCCCAGTCGAAACCAGCGGTCCCTCGGAGCACAATCCCATGCAACCGACGCCCTTGGCCTGGCAATGATCTCCCCAGCCGCGCCGGGCAATGTCGCTATCGAGGGCATCCTTGACGGCCTGACTTTGGCAGGACACGCAACCCGCAGCCAGGCACACGTTCACCCGGTGGGTGAAGCGCTTTTGCGATTCCCGTTCCGTTTCCGCGATTTCGAGCAGCTCGTCAGGCGTCATGGCGCGTCCATTGCGACAGGTGTTCTCGCAGGGCCTGAGCACTCACCTTACCCGCAACTTGCTGATCATAGACTACGGCGGGAGCAAGTCCACAGGAGCCGAGACAGCGCGCGGTCAGGAAAGAGACTTTTCCGTCCGGCGTGGTCTCGCCGGGGAGGACGCCCAAGTCCTTCTGAATGGCGTCCAGCAGAAGCGGGGCTCCCTTGATGTAGCAGGCTGTTCCAGTGCAGATCACGCAGGTGTGCTTCCCTGCAGGCTTGAGGGTAAAGAAGTGATAGAAAGTGGCAACGCCATAGGCGCGACTGAGAGGCACTCTTAGGGAAGTCGCGACGTAGCGCAGCGACAGGTCGTCAAGATAGCCGAAGGCTTCCTGGACGGTGTGCAGAGCCTCAATCAAGCCTCGAGACTGCTGCCCGTGGCGGCGCATGGTGGCGTCAACCAACCGCCAGCGCTTGTCATCATTGGGCGGCGCAGGCTTGGCAAAAGTGAGCACGGTTCTCTCCTCTCGGCCCAGGCTATATAGGTTGTACCGGACCAGATTAGAGCAAATGACAGCGCGGTGGTGTGATTGCGGTCACAGGTGAATCGTAACGATAGGGCATATCTCTGGGACTGGCCACGGCGGAGATGCGGGGGAATCGAAAGGAACCCGCAGCGCGGACGATGACTAGTCGTATTGTGGGATAAGGGGACAGGCCGCGGCGGTGGTCAGGAGGTGACCATTTTTTCCAGCGCGGCTTTATCGCGGATGATAAGGGTCGCGCCCTTTAATTGCACGAGCTGTTTCTTCTTGAACTGCGAGAACAGGCGGCTGACGGTCTCACGCGTGGTGCCAATGATCTCAGCGATTTCCTCATGCGTGAGCGTCACCCGCACCTGCAGGGAATCGCCATTGCGCGTTGTGTTGGACCATCCCAGGAGCAATTTTGCGAATCTCTGGGACGGGGAGTTGGTGAGTCCCAGGGTGCGGATCCCTTCGTATGCGGCGTAGTAATTCTGGCTTAGCTGCTCGGCCACTCGCAGAGCCACCTCCCCATATTCGCGCATGAAGTGGAGCAAGGCATCGCGAGTAATGAAATTTGCCTGGCCGGGCTCGATCATCTCGGCGGTCACTTCGTAAGGCCGGTTGGAAATCGTGGCGCTCAGCCCCAGAACGTCCCCTGCCTCCGAGATCTTGGTGATGACGGTTTTACCCTCAGCCGATGACGTCGAGAGTTTGGCTTTCCCGGTGCAAAGCACAAATACGCCACGTGGCTGCTGTCCCTCGATAAACAGCATCGCGGATTTTGGGTAGACGGCGGTGGAGCGGATCTCATTCAGCCTCTGCACCGCGGCCACTGGCAGATTGCAGAATAGATGTTCCTCCCGCATCGGGCAGGTGAGGCAGTTGTCGAGGATGTTCAGCCCGTAGGGAGCGCGCATTCGGCACAGCTATCCGTGCAAATTGTATCACCGATCGCGGCGTGATCATGATCACGATAGGGCGTGACTTCACGCATGGCCTACAACCCCCCGGGGCGCGGAAAATCTAGGTGCACGGCAATTTAGGGAAGCTGTGCTGATGGGAGGTTTCCATGAGCACCGCAACCAAAGTCAGAGGACCGGCAGTTAAAGAAGCAGGAGGTTACGAAGCGGGTCGAGGTGTGGACCGGTGGAAGTGGAAACCACGATCACCGTAAATCTCCAGCTTTCCCAATGAGGTCTTGATGCCCCTGTGACTCTGAGATGCGGGGAGCAAGGAGGGTAATCGCACCATGGAAGGACCACATCGATTTCGAGTAGTTGCGTGGTGGGCCTCTGGCCGGACTGGTATTGCGAAGTCCGGTTCCGCTCCCAATGCGATCCATTTCACTTCGCCGCCCGCTTTTGGAGGAGTGGATGGCAGGTGGACACCAGAGGACCTGCTGCTGTGCGCGGTGGCGAGTTGCTTTACGACTACATTTCGGACGCTCGCCGAATACTCGAAGTTCGAATACACCGATCTGCAGGTGGAAGCGGAGGGTGGGATCAGCAAGACGGACGCGGGCTATAGCTTCAGCGAAGTGCTAATCCGCGCGATTCTGACGATTTCGCAGGAGGAGGACCGGGCGCGGGCCGTCAAACTCCTGCAGAAGGCGAAGACGCTATGCCTGGTGTCGCGCGCTCTCTCGGTCCAGCAGCGCTTTGAGGCAGTGGTAGAGGTAGGAGCAGCACGAGCGGAAGCCGGCCAACCTTTGTCTGTCTCCGACAAAGGGAACGGGTATCGATCGAATACGAAAGCAGAATGACTGTGGTACTTGCCAGAGTGCTGCCTGACTTGGTGATCACGGAGTCGGTGACAGCCCAAGCATGCGGTCACCTTCTCGAGTAGAGCGGTTTCTCTGGAGGTGTCTTGTGCATACCGTCGAAGCGGGTGGGCGGATCGCCCTCAAGAACGTTTTGTTTGCCACTGATTTCTCGGCATGTTCGAATGCGGCGCTGCCTTATGCGCTATCCATCGCGCGCCGGTTTGGAGCGACGTTACATTCGGCCTATGTGAAGCCCACCGACGCCGAGATTTTCTTTGCGTCGCCGGAAAGCTGGCCGGCGGTGGCCGAGGAAGACGACAGGAGGGACCAAGCGCGCATCGAGGAGCTTGAGAAGCGCCTCCCGCAGATCCCCCACGACATGCTGACGCCGAGGGGCAAGGTCGCCGACGCGCTGGTCCGAATCATCGCAGAACAGGACATTGATTTGCTTGTGCTCGGCACTCACGGGCGCGCCGGTCTGGGCAAACTGTTCCTGGGTTCGGTGGCCGAAGAAATTTTCCGCCGGGCGGCATGTCCGGTTTTTAGTGTAGGGCCGCATGTGTCGCGAAAACCGGAGGGCGAGGATCGATTTCAGCACATCGTGTTCGCAACCGATTTCAGTGAAGACTCCCTGGCGGCGTTACCCTATGCCGTCTCCCTAGCCGAGGACGATCAAGCACACTTGGCATTGCTACACGTGGTGGAGCACCCTGCCGCAGGCATCGTGGATTTGGATGAAGTGAAGGCCGTCCAGATGCGGCGTCTGCAGGAATTGCTGCCAACCGAAGCCGCGTCCTGGTGTCATGCGGAATGCATGCTCGAGTTCGGCCGGCAGTTCGCTCCAGCGGCGGAGCGAATTCTTGAGGTGGCGAGAAATCGGGCGGCCGACTTGATTGTTCTCGGCGTCCGCTCCGCGCATGGCAAACTGGGGCTGATCACGCATCTGGCGAGCACCACGGCGCAGATCCTGACGCAGGCTGGGTGTCCGGTACTGACCGTGCGTCGCGGNNCCGGGCTGTGAGACATTCGCCGATAGACTATCCTTAAGTAAAGAAAATTATTGCCGTGGCACGATTGCAAGGCGAGGAGCATTTATGAGTTCGACCGAAGCAGGTCTGGTGGGACGACTGCCGCATCATCAAGACGAGAAGCCGACAGGCGAGAGATACGGCCTGGATGCAATGTTCGCTGCCGGCTCGGTGGCCGTCATCGGCGCCACCAGTCGTCCCGCCACCGTGGGACGAACCGTTCTGGAGAACCTGCTGCACGGTGGATTTCAAGGAAAGGTTTATGCCGTCAACGCGAAGCATCCGGAAGTGCTGGGGCTCAAGACCTATGCGAGCATTCGCGACATTCCTGAAGCAGTGGACCTGGCTATAGTTGCCACTCCGGCAGCGACGGTCCCGCAGCTTATTGGAGAGTGCGTGGATGCCGGAACCAAGTCCGCGGTTGTGATTTCCGCTGGATTCAGGGAGCGTGGCCCGGCCGGAGCGGCTCTCGAACAACAGATTCAGGAACAGTTGCGGCGCGGTTCCATGCGCCTGATTGGACCTAACTGCCTGGGCATTATGAACCCGACGATCGGGTTGAATGCCACATTCGCCAAAGATGCGCCCAAGGCGGGCAACGTCGCGTTCTTGAGTCAGAGTGGAGCGCTATTGACGGCGATCCTGGATTGGAGCCACCGCGAAGAAGTGGGCTTCAGCGCGATTGTTTCGACCGGCTCGATGGTGGATGTCGGTTGGGGAGATTTGATCTACCATTTTGGCGACGACCCGCGCACCAAGAGCATCTTGCTCTACATGGAATCGGTGGGCGATGCGCGGTCGTTCCTCTCCGCAGCGCGTGAAGTTGCGCTCACCAAACCGATCATCGTGATCAAGGCAGGCCGGTCGCAAGCGGCCTCGCGGGCGGCGGCTTCGCATACCGGGGCGCTCACGGGCAGCGACGAAGTGCTGGAGGCAGCCTTCCGCCGCTCGGGCGTCTTGCGGGTACACCACATCGCGGACCTTTTCTATATGGCGGAAGTGCTTGGTAGACAACCCCGCCCCAAGGGTCCACGGCTTACGATTCTAACCAATGCGGGCGGCCCTGCGGTCCTGGCTACGGACGCGCTCGTCGCCAATGGTGGAGAGCTGGCCGACCTTTCGCCAGAGAGCCTGCGCCGCCTGGATGAATTTCTGCCGGAGCACTGGAGCCATAACAATCCCATCGACGTTCTCGGCGATGCCGATGCAGAGCGCTACGCGCGCGCCCTGGAAATTGCTTCACAGGACCCGAACAGCGACGGGCTCCTGGTCGTCCTCGCGCCACAAGGAATGACGGACCCGTCGCAGATCGCAGAACGCTTGAAGCCCTACGCCAAACAAACCGGCAAGCCCGTGCTCGCCAGTTGGATGGGCGGGAACAGCATCGCCGCCGGCGAAGCTGCGCTGAATTCGGCGGGCATTCCAACGTTTCCCTTTCCCGACACCGCCGCGCGCGCTTTCACCTACATGTGGAGGTACACGTACAACCTGCGCGGGCTCTACGAGACACCGACGCTGGCTGACCAGTCTGAAATGGAGAGCGCATCGCGCACGCAGGTTGGGCAAATCATTCAGAATGCGCGAGCGCAAGGCCGCGTCCTGCTCACCGAGCTGGAATCGAAACAGTTATTGGCGCTCTACGGCATCCCCACGGTGGAAACGCGCTCTGCGGCCAGCGAGGACGAGGCCGCTGCCATTGCCGCGGAGCTTGGGTTCCCGGTAGTGCTCAAGGTCTTTTCCGAGACCATCACGCACAAGACCGACGTTGGCGGAGTGAAACTGAACTTGCCAAACGAAGCTGCGGTCCGCTCGGCGTATCGCGCCATCGAGTCCTCGGTGGCGGAGAAAGCCGGCCGCGACCAATTCTCCGGCGTGACCGTACAGCCGATGGTGAAGATTGAGGGTTACGAATTAATCCTCGGCAGCAGCGTAGACCCGCAGTTTGGGCCCGTCGTCCTGTTTGGTTCGGGTGGGCAACTGGTCGAAGTGTATCGCGACCGTGCTCTGGCTCTGCCGCCGCTGAATACGACGCTGGCGCAAAGAATGATGGAGCAGACCCGAATCTTCACCGCACTCAAAGGAGTGCGTGGCCGCAAGCCGGTCAACATGGCGGCCCTGGAGAACGTGCTAGTCCGCTTCAGCCAGCTCGTGCTGGAACAGCGGTGGATTGCGGAAATTGACATCAATCCGCTGCTCGCTTCGCCGGAGCGCATCGTGGCTCTCGATGCCCGAATCGTGTTGCACGGGCCCGCGGTCACCCTTGAGCAATTGCCCAAGCCCGCTATCCGACCCTATCCATTAAAGTATGTCTCGTCATGGACGATGAAGGATGGGAGCGCGGTTACGATCCGGCCGATCCGCCCCGAGGACGAACCGCTGCTGGTTAGGTTTCACGAGACGCTGTCCGATCGTAGCGTGTATTTGCGCTACTTCTGCTCTCTCAGCTTGAGCCGGCGAGTGGCACATGAACGGCTGTTGCGCATCTGCTTCGGCGACTACGACCGGGAAATAGCGCTGGTTGCCGAAAACACGGACCCCGGCAGCGGAGAGCGACGCATCATGGCGGTTGGGCGCATCAACAAGCTCCACGGCAAGAACGAAGCCGAAGTAGCGGTGCTGGTTTCGGACAAGTATCAGAATCTTGGTTTGGGGTATGAACTGCTCCGCCGTGTGGTCCAGATTGCGCGGGATGAAAAGTTGAGCCAGGTATATGCGGAGATGTTGCCCGACAACGTGGCGATGCAGGTCATCATGAAACGTGTGGGCTTTCAGGTTCGCCCGGGTGCGGATCTCACTTCGGTCCAGGCTTTCATGGACCTGTAATCGCTGTTGGACGGCCGGGCGAGAACGCCGGGCGCTCCACCAGAAGGTCTTTGTGACGCGGGTCACACATCGCTGTGAGCCATGTTCCCGACAATCGAGCGTCGATCCGTCATTCTTTAGAGGACCGTTCCCTCAGAGCGATCGGTTTTACAGAAAGTCCAGAAGGGGAGTTCATGAAGCGCAAGTTCAAGACCATGGACGGCAACGAAGCCGTCGCATATGTCGCCTACCGCCTGAATGAAGTCATCGCCATTTACCCCATCACGCCCTCGTCAAACATGGGGGAATGGGCGGACCAATGGTCGTCGGAAGCAGTGCCCAACATCTGGGGCACGGTACCCCACGTGGTCGAAATGCAAAGCGAAGGTGGCGCCGCCGGGGCGGTTCATGGCGCGCTGCAGACCGGAGCCCTGTCCACCACCTTCACGGCGTCGCAAGGCTTGCTGTTGATGATCCCCAACATGAACAAGATCGCGGGCGAACTTACGCCTACGGCATTTCACGTCAGCGCGCGCACGATCGCGACCCATGCGCTCTCGATTTTCGGCGACCACTCGGATGTCATGTTCTGCCGAACTACAGGATTCGCGATGCTTTCGTCGAACTCGGTGCAGGAGGCCATGGACCTGGCGCTGATCGCGCATGCGGCCACGCTCGAAACTCGAATTCCTTTTTTGCATTTCTTTGACGGCTTCCGCACATCGCACGAAGTCAACAAGATCGAAGTGCTGACTGAAGACGACATGCGCGCCCTTATCAACATGGATCGGGTCTTCGAGCACCGGCAGCGAGCGCTCTCTCCGGACCATCCAGTGTTGCGCGGCACCGCGCAGAATCCTGACGTGTACTTTCAGGCGCGGGAAGCGGGCAACCCTTACTACGATGCCTGCCCGGATAAGGTCCAAGCCGCAATGGACAAGTTCTCGCAGGTGGTGGGGCGTTCGTATCACCTGTTCGACTACGTGGGCGCACCCGATGCCGAGCGCGTGATCGTCATGATGGGTTCCGGCGCGGAGACGGCGCACGAGACGGTGGACCACCTGAACCAGAACGGGGAAAAAGTTGGCTTGCTGAAAGTGCGGCTGTATCGTCCGTTTTCGGTGCAGCGCTTCCTCGAAGCTCTTCCTCCAACTGTGCGCAAGATTGCCGTTCTTGACCGCACCAAGGAAGCGGGCGCCGGGAGAGAGCCCCTGTATCTTGACGTGGTCAACGGGCTTCAGGAAGGAATCAAGCTGGGTTACGGAACGCTGAAAGCCGCGCCGGACACTATCGGCGGACGTTACGGCCTGTCTTCAAAGGAATTCACACCCGCGATGGTGAAAGCGGTTTACGACAACCTCGCGGCAGCGAAACCGAAAGACCACTTCACGGTCGGCATTCAAGACGACGTGACCCACACCAGTCTCGATTACGATTCCGATTTTTCCATTGAACCGGAGAACGTGGTGCGAGCCATGTTCTACGGGTTGGGCGCGGATGGCACGGTGGGCGCGAATAAGAACTCGATCAAGATCATCGGCGAGAACACTGCCAACTACGGCCAGGGGTACTTTGTCTACGACTCCAAGAAGTCGGGCGCGATGACGGTTTCACACCTGCGCTTCGGACCACAGCCGATCCGCTCCAGCTACCTCATTACGAAGGCCAACTTCGTGGCCTGCCATCAATGGATTTTTCTCGAGCGTTACGACATGCTAAGCGCGCTGGTTCCGGGCGGGGTTTTCCTGCTCAACAGTCCTTTTCACAAGGATGAAGTGTGGGACCATCTGCCACGCGAAGTCCAGGCGCAACTGATCGCCAAGAAAGCCCGGTTCTTCATTATCGATGCTTATGAAGTGGCTCGGGATACCGGCATGGGCTCGCGTATGAACACGATTCTGCAAGCCTGCTTCTTTGCCATCTCCAAGGTGCTGCCGGGCGATGAGGCCATTGAAGCGATCCGCGAGTCCATTCGCTACACCTACGGCAAGAAGGGTGACGAAGTTGTTCAGCAAAATCTGCGCGCGGTGGATGAAACCCTGGCCCACCTGTTCGAAGTCAGGGTTCCCGAGAAGGTCACGAGCCATGCTGAAATGCCGGCCGCGTTCGCTTCCGGGGCGCCCCAGTTCGAGCGCGATGTGCTCGGCGTAATCTACGCCGGCCACGGTGACGAAATACCCGTGAGCGCGTTCCCCGTCGATGGCACCTTCCCCACAGGCACCGCCAAGTGGGAGAAGCGCAACATCGCGCTCGAAATTCCAGCGTGGGATACAAAAATCTGCATACAGTGCGGCAAGTGCGCCATGGTCTGTCCGCACGCCGTCCTCCGCATCAAGGTGTATGACCCAAAGCAGTTGGAAGGCGCGCCCACAACTTTTAAGTCCACCGAGGTGCGCGACAAGGACTGGCTGGGCCTGAAGTACACGATCCAGGTTGCGCCCGAGGACTGCACCGGGTGCGGCATCTGCGTGGATATCTGTCCGGCGAAGAACAAGAGCGAGACTCGCCTGAAAGCCATCAACATGGTGGCGCAGCCGCCGTTGCGCGAACCGGAGCGCGAGAACTGGGACTTCTTCCTCAAGATTCCAGAACTCGATCGCCGGAAGATCAAGAACACGAGCATCCGGCAGCAACAGGTGCAGGAACCTTTGTTTGAATTTTCGGGAGCTTGCTCGGGATGCGGCGAGACGCCATATCTGAAGCTGGTTTCGCAACTGTTTGGAGATCGTTCGGTGATCGCCAATGCCACCGGTTGCTCTTCGATCTACGGCGGGAACCTGCCGACTACGCCGTGGTCCAAGAATAACGATGGACGAGGACCGGCTTGGTCGAATTCCCTGTTTGAAGACAATGCCGAGTTTGGNNGACAAGCAGACCGAATTCGCCCGTGAGTTGGTGCACCGGCTGGCGGCGAGCATAGGGGAAGACTTGGCCGCAGCGCTGGTGACGGCGCCTCAGAAAGACGAGGCCGACATTTACGAGCAGCGGCAACGGGTCGAGTTGCTGAAGGAAAAACTGCACGCGGTAGATTCGCCGGACGCCAAGCAACTGCTGTCCGTCGCCGATCTGCTGGTGAAGAAGAGCGTNNACGGAGGTCTATTCCAACACCGGCGGCCAAGCGTCGAAATCAACGCCGCGCGGAGCGGTGGCAAAATTTGCGGCGGGAGGCAAACCGGGACCCAAGAAAGACCTGGGACTGATGGCGATGACTTACGGCAATGTCTATGTCGCCAGCGTTGCCATGGGCGCAAAGGACGAACACACGCTCAAAGCGTTCCTGGAAGCGGAAGCCTACAACGGCCCCAGCCTGATCATCGCTTACTCCCACTGCATCGCGCACGGCATCGACATGACGACCGCAATGTCAGACCAGAAAGTTGCGGTGGAATCGGGTCAGTGGCTGCTGTATCGCTTCAATCCGGAGCGTGCTGTGGCCGGGGAGAATCCGTTGATCCTCGATTCCCGGACGCCCACGCGGAAGGTTAAAGACTATCTACAACAGCAGACGCGCTTCAAAATGCTGGTCAAGAGCAACCCGGACCACGCCAAAATTCTGTGGCAGGAGGCGCAGCAGGATGCCGAGACTCGCTATCATCTCTACGAGTATCTGGCGCAGCGCAAAACAGAGAAGGCTGCGGCCCCAGCGGAGAAGCCTCACGATCCGCCCGTGCCGGTGGTCAGCGGGAAATAGCGGATCGCACCAAATTCGACACACGAATTAAGAAGAGGAAGACATAATGGATCTAAGCACGAAATACCTTGGCTTGCAGTTGCGCACGCCGCTGGTCGCCTCCGCATCTCCGCTGTCGCAGGAAATCAGCGGCATCCGCAGCCTGGAAGATGCCGGCGCCTCGGCGGTCGTGCTCTACTCCCTGTTCGAAGAGCAACTGCGTCAGGAAAGTCTGGAACTGGAACGCGATCTCAACGCCGGCACCGAGAGCTTTGCCGAATCGCTGACTTACTTTCCGCGGACCAGCGAATTCCACACCGGGTCCGAGGGCTACCTGGATCACATTCGTAAAGCCAAAGCGGCCGTAAACATTCCGATTATCGCCAGTCTGAACGGCGCGACCCTTGGGGGTTGGACCAAGTTCGCCAAACAGGTGGAGCAAGCCGGGGCCGATGCCATCGAGTGCAACATCTACTTCATTCCGACCAACACGGAGGTTCTGGGTTCCGAGGTCGAGAATACCTACCTTGACGTTGTCCGCGAGGTAAAGACTTCAGTTCACATCCCGATCGCTGTCAAGCTCAGTCCATTTTTCAGCAACCTTGCGAATATGGCCAAGCGACTGGACCAGATCGGCACCGACGGCCTGGTGCTGTTCAACCGCTTCTACCAACCCGACATCGACCTGGAAGAATTGGCAATTAAACCGAACGTGCTGCTCAGCAGTCCGCAGGAGTTACGGCTGCCGCTGACCTGGATTGGCATTCTTTATGGACGCATCCGGGCCAACCTGGCTGCGACCAGTGGCGTGTATGGTCCTAAAGAAGTGATCAAGCTGCTTATGGTGGGCGCCGATGTGACGATGTTGTGCTCGGCACTTTTGCGCAATGGCGTCGGGCATCTGCGTCATGTGGAGCAAGGCGTTCGGGAGTGGATGGAAGAGCACGAATATGAATCTGTACAGCAGATGCAAGGCAGCATGAGCCAACAGCGCTGTCCCGATCCGGGAGCCTTCGAGCGCGCCCAATATATGCGAGCCGTGAAGGGCCTGGAGCACGTGCTGGTGAACAGCTGAGAGAGTGATCGCAGCCAACAGCCGANNCGGCCGTGATGAAGTAGATTACGGTGCAGGCGGCAAATCCAAAAAACATGGTGGAGTAGCCATGCTTGCCGACCGTCGGCAGGAACATCGCGGCAATGGTCGTCGAGACTGCCTGGTTGATCAACAGGGCGATGCTCATGCCGTTGGAGCGAATTCGGGTCGGCATCAGCTCCGAAAGAGCAAGCCATACGCAGACTCCGGGACCGATGGCAAAAAACGCCATGAAAACGAAGAGGCTGATAGCCACCAGCCAGCCATTGTGCGTGGAAGGCACGGGAGTGATCAGCGCGTTGTCAATTCTTAGGGGGGCCTGGCGAGCCGCATCGAGATTGCTGAACGGATTCGAGAAAAATGCGACAACTTTGTTGGCGGGCACGCAGCTNNTCGCGCGTGATCTGGATGGGCTTGGCCGCTTGATCGTCGGAACGAGCCACCTTGGTCGCGGCGCGGAAATCTCCATAGGAATAGATGACGACCAGTGATGTGGAGCGGTCGCCGATGGCCTTGCCGGCGTCGCCGCTGGCAGCGAGGAGCTTATCCGCAGCCCTCTTGTCGTAGAGCAATGTGACCTTCTGGTCGGCATCAACCATGGACTGAACCGCGTCGCGAGAATTCACGCGCAGCCTTTCCGTCTGGCGGAACAGCAGGCCGGTGCAGACGAGCGACACGATGATGCCAGCGCTGCCGACCGACAGCAGGAACTTACGTCCCTTGCGATCCACCAGCAGGACGCCGCCAATGGTCATGAGGAAATTCACGATCGTGAACAGAACGTAGCCCCAGTGCGCCTGAAGA
Source organism: Acidobacteriaceae bacterium (assembly GCA_003152795.1). Taxonomy (GTDB): domain Bacteria; phylum Acidobacteriota; class Terriglobia; order Terriglobales; family Acidobacteriaceae; genus Acidiflorens. The sequence goes on along the minus strand of PMBA01000309.1, from coordinate 1,843 downwards.
TCGGAAAGACCACTCTGCAAGAGGATGTTGGTGTTGTATCCGATGATGGAATTGACGCCGGTGGCCTGGTTACAGGCGAGAATGACGCAGGCCAGGATAAACGGGATTATGTACTTACGGCGCAGAAGCGATCCCTGCACACTCGCGCCGGTTGAGGTCTTGCCTTTTTCAGCGACGGCAGCCTGTTCCATTTCCGCCAACTCGATGTCGGCTTGCTCAGTGCTGCGCGAGCGGAGAAGCGCGGCATATGCGGCATCGCGTTTCCCGCGGCGAAACAGCCAGCGTGGGGACTCCGACACCATCAGGCTGCCGATCACAAATAAAATCCCCGGCGGCAGCGAAACCCAGAAAATGCTGCGCCATGCCGTGTCTTTGAAAGCGAAGAGTCTCGCGGGATCACCCAGCTTCGCGACCTCTTCGACGCGAAAACTGAAGAACATGCCGACGACGGCAGCGGTCACGATGCCGAGCGTCAGCAGCCATTGAAAGATACCCGTACCCTTGCCGCGGCTCGATGCCGCCAGGCATTCGGCCAGATACAGCGGGACGACTACGCCAATCAGGCCGGCGCTGATGCCCTGCAAGAGGCGGCCAATCACAAGCGACTCATAGCCACGCGAGAGCGCGATGACGGGAATACTGAAGACAAAAAGCAGGCCGCTGAGCATCATCAGAGGCTTGCGCCCGATCCAGTCCGCCAGGGCGCCAGCAAACAAGGTTGAGATCACACTCCCGAGGAGCACAGCCGCGACAACAATGGAAAGCTGACCTGCATTCAACCCGGAGGTGGCTTCCAGATAAGGCAAAGCTCCGGCAATGATGCCGACGTCGACGCCGTAGAGCAGCCCGCCAAGTCCCGCTACCAGCAAGAGGAAACGGTTGTAGCCGGCTTTCTCGATTTGCGCCACGTTTGTCAACCCTTCGCAGAATAATAGTGACGGGGTGAATCCTATCAGAGATGAATGCCGCGTGCCCCTTGCAACAAAGCGGCGTCGAGATGGCGCACCGCGCTGAGGCGGTTATTCGGGACAGAATCGTCATCCTGGACAGGACACCTAGCGCGGGACGAATCGCGTGCAGCGTGGTCTCTCATGCGTCTGCTTCCGGCAATGTTCTCAGCGGCTCAATGATGTGGAGGCCGCACTCAGTTTTTGCCGTGCCCGGCCAGCGCCCAGCCCTCGCGTCTTCTCCCGGGTGGATGGCCCGCGTGCAATGCGTGCAACCGATGCTGGGATAGTTTTGATCATGGAGCGAGTTATAAGGCACGCCGTGGGCGTGGAGGTAACGCCAAACCTGTTTCGAAGTCCAGTCGGCGATCGGATTCACCTTCACTAACCCGAATTTTTCGTCGTGCTCGACTTTGCGGGCACCATTGCGGTGCGCGGTCTGGTCGCGGCGGATGCTCGTGATCCATGCAGCCAGTGCGCTCAG
>PMBA01000309.1:190-384 GCA_003152795.1 Acidobacteriaceae bacterium | reverse complement strand
CGATCAAGCTGTACGTTTCAGGAAACAGGAAGTCGGTGTCGATCGTGAAGATGCGGAAATTCCTGCGCACGTGCCAAGCCATGTCGATCAGGGCCATGCCCTCGGCCCCGAAGGCCGACGAGATGGCTACCTCATTGCCGAACGTATCAAATGCCCAGGCCAGCACCTGCTGCGGGCTCCAACTCTCCGCAATC
>PMBA01000309.1:0-126 GCA_003152795.1 Acidobacteriaceae bacterium | reverse complement strand
TTCCACAGCCATGGCAGCGGGATCCGCCAAACGCACGACCTCACCGACGACCAGCAGCGTGGGGGAAGCGAGTTGCGGCGAGCGATGCAGATCAAGCACGGTGGTGCGATGGGTTCGCTGATGCCT
>PMBA01000058.1:6016-7514 GCA_003152795.1 Acidobacteriaceae bacterium | reverse complement strand
GGGCGCCGTAGTAACTTCCGCGAGTAACTCTTGAAGGTTCATTGGTAAGACTCCTTGAGAATTCACTTCTTATTTGTCGACTTATCGTGTGATGGCTTTGGTGCCTGCGAAACTCCTGCGCTTGCTGTCAAACCAGTTTCTGTGGAGCCGGACTGACGAATGCCGTGGCTCAAGCCCCTGGCCGTCGCCACCCAGAGGTCGTCACCCTGGAAGTCGATTCCGAGAATATAGTTATGCGCGGGCGCACTTTGCACCGGTATCTGCTTGACGGTGCCGGCCGCATCGCGTACCAGCATCTCCGGTTTATGGGTGTCGAGCGCTGGTCGATAGATGGCCCAGTTCGTACCATCGTAATAGGCCAGTCCTTTATCGGTGGAGAACCAGGCGCGATTGCCGTCCACGGCTTTAACCTGGTTCATGAAGTTACTGGGCAAGCCGCTGTCTTTCTGCAGGAAGTTATGCCAGTATCTCCCGTCATAGCGGCTGGCGCCGAAGTAAGTCGCGACCCAGAGAATCTTGTCGACATAGCTGACCGATGTCGTGATTTCATGAATGAGCCCCTGGTCTTTCATCAACACCAGCTCGGTTTCGCCGTCTGGGTCGTCGTAGTTTTTCCAGTGCTCGGTCTTGACGTCGTATTCCAGTACTCCGCCGCCCCACACTGCGTAGTAGACCTTGTCTTCTGCCGGGCTGACGGCGTAGGTCCAGATCTCGTACATCGGAGTGTTGCGCTCGTTAAACAGCGCCCACTGGCCGGTGCGAGTGTTGAATCGGCTGGCCCCGGCAGCGGTGGCGATCCAGACGAAATCTCCCTGCACGCCGACGCCGTAGACGATGTCGTTGCTCAAGCCGGAATTGAGTTGGGTGAAAGTGTCGATGCGGCCGGCGGAAATGCGGCTGAGGCCGCCCATCGTGCCCACCCACAGATCGCCGGTGCGTTGGTCGAGGGCAAGCGAGAGCACGGCCTGGTGGGCCAGACCTTCGGCGGGACGAAAGATTGTCCATGCTCCGTTTTCGTACCGGCCAAGCCCGTTCTCCGTGCCCGCCCAGATGCGATGTCCGTCCACGAGAACGCAGAAGACGTGATTGTCGGGCAGGCCGTTTGCAGTGGTGAAGTTCTCCCAGCGGAAGCGGGGCATGTCAATATTTTGGGCAGCCGCGAGTGAAACCGCGATGACCGCAACCAGCGTCGCAAACAAACTTCTAGGCTTTATCTTCATAATGTTCTCAACAACTTCGTGGAGCAGACCAATCGACGCCTGGAGCTACGGACGGCGGACATCGACCTGCACCCGCAGCAGGGAGCGACGACTACTGCTGTGGGCATCGTGACAGTCCACACATTGTCCTCTCACAACTGGCGAGTGCTGCTGCAATTCCACAGATTTCTCATGGCAGACGAAACACATCTCTTCCTTCGGCCATGCCAGATTCAGCGTAGTCATGTCGCCTTCGGTCTGCGCCAAATGGCAGACAGTGCACGAAAGCAGCATGGCGG
>PMBA01000058.1:0-5973 GCA_003152795.1 Acidobacteriaceae bacterium | reverse complement strand
ACCGCAGCCAGCGTTGCAAACAAGATCCTCGGCTTCGTATTCATAATGTTTTCAAATACTCAATAAGATCGTTCAGTTCGTCTTTCGTGAGGTCGTTGCTCACGCCGTGAGTGTCTTTCGGATTGAACACAGTCCAGATTTCTTCCAACGAACGCGCCGAGCCATCGTGCAGATAGGGCGCGGAATAAGCAATATTCGGAAGCTGTGGCACGTCGATCAGCGGCGAACGATCGGTGGACTTGCCGGTGCCAACGTCGAATAGACGCTGGTTCGTGTACTTGGGGCCGCTGTGACAGTATGCGCACTGGTTCTTTTCGGGGATCGGATCGCCATTCTTGTATGTCGTCCTCTCAAAGATGGCCTTGCCGCGCTCCTGCGCCGGGGTTAGCTCTCCATTCGGCAGGCGATAACGATTGGGGCGATAGGGGAGCGAGTAAACAAACGTCACCACGTCGGTAAGTTCCTGCGAGTTATAACTCTGGGAGCGATAAAAGTACTTCTCCGTACGCGGCCCGCACTCGGTCGGCATGTCGGGATTTCCACCATTCCACTTGAACGGCTCTGTGCCCGCCAGATTCTCCAGCGAGCGATTGTCCACGATGTCTTTGCCGAAGCCGTCGGGTTCGAGGTCCCACTGCAGACCGTCGATGGTTGCGTCCAGATGGCAACTGGCGCAGCCGAACTGGCCCTGAAATGCGTAATCGGCGGTGAAGAATATCTGTTCTCCATGGCGAACCGCGTTGATCGTCTTTGGTCCGCCGAGGTCGATTGTAGAAATTACTCTTTCGGACGACGTATCGATGACCGAGATGTTGTCATCGAGCCGGTTCGCCACATACAGCCGCTTGCCGTCTGCCGATAACAGGACGCCGCGTGGATTGCGGCCGACCGGGATTCTCGCGGTCACATAATTTGCCGAGGCTGAGAGATCGTTGACGAATGGTTGCCGTCGTATATGAACAAAGCGCAGCAACTTTCGCGCGTCGATGACGGTCACGTTCTCGGACCCAGCGGTGGAGACGAATATCTTCGACTTGTCCGGAGTGATGGCAACGCCCCAGGGGAGAGCGTAATAGCGGTCAAGTTCGTCAATCGGGACCTGAACCGTTCCGCCGACGTCATCCCCGAACACCGTCAGCGAATTCCCGAAAGCCCAACCGTGCTCGACATGCGCCAGTGGAACCAGGTTCTTGGGACGAAGCTGAGTGGCCACGCCCAGCCTGCCGTCGCCGGAGAGCGCAATATGAAATACGCCCGCGACGTTTGGCAGCCCCTTGCGCTCGACCACCGCCTGACGCGCCGTGTCGATGATCGTGATTTCCGAATTCGGCTGCGACCGGAAGGCTCCGGCATTGGGATAGATATGGGTGCCGTAAATCCACTTTCCATCCGCGGAAAGCGCGAGATAACTCGCGCCGCGGCCGGCCAGCAGCCGTTTGATTTCCTGGCCAGTGCTGGCGTCGATCACGGAAATGTCGTTGCTCAGGCGGTTCGCGACATACAAGGTCTCGCCGCTACGGTCGGAAACGATGCCGGTCGGCTCGAAGCCAGTAGGTAGCGTGCGCGCAACTTTCAGACTTATGGCATCGATCACCGATAGCGTGTCTGACCACGCGTTGGTTACGTAAATCTGGCGGCCATCGCGCGACAATACAATTCCGCGTGGCACGTGGCCTACTGGAACCGCGCTCACCACCTTGCCGGACTGAATATCCACGACCCGAAGTTCGTCACTGGCCTGGCAAACTACGTAAAGCAGGCGCCCGTCGGGTGAGAGCGCCATCTCGATGGGCGACAAGTAGCGCTCGCCGATGTCAGATTCAGAGCGCGATGCGGGTTTGGCAGTGGGGGCTAGCAACATGAGCGCGAGAGTTACGGCGACCGTTACCGCCAACGCCGGTGCGATGCTTGCGATCAGCCTGGCCTTGCCGCGCAATGTTGCCGCCACCGACATCTACGGTTCCTCCACGGTGAGCACGCGATCCACCGCCAGATTTTGCAGAACCTGCTCCTGCCCGCTGGGCCAGTGGATCGTGAGTTTGTCGGCTTTCGAGGCGCTTCCCATGCCAAAATGCACGCGGCCGTCGTCCTGCGAGAGATAGCCCGATCCTGCGATGCGCTCGGCGATCTGCTTCCTGCCGCCGGAGAGCAACTCCAGGCGCGCACCGATTCCGTCGCGGTTGCTCTTCTTTCCTTTCAACTTCACGGTCAGCCAATGATTGCTGTTCTGGGAAACGTTGTGCAGAAGGGTGGCGGGCGCTCCCAGATTCACAACGAACGCATCGATCTTTCCGTCATTGTCGTAATCCGCGAAACAAGCGCCGCGGGACACCGTCTTCACGTCGAGGGCGGGCCCCGCGTCACGGGAAACGTCGGTAAACTTACCCGCTCCCAGGCCGTGAAACAACGACTGCTCCTGCGGAACCATGTGGATCAAGCCGCCGTGGAAAATCAGAATGTCGAGCCAGCCGTCATTATCGAAGTCATAAACACCCGTGCCCCAACTGGCGTATTGCGCCGTGGCCTGGGAAATACCCGAACTCGGCCCGATATCTTCGAAGCCGCTCTGCCCGCTGGTACCGGGCGCGGTGTTGCGCATTAGCCGGTTGTACTTTGAGTCGGTCACCCAGAGATCCAGGCGTCCGTCGCCGTCGATGTCGGCAAACACCGGGCCCATGGCCGAAGTGCTTTCCCCGTTCTGCCCGTAAGCGACGCCGAGATCGGAGGCGATCTCCTCGAAGGTGCCGTCGTGCTTGTTGTGAAAGAGAAAGTTCTCGGTCTTGTCGTTCGCGACATAGATGTCGGGATAACCGTCTCCGTCAAAATCCGCAGCGGTAACACCCATGGTGCGGCCTTTGTAGGATCCGATCCCCGCCTTATCGGTGACGTCAGTAAATGTGCCGTTGCAGTTATTGTGAAAAAGACGGTTTGTATCCCCGGCATAGTCAAGCGGGCCGGGATAGTTATCGGCAGGGTAGTAATTGCGATACTTCGGATCGAACTTTACATAGCGGCCGACAAACAGGTCGACGCAGCCGTCGTTGTCGAAGTCGGCGGCAATCGCGGCCATTCCATAAATGTTGGCTGCCACGCCGGCCTTGTCGGTGACATCGGTAAATGTGCCGTCGCCGTTATTTCTGTAGAGATGATTGTGCGGCGCAACGGCCGGGGGCTCTTTGAGCGGGTAGGGATGCAGTCCCGGTTCAAGGGGCTTTCCGCTGGCGACGTAGAGATCGGGCAACCCGTCGTTGTTGTAGTCGAACCAGACGCAGCCCGCGCCGGTGCTTTCGAGCAATGAACCCAGTTGCTGCGCGCCGAAGCTGTGGGTGAACTGAATGCCCGACTTTGCGGTTGCATCGTCGAAACGAATGGCGCCGTGCCCGCTCGCTTGTGGCAGTTGCGACTGCGGCGATCGAGCCAGAACCGCGGAAGATACCAGGAGGAACTCTATGAGTCTCTTAATCAAGTTAGTGTCCCCCTGACGAAGTGCGCGCGTGCGCGCGCGTCATGTCGAACGGAGTTGTAGAGTTCAGCAGAACCATGGGTACGGCGTTCTCGGGCGCAGTTTCGGGCCCCGCGTGGCATCCGACGCATCCTCGCTGTTCGCCGCGGCGCATCCAGAACCAACCNNTGGGACCTGAACAAAGAACGAGCCGTCTCGCTCTACGGGCGCGGACCCCAGCAGTTCTGTTCTGCCGGTACTATCGCGGGTGTACAGTCGCACGGAGTGGATCGATCCGGCAGCAAAGTTGTATTTCGAGGTGTAGGCATTCAGACAAAGAAGGTTGGCATTGGGCCAGTCATGCAAGCCCGAGGGATGCCGCTTCGGCGCCGTGCGTTCCACGACCGGGGTCGGTTGGAGGACGTTGGCGGTTTGGTCCACAACCACCGACAACAAACTGGCGGCGCCCTGTCTCCAGCGTTTCACCTGGAAATAACTCTTTGCATCCGGCCGCCACGCAAACAACCAGTCGCCCGTGGAAGTTTCGGATGCGTCCGCCGCGTACTCTCCGGCGGGCGCAGCGATATGAACTTCCTGCGCCTGCGCCGAGGTGAACCGGGCTAAGCCAGAGCCCGACGTGAAGACAATGTCGCCCGAGGCAACCTGTTTGCCGGAATGGCGCGCACCGCCATGATCGCAGCGGTAGGATTCCACTCCGCTGCCGTCGGAATAGACGGTATAGAGTTCCGGGGCGCCGTTGCTTCCGAGCGGGTACGTCGCTTCGAGCAGGATGCGGCCATCGCGGAGAACATCGGTGGGCAGGGAGTTTCCCGGGCCATATGTCAACTGGACCATTTTGCCGCCCGCCAGGTCGGCGGCCTCAATAACAAAACGGCCACCGGTCTTCTTCGCATATACGAGGCGGTCGTCCGGGAGATAGAAGGGACGAACGCAATCTTCCGCGCATGATGTGACGCGCCGCGCCGCGCTACGAGTCAGGGCCAGGTCCAGCGAAATTTCCCAGATCTCCCAGTGGTCCTGAATCTGCTGCTTGCCGGCGAACAGCACGCGGTTCCGGTCGAACGAAATGGCGGGATCGGCGGAAGCCGCAAAGCCTGGAATCAGAGGATGGCGGCCGCTGGCGTCTTGAAGAAATATGATTGCGCCGGAACTGAATCGATCGGCGCCACGGATCCATGCCAGCGCTTCGTACTGTTTCGCAACGGTGTACAGAAGAGCCGGTGATTGCGAAGGCGGAGGCAGTCCGAAGTCCGTGTGGACAAGGCCCGCGGTCATCAGCAGAAGCAAGCCGAGCATACCCGGACGCGCCGGCACTAGTCTCTTCCCCCGACCGCAACCAATTGGGGAGCGGGCCGCCGCTCAAGATCGCGGATCGCCAGGTATGGCTGTAGACCGTCCATCATGTCGCTGAAGCCGCGAAAAGTGAGAGACTGCGCCCCATCGCTCAGCGCCTGATCGGGCGACGGATGAACTTCGACCAGCAACCCATCGGCCCCCACTGCGGCAGCGGCTCGGGCCAGCACTGGAACCAGGCAACGGACTCCAGCGGCATGGCTGGGATCGACAATCACGGGCAGCCGCGAAACCGCTTTCAGCACCGGCACCGCGGCGATGTCCAGTGTGTTGCGCGTCGCAGTCTCAAACGTCCGGATACCACGCTCACACAGAACGATCTGCGGATTGCCGTTCATCGCGATTACTTGCGCCGAGCGCAGGAACTCTTCGAGCGTGGCGGTCATCCCCCGCTTCAGCAGCACCGGCCGCCCGCATGTGCCAAGTCTCTCCAGCAGCGCGTAATTTTCCATGCTGCGGGTGCCCACCTGCATCAGATCGGCATACTCCGCGACTAGGTCGACATCCTGCTCGCTCATCACTTCGGTGACGATTGCGAGCCCGGTCTGTTCCCGCGCTTTACGCAAGATCTTCAGACCTTCCAGGCCGAGCCCCTGAAACGCATACGGCGAAGAGCGGGGTTTGTAAGCGCCTCCGCGCAGAATGCGCGCGCCCGCCGCGGCCACTGCTTCCGCCGTTTGCAGTAACTGCCGCTCCGATTCGACCGCGCATGGCCCCGCCATCACCACAAAATCGTCGCCTCCGATCTCGACACTGCCGGCGCGAACGATACTCCCCATGCTGTCGTCGGTTTTGGCGACGAGATCGAAACACGAGAACTGGCCGTTCCATTTAGGGTTCATGAATGGCAACGCGCAATTTTACGTAGGTGGGAGTGAGCAGTCATTACTATGAAACTACTAAGCTTTAAGAGAACTTCAGTATGTGATGTAAATCACAAAGCAATGTGAGGTCGCGGAATCGCCAGGCGCTTACGATCGGAGCGAAGGTGGGAATGAGACTAAGTGTCTAAGGAATCGGAACTCGCACAACCTTTGGAAAGTAAATACCCAGGTTACTCGTGAGCTTCTGCACCTTCATCGTGTCGTAAGCTTGTTGTTCGTTTCGTTGGTAGCGGTCCATGCGCAGTTGAGTGCCGGCCATCTTGCCATTTGTGC
>PMBA01000455.1 GCA_003152795.1 Acidobacteriaceae bacterium | reverse complement strand
ATCCCGATTGAATACAGCGTCTCGCTCTTGCGGGCGGATCGCTACACTGCCTCCGTCGTATCTGTCCGCAAGACCTAGCGCGACCCTGCCGTTCCCGGGTCTCGATTTGTTCAGATCCCAGACCGCACACTTTCCCGGAGTCGGTGGAAACTTCCGGCGGACCGGGGTGGAAAACGTTTTCTCTTCACCCCGGAACCGGGCAAATCCTCCCCTATCTCCATGGTAGAATTCGTATTCTTGACGGGCTTGGCTCTCCAAGAATATCCCGATGGACATTCGTGAGATCGCGCGCAGAGCGAAAGTCTCCACCGCCACCGTATCCAGAGCAATCAACCACGTTCCCACGGTCGATCCACAATTAGCCAAGCGGGTCTGGAAAGTCGTCGACGAACTCGGGTACTACCCTAACACCCAGGCTCGGGCCTTAGTTTCGGGACGGAGCCGTATATTTGGCCTTATCGTTTCTGAAATTACCAACCCCTTTTTCCCGGAAATCGTACAAACCTTCGAGAATCTCGCAGTTGAGAACAACTACGAGATCCTGCTGACTTCGACCGTGCACGATCCGAAACGAATGGAGTCTTCGGTTCGGCGCATGATTGAACGCCGGGTCGATGGCGTGGCCATTCTCACGTTTGGCATGGAAGACACGCTGCTCGATCATCTCCGTTTCCGGAAGGTCCCCTTGGTGTTCGTTGATGTGGGACCGAATGCACCGGGCATCGTCAATATCCGGATCAATTATTTGAACGGCATCCGACAGGCAGTGCAACATTTGGCGGCGCTCCGGCATACCCGCATCGCATTTATTTCCGGCCCTTCCAATCTAAAATCGGCCATTGCCAGAAGAGCAGCGTTCAAGACATCCATGACGGAGATCGGACTTCCGGCCGACTTGATCATCGAAGGAAATCACCAGATGGATGGTGGGATGAAGGCGTTGTTGGAGTTTAACGGATTGAGTAACCCGCCAACGGCGGTACTTTGCTCAAACGACATGACAGCGATCGGAGTTATGCGGGAAGCATACGACCAGGATATCAAGATCCCGAATGACCTTTCTGTAATTGGGTTCGACGACATCCGTCTGGCGGAGTTCACCATTCCTCCGCTGACGACGGTGCAGATGTCCCAGATGGAGCTCGCGAAGATTGCTTTCCAAGCTCTATTGAACGAGGTGCAACGCGAATCGCCTTCACTGGAACGCAGCGAACACGAACTGACTACCACCTTGGTCCTCAGACGTTCCACCGGACTCGCGCCGCCTGGTAGGCACACGGCCAAGCCCCGCAAAGGAACTGCGGGATCGCGGATACCATAAGACCTGGACCCGACATGAGTCTGTGGCCGAGAATTTTCGCCATGTCAAAAGTTGGAGTTGACAACTGCTGTAGACATGGTCTCAAATCTCGGTAAACGATTACTGGCCGCTGTTTGCAATNNTTTGGCAATGCCAGCGGAATCTCTCGCGATGAGGGTTTAGTTGTTATTAAACCGAGCGGGGTGCCCTACAAGGATATGAGACCGGAGCATCTCGTCGTCACCGATCTGCTCGGTAAAAAGGTGGAAGGCCATTTGCGGCCTTCCTCCGACCTCCCCACCCATTTAGTGCTGTATAACCAGTTTCCAGAAATTGGCGGGGTGGCGCACACTCACTCCGAATATGCCACGGCCTGGGCGCAAGCCCGCAAGGCCATCCCATGCTTTGGCACCACCCATGCGGACTATTTTCAAGGTGAAGTGCCGGTCACCCCGGAAATGACCGATGCCGAGATTACCGGCGACTATGAGAAAAATACCGGCCACGTCATCGTTCGCAGCTTGCAAACTACGACTCCGTTGGCGACTCCGGGTATTCTGGTGGCCAACCATGGGCCGTTCACCTGGGGAAAAGACGCTCGAACCGCGGCACACAATGCGGCGATTCTCGAATCGATCGCGCGCATGGCCTACTTCACGCTGGGCATCAATGCGGCAGCGCAACCGGTTGGAAGCGCCTTGCACGACAAGCACTACCTGAGAAAACACGGCACGAACGCATATTACGGACAGTCCAAGGACAAGTAATGACGCTGCTGCTTGCGACCCTGGTACCAACCCAACTCGTCCGTCTTTCCCCGATCGACATAGCCATCGTGATTTTCTATTTCGCCCTGGTTCTCTCCATCGGTTGGTATCTGAAGGCCCGGGCCAACACGAGCGAAGATTTCTTCATGGCGGGTCGCGAGATGACGGCGTGGGTGGCCGGTCTCAGTTTTCTCTCGGCCAATCTCGGTGCACTCGAATTGATGGGTTGGGCGGGATCGGCCTACCAGTACGGCATCTTGGCGACACACTGGTATTGGATCGGCGCCATTCCAGCGATGCTGTTTCTGGCGCTGGTCATGATGCCGTTCTACTACATTTCCAAAACGCACTCGGTGCCGGGATATTTGCAACTGCGTTTCGGTGAATCCAGCCGCGCCCTGTCGGCAGTTTCGTTTGCCTTCATGACCGTGCTGATGAGCGGCGTCAACATGTTTGCCATGGCCAAGGTCATGCAGATTGTGCTGGGATGGGATATCAACTTCAGCATCTGGGTCTCATCGCTGACGGTGGCCATTTATGTGACGCTGGGCGGGCTCCGCTCGGCAATCTTTAACGAGGTGCTGCAGTTCTTCCTCATCTGGGCAGGCGCGCTGCTGATTCCAATCCTCGGCTTGTACGAAGCGGGTGGTTGGACCAATCTCAAACTGCAGATTGCACAGAGAACGTCGGAACAGTACGTTCATCTCTGGTCGGGTTTGGGCTCATTCTCCACCAATCCCATGGGAATCCATTGGACCGGCATTGTGTTTGGACTGGGCGCGGTCATCTCGATGGGTTACTGGACGACGGACTTCCTGGTGGTGCAGCGCATTCTGGCCGCGAAAGATATTCGCAGCGCGGAAATGGCGCCGATTATCGGCGCTGGCTTCAAAATGATGGTTCCCTTCATCGTGATCCTCCCGGGATTGATTGGCTTGGCCGTACTGCCGGTGAAACTGGTTCCGGAGTCGGTCGCCGCGGTAACCGGGGGCCACAGTTACAACGACGTTCTCCCGTTGATGCTGGCGCGCTACTGCGGACCGGGACTGCTGGGACTTGGAGTTACGGCTCTGATCGCAGGCTTCATGTCGGGGATGGCGGGGAATGTGAGCGCTTTTACGACAGTCTGGACGTACGACATCTACCGTCCGTTTATCAACAGCAAGGGCAGCGACCATCATTACGTGAACATGGGGCGCTGGACCACGATCATCGGCGTTCTGGTCAGTGTGGGTACCGCGTATCTGGTAATGCAGTTCGCCAGCATCATGGATTACGTGCAGGCGTTGTTCAGCTTCTTTATCGCTCCGTTGTTCGGGACTGTCGTGCTCGGCATGCTCTGGAAGCGGGCGACCGGCCCGGGCGGATTTTGGGGATTGCTGTGCGGGACGCTTTCTTCGATCGGTATGTGGACCTGGGTAAAACTCGATCCTTCGGCGCTGCGTTATGTGGCGCTCTCGCCGGATGCGAAAGGCCTTGCCCAGGATATGTATCAGGCGCTCTGGTCGTTCATCGTTTGCGTGGTCGTGACCGTAGTCGTAAGTCTGGCGACCAAACCGATACCTGACGGCGAATTGAATGGATTGGTGTACGGGTTGACGGAAATTCCCGCTGTAGGGGACGTACCGCTATACAAGAAGCCTCTTTTCTGGGCCGCTGTGGTCGCGGTCGTTTTCTTTGCACTGAATATTATTTTCTGGTAGACGACTTTCGGGTAAACGGAGGCACGTAGCATGATTTCAATCTGGTTTTTCATTGGCATTTCGCTGGCCGTGAATGGCGCGCTGATCCTGGCTGCGGGAATTTACGAGTTGGTAAGTCCTCCGGTGAATCCGGGCGTGGTGCTTTTCCACTTGCACGCGAATGTGTGGTGGGGAGCGGCATTGCTGGTGTTCGGACTCATTTATTGTTTCAAGTTCGCGCCCAAGCGACAGTCATGAGGGCAGGGTGCAGCGATGGGGACGGGGCTTTCGGGTAATTTCACTGGGGCCAGCGGGATAGCGACGGCAGGAGCGACGCGCTGTTAACCTTGATAATCGTTGCAGCCGGGCAACACATGGGAATTCGAAGCGAGGAGCGGCAATGAGCGTTCAGAGAGTCGTGCGGATGATCGTGATCGGCGGGTTTTGGTTGACGTTGTTCAGCATGACTGCGGAGGGTAAGACGAAGGTGACAAACCAGCCCTTTGGGAAGATGCCGGATGGAACTCCGGTAGAAATTTATACGCTGAGCGACGGCGCTTACGAGGCTCGAATCGCAACCTACGGTGGGATTGTGGTTTCCCTGAAAGCTCCCGACCGCAGCGGCAAGCCTGCCGACGTGGTGCTGGGGTTCGATGATCTCGATGGCTATGCGGCCAACAGCAATGGGCCTTCGGGCGCATTTTTCGGGGCGATCATTGGCCGTTATGCGAATCGAATCGCGCACGGCAGCTTCACGCTGGATGGCAAGAAATATTCATTGCCACTGAACAACGGCGAGAACACTCTTCATGGCGGTCCGCACGGATTTAACAACGTGGTTTGGAAAGCAAAACCAGTCGCGAACGGAGTGGAGTTGACTTACTTGAGTAAGGATGGCGAAGCGGGATTTCCCGGCAATCTGACGGCAGTGGTTCGCTACACGTTGGTGAGAGGTGACTTAAGGATTGAGTATTCGGCCACCACCGATCAAGACACGGTGGTCAATTTGACCAATCACTCTTATTTCAACCTCGCCGGGCAGGGTGATATTCTGAACCACCAACTGACCCTTCACGCGTCCCGCTTTACCCCGGTGGATGCCGGCCTGATTCCAACCGGCGAACTGAAGCCGGTGGCATCGACTCCCTTTGATTTTCGTAAAGCGGCGGCCGTGGGAGCGCGCATTAACGCCGACGATGAACAGCTTCATCGAGGTCGCGGGTACGACCACAACTGGGTGCTGGATGGCGGGGACGGAAAATTGTCGGAAGCCGCCGAAGTCTATGATCCGGGAAGCGGGCGCGTGCTGAAAGTTCTGACGGACCAGCCCGGAATCCAGTTCTACACGGGTAATTTCCTGGACGGCTCGATCAAAGGTAAAGGCGGGAAGGCGGACGAGGTGCATTCGGCGTTGTGCCTGGAGACGCAACACTTTCCAGACTCACCGAATCATCCCGATTTCCCAACCACGGAATTGAAACCGGGCAAGCATTATCACACGGTCACCGTCTACAGCTTGTCGGTCCGTTAAGGAATACCGGAATGCTTGGCGTCGGGATCACCGCGCGCCAGGTGCCGACAGTGGCTCCGGCTGCAATCGGTGTTTGATCTTTTCAAAGAGGAACTGCGGATGTCTCATGAGGCGTTCGCGATAACTGCGCGGAATGGGAAGACAGAAAAAGTCTCGCATCAGTCAACCGGGAAGAGTCACGCTGAGAGAAGTCGCGGAACGTGTCGGCCTGGCTACCGGCACCGTCTCGGCGGTGCTGAACGATGCCCCTTCCGCGCGCGCCATCCCGGAGCACACGCGACAGCGTATCCAAGCGACCGCCCGGGAACTTAACTACCGTCCAAATTTCCTGGCAAGATCGCTGCGTAAGAAGCGCACCTACACCGTGGGTCTCATCATCGAGGAGATCGGGGACGCATATGGCTCCATGGTGATTAGCGGAGTCGAGGCCTATCTTCGGCAGCACAATTATTTTTTCCTCACGGTGATTCACCGGCACGACGCATCCATGTTGCGGGATCACTCGCAGCTTTTGCTGGAGCGGGGCGTGGAAGGGTTCATCACGGTAGACACCAGCCTGGTGGAGCCCCTGTCTTTGCCAACGGTTTCCGTGGCCGGGCACCGGACCTTGAAGGGAGTTACCAACATCGTATTAGACCAGGAGCGGGGTGCGCGGGTGGCCCTGGAGCATCTGCTGGCTCTGGGCCATCGCAAAGTCGCATTCATGAAAGGCCAGCCCTTTAGTTCGGACGCGGAAGAGCGATGGAAAGCGGTATGCAGTGTGGCGCGGGAATTGGGTCTTGAAATGGATTCGGACCTGATCATCAACCTCGAGTTCGACGACCCGTCTCCCCAAGTGGGATACCCTTACGCGAAGCAACTGCTGGCCCGCAAGAAACCCTTTACCGCGTTGTTCGCCTACAACGACATCTCGGCGATCGGCGCCATCCGCGCCATCCAGGAAGAGGGTCTTCGCGTTCCGCAGGATGTCTCAGTGGTGGGCTTCGACGATATTCCCTGGGCCGCTTTCCACACACCCAGTCTGACCACGGTGCGGCAACCACTGGCCAAAATGGGCCAAATCGCCGCCGAGACCCTGATCCGGATGATCGAAGGCGACGGGGATCGCTCGCCTGAGATCGCAATTGAACCGACCCTGGTAGTGCGTGAGTCCACCGGGCGGGCGCCGAAACGATGACCGTTGCAACCGGGAAACTTCAATTAGCCGGAGGTTGGATCCTCGAAAAATTGTTTGATCGGACTCACAGCTTCTCGAGCACCAGCTTCAGATAGTTCCAGAAGCTTTCCACAGACGAGATCTGCACGCGCTCGTTGGGGCTATGCGGATCCACGATCGTCGGGCCGAAAGATACCATCTGCATGCCGGGGTATTTCTCGCCAATGACGCCACATTCCAGGCCAGCATGCATGGCGATCAGCCTGGCAGGTTCGCCGAACAACTGCTTGTGCACCTGCTGGAGCTGGCGCACGATGTCGCTGTTCGGCTCAGGTTTCCAGCCGGGGTACTTGCCTCCGTGCTCTACTTCGAACCCTGCCAGGGAGCATATCGTCGCGACCATTCGGGCCGCCGCCAGCATGCTGCTCTCGATTGCGCTTCGCTGACTGGTAACGATCTCCACCACGTCGCCTTTGGTGCTGACCGTCGCCAGATTCGTGGACGTCTGGACCAGGCCGTCAACGTCCGGGCTCATCGCCAGAACGCCATGGTGCAGGCTCGCCAGCAGCGCCACCGTTTGTTTTGCGGCGGCCGGGTCGAGCACCTTCCCAGGGCGGTCGGCTTTCTCGATCGTGATCCGCAATCCGGAATCGAATCCCCCCAGGTCGGCCTTGTATCCAGCTTCGGCGGTGGCCACAAGCGATTTCAGTTCACTCTCGCGGGCAGGATCGGCTAGCACCAGGGCTGCAGCCTCGCGCGGAATCGCATTCTGCGCGCTTCCACCGTTGATCTCGGCGATTTCGATCGAAAGCCGATCCAGCAGGACCTGAAGTACTCCCCCCATGATCCGTAGAGCATTGCCGCGGCCTTGATGGATATCGACACCGGAGTGGCCACCTTTCAGGCCAGACACCTTGATCCGCCAGGCCGACCCTGCGCCTGCCGGACGAAGCCCGACCTTACGTCGAGCAGTCGTTTTGACACCACCGGAACACCCGATGCAGAGCGTCCCCTTCTCTTCGTTGTCAAGGTTGAGGAAATATTTGGACTGAAGCAATCCGCCTGGGAATGCCGAAGCGCCCGTGAGCCCGGTCTCCTCGTCGATGGTGAAAGCGAACTCCAATGGTCCGTGGGCAATATTATTGCTCTCCATTACAGCCAGGGCCGCAGCCACGCCGACTCCGTTATCGGAGCCCAAAGTCGTGCCATCTGCCCTCAGCCAGTCGCCGTCTCTTACCACTTTGATAGGGTCGACGTCGAAATTGTGAACTGTCCCTTCGTTTTTTTCGCACACCATGTCGAGGTGGCCCTGCAACAGAGCCATCGGCGCTCCCTCGCGTCCCGGCCGCGCCGGCTTCCGGATCACGAGATTGCCGGCGTCGTCCTGCACGGATTCCAGGCCGAGCTTTGTGGCCAGCGCCAGGACGTAGTCGCGCGCCGCGGCCTCCTTGGTGGAGGCGCGCGGGATGGCCGCCAGTCTATCGAAGTGCTTCCATACCGGTTCAGGTTGCAGGTTCGCGAGTGCAGGGATCATGACACGCTCCGCAGGATTAAGGTTTAGAGCTAGTTTAGAGCTATAGTACAGCGGACCCGATGCCGGCGTCCCCTCATGGAAGAGTAATCCGACCGCTGTTCGTATCGCGCTGGATTGCCTCAAGATTCTTGCTGACAATGGCGAATGTCTGTCTGGAACGCGGATGACTGATGACCGATGACTGATGAGAGGTTCTTGTCCGCCGAGCAATTTGGTAAACTAAAGAAAGTGCAGAGCAGCCGACGTAGCTCAGTTGGTAGAGC
>PMBA01000367.1 GCA_003152795.1 Acidobacteriaceae bacterium | reverse complement strand
GCAGGTCAATCCACATGAATCCCCGGCCCGCGAGGTACGGTCCGCTCCGACCGGACACCAACAGGTATCGCCCATCGCGGATTTGAACCGCCAGGGTCGAACCTGTGAGGACCTTTTCCAGTGCGTCGGGAAGCATAATGTCCCAGCCGTAGTGAAAGATGCAATCGGGGATCACGCTGTGCATTAGCTTGCGGTATTGTTTGTCTCGAACGACGTCGCCCGACGCTGCCCCCGCAAAATGATTCAGGAATGCGAGCTGATCACTTGGAATCGGTTTCTGAAAGATAGCCTTATCGTACTGCGCTGCTGGGGTCTGCGGTTCTTGAGACTGCGGCTCCTTGGGCCCTGGCTCCGCGGAATGCGGTCGCGGCCTATCTTCTTGCGCGTTCGAAGATTCTCGTCCCGCAGCATTGGGTAGGAGGAGGCCTGTTATCGCCAAGACTAACGCAGTGAATACCAGAACGTATGGAACTTTGCGAGACGCGGGCAAGGGCTGCCTATTCACGCGGAGTCTCCTTTTTCAGCACCCAATCGCTAGATTCTGCGGCTCTTCAGCGTTATTGCCCGGAATTTCCTTTTTGCCCCAAAACGTTGTTCATTATTCCCCCAAAAACCTTTTCGCGTCAATGTGAAACCAGTGACTCGCCGAGTCCGGGGTTGTGAGTGTAATCGCGTTAGCACCTACTACGCTCATTTGGTGCTATGGCGATATTACATCAGCTTGCGTAAGTGTTTGATGGTTCTTGCCCGTGGGCGCAGGAGAACCGCCCCGCAGCGCGGTTCTCCAATCCACGAACTGACGTTCAGTGTCTGGCAAACCGTCTTTTTCCGACGCTGCCGGTGGCGATTATTCCCTGGTTCCCGCCCGCACTGATCACTACAGTATCGATTTCGGCCCCACCTTCGACCACCACGAAGTTTGCGACGACCGGCGGACGGCCGTCGGTGAAGTTGATGGTGAAGGTGCCGGTGCAATCGGAGTTCACCGTGTAAGTACCAGTAGCCGGGGTGTGGGTGAAATCAGCGACGACCTCGCCACTCACCGTAACCGTGTCGATCTGGGTGAGCCCACCCTTGCCATCGAACTGAGTCATCGCCACGCCCACCTGTGGGCCCGTGGGTCCCTGACCTCCCAGTTTGTTGCCCTGGATGGTGAATCCGTAGTTGCCCGTGATGAGCTTGTTGTTGCAGGCAGCAGACTCACTCTGGGCGTATCCTGACCCCAAAGCCCCGAGCGTTAGCACAACCAACGCGGCCACATTTACGACTAGCTTCTTGTTCATAAACTCTCCTCATTCATTGATTTCTTGTTTTCTTCAGCGCGACCCGCTTTATTGCGAAGCAACCGCCGAAGTGTGTGTACTCTTAGCGCGGGACGCAAGCCCGGTCAATTGACCCGCCCTAAATCCTCCCTGACTTGCTAAGAGAGAGCTGCCGAAGGGGTTATTCAGTTCCATGAACTGAAGTCTGGGGGTAGAATCAGGTTCCTTGGTGGAGGTTAATGGACCCGCTTGCCAGTTCCAGCCGTCGTGTTCGCACCGGACTCTTCGAAATTGACTTCGGTTCTGGCGAAGTCCACAAAGATGGGCGAAGAGTGCCTATGCAGGAGCAGCCTTTTCGCGTTCTGGCCATCTTGCTGGAGCGTCCTGGCGAAGTGGTCACCCGCGAGCAGTTGCAGGCGCAGTTGTGGCCGGCCGACACGTATGTGGGATTCGATGAAGGCCTGAACACGGCCATCCGGAAACTGCGGGTTGCCTTCGGTGATTCCGCGGAGAACCCGCGATTCATCGAGACAGTTTCCCGTCGTGGGTATCGCTTCATAGCGCCGGTTCGTGAAGCCGTCGCGCTAGCTCCTCAATCTTCGGATAGCGTTGCTGCTCCAGACGCCGAAGTGAGGCATGGCCGACCTTGGCGTATCCGGCGGCCAGTTTTGGTGCTTTCAGCGGCTGCTCTGCTCGTCATTCTGGTCGGCATCGCATACCTAGCGCGCTGGCATTCGTCCGCGAACCCAGCCGTCCAAAAGCGAGTGATGCTGGCGATCCTGCCTTTCCAAAATCTGAGTAATGACCCGGAGCAGGAATACTTCAGCGATGGTCTGACCGAAGAGACCATTACGGACCTGGGCAAACTGACCCCTGAACAGTTGGGCGTCATCGCTCGCACCTCCGCGATGGCGTATAAGCACACAAATAAGACGATCAGCCAGATCGGGCATGAACTGGGTGTCGACTACATTCTTGAAGGAAGCGTGCGCCGAGACGGCGAAAAGGTCCGCATCGCTGCCCAGTTGATCCGCGTGCAAGACCAAACTCATCTCTGGGCGCAGAGCTATGATCGCGAGATCCCAGACTTTTTGGGCGTGCAGAACGAGTTGGCACAAGTGATCTCGCAACAGGTCGGTCTACGACTTACGCCGGGACAGAAGAGCGAACTGGAGACGACGCGCAGGCTCGATCCCGAAGCGTACGACCTCTACTTGAAGGGTTTGTATCACTGGAACATGCTCACGCCGACCGGCTTCAGACAGGCAATCAACTACTTTCAGGAGGCAGCGAAAAGGGATCCGAAGTATGCGCTGGCTTATGCCGGGCTGGCGGATTGCTATGCCGTGCTTCCCATGATCAGCGATTCGCCTCCCAGGGAGTCCTTCCCAGGTGCGCAGGCGGCAGCGGCAAAAGCTTTGGAATTGGATAATGCACTCGCCCAAGCCCACGACTCCGATGCGCGAATCAAGTTGTTTTACGAGTGGAACTGGGCTGAATCGGAGCGACAGTCCGTGCGCGCGATTGCGCTGAACAGGAACCTGGCGGGTGCGCATGTTCGCTATGCCCACCTTTTGTCAAATGTCGGGCGACACAAAGAAGCGCTTGCCGAAGCAGAACGGGCCCGGGAACTCGATCCCCTTTCGTTGATCACCAATGCGCTGTTTGGAATGTTCCTCTTCCAGGCGCGCCAGTACGATGCTGCGGTCGAACAGTTGCAGAAGACGATAAGAATGAACCCGCATTTTTGGGTAGGACATCTCCACCTAGGAAAGGCTTACGAGCAGAAGGGGATGTATCCGGAGGCAATTGAAGAGTTTACAAAAGCCCGCGACCTTTCCGAGGGAGACTCCGAGCCGGTTGCTTCGCTGGGACACGCGTACGCACTATCCGGCAGGCAAGATGCGGCGCGAGATGTGCTTGAAGAATTGAAGCGCCAATCGCAGAAGAGCTACGTCCCGCCATACAACATCGCCATGATCTATGCCGCGTTGGGCGAAAAGGACCATGCTCTGGACTGGCTCGAAAAAGCCTACGAGGCCCGAGACGTGCATATGATATTCCTCAAGGTCGACCCCAAGTGGGACAGCTTCCGCACGGACTCCCGCTTTCAGGACTTGTTGCAGCGCATGGGGTTCACCTCGGGACAGCAGTAAAGGGCAGTCCATTACATTGTTGAGGCGCGGTCCTTGATCCGGTCTGGTATTGGATTTGAGTTAACCAATCTGTGGCCGCAAAACAATTGACGATCTCGTTTTTTCTTTTGTATCGGGCGGTGGTTGACGGTAACTATCGCAAACAGGCTGTTCGCCGTGACCTGCCCCCCATTCTTAGTCCAGGGATAATGAGACTTTCTCCGGGTTTGAGTTTTCGGACGTGGTCGTTGTAACACGTCCGCCGTCGTCACGGCGGTGGGAAAGTGGGAATCCCGCGCCTTCTGCGGGATTTCCAAGCTCGGTGGGAAAGTCTGCTGTTGGACTTTTCCACCGAGCATCTTTTCCACGGCCGCTCACGGCCCATGCTTGGGCAAACTCCATTGGCGTCAGGTAACCCAACGCCGAATGCGGCCGGACGTGATTGTAGTCCCACTTCCAGTCGCCGATCTTGCGTCGCGCATCGGCTAGGTCCAGGAACCAGTTCTCGTTTAGACACTCATCCCGGAACTTGCCGTTGAAACTTTCGATGTAGCCATTCTCCATCGGCCGGCCGGGCGTGATGAAGTGCAGCTGTACCCCGTTCTCATACGCCCACCGGTCCACCACCTGACTGGTGAACTCCGTGCCGTTGTCAATGATCATGTGCTTCGGTTTTCGTCCTTGCTGTTTCCGACCTTCCAACACCCGCACCACGCGCAGCCCCGGCAGCGAAGTGTCCACCTCGATCTCCAGCGACTCGCGGGTGCAACCATCCATCAGGTTCAGGGTGCGGAACCGCCGTCCGCTGGCGAACGTGTCCTGCGTGAAGTCCATTGTCCAGACCTGGTCCGGCTCGGTCGGTGGCGTCAACACCAGTCGCGCTGCGGCGGGGGCCCGGCGGCGTCCTCGCTTACGACGAATGCCCAACTTCTCCTCCACATACAGCCGGTATACCCGCTTGTGGTTTACTACCCACCCTTCGCGCACCAGCAGCACCTGTAACCTGCGGTAGCCGAACCGGCGTCGTTCTTCGGCCAGCTCGCGCAGCCGCACTCGTAGCTGGCCGTCCTCCGGCCGTCGCCGATACCGATACGTCCCCCGATGAATCTGGATCAGCCCGCAGGCGCGTCGCTCGGAGACCGCGACTTCCGAGCGCATCACTACAACCGCTTCCTTCCGCAGCCGCGGGCTCACCATTTTTTTGCGACCACCGCCTGTAATGCTCGTTTGTCCAGCAGCAGTTCGGCGACGGTGTGCTTGAGCTGGTGGTTCTCCTCCTCCAGTTGCCGCAGCCGCTTTGCCTCACTTACCTCCATCCCGCCATACTTCCCCTTCCAGCGGTAGAAGCACCCCCGCGCGATGCCATGCCGTCGGCACAGCTCTCCCGTCTCCACTCCCGCCTCCGATTCCTTCAGGATGGCGATGATCTGTTCCTCGCTGAATCGACTCTTCCTCACGACTCCTCCTCCTCCGGCCCTGGCGGGCCATCGTAAATGGAGAAGTCACATTTCCACTGGACTAATTTTCGGGGGGCAGGTCAAGCGGACTGGGGGGCGTTCTTTTCGCGTAGGATCACGCGGCCGCGCTTACTGCGATAACTTGCAACAGTTAATTAGTGTCATCATGGGAACAGTTCCCGACAACACTTCACCGACTTTCCAAACTGCGGTTAGACCCCTAGCCCACCATTTGCTTCAGAAGTGGCGAATCGTGGGTCTGCAGGGCTGGCTGGCGAAGGACCGCGACTAGGAGGTAGCGCCTCGTCTTTCAAAACTTCGTTTCCGTGTCCGGCAGCTCTTCGCTTCACTACCAGCTCTCGAGCCCCCCCTCGGAAGCACCTTGCGTTCTGATCGTGGCGATATGGTCCCGAATCCTTTAACGGTACGCAGCACGACAGCTTCCGTTCAAACGGATATGGATTTGAGCGTAATATGCCCGGCAAGCCGGCAAGCTGCCCAAAGCGTCGGTTCTCTTGCTCATCGGCGGGTCGAATTCGAAAATATACTAACGGGTGACATCTGCCACAATCGTTGTTGTGGTATATGGCGGGACAACATGAACGGGGATAGTCTTAAGAACACGCGCTTTCGTGCGACTGTAGCACTTCTCCTCGCGTTGGTAGCGGTGGCGTCTTCGCTTGTCGTAGCGATTCGGAGCCGGTCGCTCGTGGCAGCGGTTGGCGGAACACGTGCGGATGAGAACGCTAACTTATTTCGCGACTTAACAATT
>PMBA01000054.1 GCA_003152795.1 Acidobacteriaceae bacterium | reverse complement strand
AGCACCACGCCGAGCGAATAAACGTCAGTGCGAGTATCTACATCGGGCACGGTGGGATCCGCTTGCTCCGGGCTCATGTATCCCGGCGTACCCACCATTCCTCCGGCACGCGTTACCAGCGTCTCGTCCTCACCTTGCTGCGAGATGGCCTTCGCGATGCCGAAGTCAATAATGCGCGGCATCGGCTTGCCATCGACTTCAACGACCAAAATGTTGGAAGGCTTCAGGTCGCGATGCATGATCGCTTTCTGATGCGCATGTTGCACGCCTTCACAAACCTTGATGAACAGGGCTAGCCGCTCCTGGACTGAGAGGTGCTTCTGGTCGCAGTATGCAGTGATCGGTAAGCCCGGCACATACTCCATAACAAAGTAAGGCTGACCTTCGGCAGTCGAGCCCGCATCGAAGACCTTGGCGATGGCAGGGTGATCCATGATCGCCAGCGTCTGCCGTTCCACGTCGAAGCGCAGTAAAGCGGAATGGTCGTAGCGCCCCGCTTTAATGATTTTCAACGCAACTTGGCGCTTGACGGGCGCTGACTGTTCGGCCAGCCACACCTGCCCCATCCCTCCTTCCCCGAGTTTGCGGATTAGCCGATAGGGCCCGATTGAGCCTAAAGCGGGTGCAGATGCGCCCACCGGAGCAGCTGCCGAGTCGAGGGTGGCTTCGGGATCGGAACTGGAGCCTGAGTTGTGAGGGGCTGACCTGGGTATCGGGTCGCTCACACTTCCCTCGCTGAAAAGGAGATGCAAATCGGCGGCAAGTCTAGCACGCCCAATCCAACCAGTGCCACTCAGTTGGCGCACAACTCGCGGAATTGGCTGTACTCGGCATTTCGATTCGAGTCGCCATGCGATCACTTCCGGTTAGTCGGCAAACCGGAAGCTGTCCCGAAACGGGTTGGGGGAGATTGATCGCGATTTCCTCGAAGCCGACTTGAACTAAGCCGCTTTGCGGCGGACGCGATCGCGTGTTGCGGAGCCGACGGTCGAGGTGATCTGAGCTAGTTTGTTGTCGCAGAGGAGGAACTCTCTGTGACCCATCTACGCCAGATCATGCTTGAGGAACTACNNTCACCCGATCAGCTTGGCCCCGAGCATATTCGCCAGTATCAGGCCGCGTTGTTCACGCGCTGGAAACTGGCCCCCAACACCGTAACGCAGCGCTTGGCCGCTTTGCGCTTCTTCTATGTACAGGTGTTGAAGCGTGGCTGGAGCGTTGCCGAGACACCGTATCCGAAGAAGGTTCTGCACTTGCCGCAGGTGCTGAGCCAGGACGAAGTGGCGCGTCTGATCGACGCGGCAGAGTTTCCCTTTCATCGCATTCTGCTGATGACCCTCTATGCCACGGGCGCACGTCGCGCAGAAGTGGCGCACCTGAAGATCAGCGACATCGACAGCCAACGCATGGTCATTCATATCCGGGGAGGCAAGGGACGCAAGGACCGTGATGTCATGCTCAGTCCCAAGCTGCTCGAGGCATTGCGCGTCTACTGGCGCGGGCTGAAACGCAAGCCCACCGATTGGCTGTTCCCCGGTAACCGATGGCATACGGCGAGTCATCCGGTCTCCACCAAGGTTCTCTGGAACGCCTGTCAGCAGGCCGCCGAACGCGCCGGTCTTGAGCACAGGCGCATCCATCCCCACACTCTGCGCCACTGCTTTGCCACGCATCTGCTCGAAGCCGGTGCCGACCTGCGTACCATCCAGATGCTGCTGGGGCACCGCGACTTGGAGGAAACGACGATCTATCTGCATCTCTCCCGGCGGCATCTCAGCGCTACCGGCAGTCCGCTGGATGCGCTCACGATCCGAGGAGAAGGAGAACCGACGCAGAGCATATGAACCCGCCTCCTCTGGAGGTGGCCGACATCGTTCGCTGTGCAGGACAGTCCTTCGTTGAGCGCAGCCGCAGGTGGATCAACGGCCAACACGAAAAAGTGTTGCTGGCCATTACACGCTGCCGCACCGCCGCGCTGGGTGGGCATCGCGATCAGTGCTCAGACTGCGGACATACTGCCATCTCCTACAACTCGTGCAGAAACCGGCACTGCCCTAAGTGTCAGGGCAACGCCCGTCTGCGCTGGCTCCAGGCGCGGGAACGGGAGTTGCTGCCCACCAGCTACGTGCACGTCGTCTTCACGCTGCCGCGGGAACTGGCTCCGCTCGCATTGCAGAATAAACGGCTGATCTACAACCTGCTGTTTCACGCCAGTGCTGCAACCCTGCTGGAGATCGCTCGCGATCCCCGGCATCTGGGAGCCGAGATCGGTTTCTTCAGCGTGCTCCATACCTGGGACCAGCGACTACAACATCATCCCCATGTCCACTGCGTGGTTGCCGCCGGCGGTCTCGCTCCGGATCATTCCCGCTGGATCTCCTCGCGCTGCTCCTTCTTCCTTCCCGCCAAGGTGCTCAGTCGTGTCTTCCGCGGCAAGTTTATCGCCGGACTCAAGACCGCCTATCATGCGGGTGCACTCCAGTTCCACGGACATCTCTTACCGCTTGCAGAACCGCGCGCCTTCGCCTCGTGGCTGCGGGTTCTGTTCCGTCACGACTGGGTCGTCTACGCCAAACGGCCTTTCGGCGGGCCAGAACATGTGCTGCGCTATCTCGGTGCTTACACTCATCGCGTCGCCATCTCCAACAGCAGGTTGGTTGCTCTCTCCGAGGGCAACGTAACCTTTCGCTGGCGCGACTCCGCTCACGGCAACAAGAAACGGCTCATGATCCTGCCGGTCGAAGAGTTCTTGCGCCGCTTCCTGCTGCACCTGTTGCCGCGCGGCTTCATGCGCATCCGCAACTTCGGATTTCTTGCTAACCGACGGCGAGCGGAGTTTCTTCCACTCTGTTTCCGGTTGCTCCAGCCATCCGATCCGCCAGCAGCAGGCGCCGCGTCGTCCGCACTGCCCATTCACTCGCTGTGGCGATGTCCGCTTTGCGGCGGGACCATGCAAGTTGTCGAGCGCCTCTCCGCCGCGCAACTCCTCCTCCGATCTCCGCCTCCTCTCAGTCGGTGCGCCGCATGAATCCCCATCTCCAGCCTCGAATCTCGCTCGTGCTTCGGCGCGCACACTGGTTCTCTGTCTCCCATTCCTCAGAACGCAGTTTGGTGGCGCACTCCAGACTCTCCGACGTGCCGGCCTACGACCATTCTCTCTGCCACCAGCAACTGAAACGGAAGCGCACCGACAGCAAGACCCACACCGCAAACGACAGCGACCGCCTTATCAAGAAACAAATCCCATAGTCCCCAGGGGCGGCTTCCTTCAAGTCGCTGTATCTGAAGCGCCCCTCCACAGCGTCTCAACTCCCAGTTCTTCGCTGGGGGGCGCTTCAGATACAGCACTAAGACTTCGGGCCCGGAAT
>PMBA01000037.1 GCA_003152795.1 Acidobacteriaceae bacterium | reverse complement strand
ATCGCGACCGACGTGGTCGGCCCGATCTGCGAGACCGGCGACTTCTTCGCGCGCGACCGCGAACTGCCGGTCGTACGCGAAGGCGATTTGCTGGCGATTCTGGATGTGGGAGCGTACGGCGCTGTGCTGGGATCAAACTACAATACGCGCTGCAAACCGGCGGAGGTGCTGGTGGACGGTTCGAAGGCAAGGGTGATCCGGGATCGAGAGAGCGTTCGGGCTCAAATGAGGCTCGAACGATTGTGAGCTAGGTTGGATTGTCGATTTCTCATTGCTCAGCAACAAGGGCTGATGGACAATCAGGATCAATTCAGTTGATCATCGGCCCTTCAGTTTCAGCACTCTGGCGCTCGCATCAAAGCGGCTCGACAAAATTTGTCGCGGTCCGCAGCTTCGGCTCCGGCTGCTGGACAAATAAGGCGTCCCCAACGGTGCAAAACCGTACATGGGTGATCTGCGCGATCTGTTCAGAGTTAATGGTGCGACGATTCACTGTTCTTGTCTTCATCAATTTATGATCCTCATTGCAGAAATGTACACGTGCTCACCTCAACTTGGCATAGGATACAATTTGTTTGGATTTAGGAAACCAACTCCTGAATCACTGCTTTCGAATCGTTCCGCCCCGTTTCCTTGGCCCTTAGGAGGCTACCCCCTTTGAGACAATTCGTCTGTGTCATCGTATTGCTGGCCACGGCCTTCGCTCAGACGGTGCCCATCCCGGTAAAATCTCTACCTGAGAAACAGCGGGTTCTGTGGCAGAAGCTCGAGGCCTCGATTCAGGATTTTGACGTACATCTCGATGGCGTCATGGGCGTTGCCATCGAAGACATCACGACCGGTGATCACATTTTTGTCCGTCCCGACGAGGTCTTTGCGCAGGCCAGTTCCATCAAAATTGCGGTGCTTGCGGATCTCTATCTTCAGGCGCAGCAAGGCAAGCTGAAGTTGACCGATCTTTATACCGTGCAGTCCTCGGACCTGGTTCCGGACAGCGACATCATGGGCGGCCTCACTCCAGGCGTCACGCGAATTACTCTCCGCGATCTCGCCACCATGATGGTCGCCGTCAGTGACAACTCTGCCACCAACGTTCTCATCGACCGCGTTGGCATGGAGAATGTCAATGCCATGCTCGACTCGCTTGGACTTGCGCACACCAGGCTGCGCCGCAAGATGATGGATCTGGCGGCTGCCAAGGAAGGCCGCGAAAATATTTCCTCGCCGCGCGAAATGATGATGCTGCTCGGCGCGATCTATCGTGGCAAGGTGTTGAACAACGAATCGGCCGCCGATTTCTTCAAAGTCCTGAGCACAAACAAAGAATCATGGATCCCGCGAGACTTGCCCGCCGGCCTGAAGATAGCCAACAAGCCGGGCGAACTGGAAGCCGTTCGGAACGATTCCGGCCTCGTCTTCCTCGAGGGCCGTCCCTACATCATTTGCGTGATGACTTCGTTCTTAGGCAACGAGCGCGAGGGAGAAGAGGCGATCAGCAAGATTTCTCTGGCCACATGGCGCATGTTCGACCGTCTCAGCCGCGCCTCCGAATATGGGCGAGTCATTTCCCCGGGAAACGGCAGCCACTGAGAAACTCGGGCCGTGCCCCATCGATAACAACATCAGTGAACAAGAAATGAAGGGCGTGGTGCTGAGCCGCAAAAACTCAGAAGCGTGATGCGACGCGGCATTCTTTCTCTCTGTGGAACAACACTCTTCCCTCGACAACCGTGCTGCCGTTCCCCCGTCCGAACAGAAGGTGTTCAGCTCCAAGCGCTGACTTAGGGCGTAACTCACCGCCTCCGCCATGGGATGCTTGGCCCGTAACTGCCCTTCCCCGGTTACGGCATCAGGCCCCGCGTTACACGCGCACTTCGATGCCTGAAATAGAAGTGCACCGGTATGCCAGTCAGAATCACCGCCAACCCAATTGCAGAATTTTTCAAGTTGGCCGCGAACGTATACACGAGCAGAACCGCCGATGCGGCAATGAAGGTCAGTGGCACCACCGGATAGCCCAGTGTCTTGTATGGTCGCATCGCATTCGGTTCCTTCCTCCGGAACACGAATACCGTGCTGCTCGTGATCATATAAAACAGCCATTCGGCGAATAATGTCATGGAGAACAGTTGCTGGAAATTGCCTGCAAACAGAATGAGGAAAGCCGCGATGCACGCCTGGAATATTATCGCTGTCGAAGGCGTGTGATATTTCGGGTGCACCGTCGCCAGAACCGGGAAAAACTCTCCGTCGCGCGCTGCGGCAAACGGCACGCGGCTTCCGCTTAGGACCGTTCCGTTTAATGTCGCCAGCATTTGAATCGCCATCAACCCACTGAAAAGCGATGCCGCACCTGCGCCTAGCGTCAACAGTACCGCCTCGGAAGCTGGTCTCGGCGACGCTGCAATCGCACTGGAAGGCATTACGTACTGCACCGCAGCGTTCATCAGCATGTAAAGCGCGCCGACAAGGCCGACGCCCGCGATCAGCGACAACGGAATATTGCGTCCCGGGCTGCGGACTTCCCCCCCCACCATGTTCAGATTGTTCCATCCGTCATATGCCCATAGCGCTGCCAACAACGCGATCGCGAATCCAACCGACCCACCACGTGCTGCAGTGTAGCGCGTAGCGAAGTTCGACCATGTGCCGCGCGCCGCGAAGAACGATACAAGAATGACTCCTACGACGATCGCCACCTTCAGAACTGTGAATACAACCTGGAACTCTCCGGCTTTCTTCACGCCGATGTAATTGATGAAAGAGATGAACACGACAATGGAAATCGCAACTAGTTGCCCAGCCGTTACCACGAAGGGGACCCTGACGAGAATGGCGCCGAGGAACGAAAATGCCGCGAAGGTTCCAAGGATTCGCACCATGCCAGTCACCATGCTCGCAATCGATCCAGGTTTCGAGATGAGGAGTGTCGTCCATGCGTACATGAAACCCATCAATGGACCGTAAGCATCGCGGACGTAAACGTATTCGCCACCCGCATCGGGCTTCATAGCCCCAAGTTCCGCATACGTCAATGCACCCAAAAATGAGAGTACGCCGCCGAGCACCCACGCTAAGTAAACGAGTCCAGGTGAGCCCACCGCGCGCATCATCTCCGAGGGAACCAGGAAAATGCCACTCCCAATGATTGTTCCTACTACGATAGCTGTCGCAGCGACGCCACCTAACTCGCGCGACAGTTCGTGCCGATTCAATTGCACGTCAGGCATGCTTTTCCTTTCGGATACTCGGTTTATCCGCTCAGAATCCCGGACCTGCGAATGAGATCCTCAATTGCAGGGCATGACCCGGTTCTTGACTCGCGGCGTTTGGCTCAAGAACGTCACATCAGTGTGGACCTGTCCCCCAAAGGAAACTCAGCTACACCAAGTACTCTCGCGGAACGCGGCGACCAATCCGACAAAGCACCTCGTAAGGAATCGTGTTTTCGAGATCGGCGTGCTCCCAGGCAGAGACGCCACGATGGTCGCTGGAACCCAGGAGGATTACCTCGTCGCCCAACTTGACATCTGCCACCGGCGTCACATCGATCACAGTAATGTCCATGGCGATATTGCCGACAATGCGCGCGTATGTGTCATGGATGATGACTCGCCCGCGAGAAGACAACTGACGGCTCAGGCCATCGCCATACCCGACTGGCAGTGCTGCCAGACGCGCCGGAGCCGAAGTCACATACGCTCCTTCGTATCCGATCGATTGATTAGCTCCCACCTCACGCAGTGAGATGACTCGGGTTTTCCACGAAAGCACGGGTTCGACGTTCGGAACCGAAATTGGGCAACTCGTCCGGTCGCATGCGAAGCGGAGGTAGTAGCCGTACAGACCAATGCCGGACCGGACCATGTTATTCCACGCCTCGCGGCGGCTTGCCAGGGCGGCGGTGTTGGCCACGTGGTAATAAGTCGGCTTGAATCCGGCTGCTTCAATCATGTTCTGGACATTGCGGAAACAGGTGAGTTGCTCCGTGACATCGGAAGCATCCAAAACCTCCGCCGATTTCAGGTGTGTGGCAACACCCTCCAGTTCCAGCGCCGGATTGGTTTTGAGCAGTTGAAGAAACTCCGCGACGTGCCGGCAACTCGCTCCCAGCCGCGCCATACCTGTGTCGATCTTTAGATGAATGGGAAATGGTGTACGTGCCAGCTTCACCGCCGCCTTCGCAAGCGAGTCGACGTGCCATCGTTCCCAAACCAGCGGCGTCAGATTGTGATTGACGACTTCTTTTTCTTCCCCCTGCCAATAGCCGGTCATAAGCAAAACGTGGGTCGCAACGCCGGCATCCCGCAGGCAAACTCCTTCTTCAGTCGAGGTGACACCCAGCCAGGTTGCGCCCTCTTGCTCCAACGCCCGCGCGCACTGCACCGCACCATGCCCGTAGGCATCAGCTTTGACCACGGCACAGACTGCAACATCTTTTCCAACATGCTGCTGGAGGTTTCTGAAGTTCTGCCGCAGTCTTGCAAGCGAAACCTCTACCCATGTCGGCCTCATGGTGTTTTCCCCTCGCTCAGGACTCGAAACGTCTTTACTGCGTTCGCACTCCCAGACCCGGTCCATCCGGCAAAACGAGCTTACCCTTTTGCACCGTGACGCCACGGTATGGGTCGTTCCCGATTAGCAGGTTCCCATCCAGGTCCGCGTAGTCAACCAGCGGCGAGAGATGCGCTGCCGCCGTGACACTGATTGAACTGGAGACCATGCAACCCAGCATGGTTTTCATCCCCAGCGACTTGGCCATGTAAATCATGCGAAGAGCTTCCTGGATGCCGCCACACTTGTCGAGTTTGACGTTCACTCCGTCATAGGCATCGACCAGCTTGCGGAGCGCGCGCGCATTTACGGCTGCTTCGTCGGCGATGATCGGCAGATGCACGTGGCTTCTTACCCATCGGGTTTCTTCGATCATGTCCGCAGGCATCGGTTGCTCAATGAACTCCACGCCTTGGGACTCCAGCCAGTTAATCTTGCGAACTGCTTCTTCCTTGTCTTTCCAACCTTCGTTCGCATCCACCCGCAATGGCTTCTTGGTAACGCTGCGCACCGCCGCTATCGTCGCTTCATCAGTGTCCAGACCAACCTTAATCTTGAGCACCGGAAACGACTCCGCTTCAAGGACTTTCTTCTGGGTGGTTTCCGGCGTATCGATTCCGATGGAGAACGTCGTAATCGGTGCGTCGGCTGCGTCGAGGCCAAGAAAGCGGTACAGCGGAACATCCAGTTTTTTCCCAACCCAATCCAGGATGGCGATATCGAGAGCCGCTTTGGCGGCAAATTGCCCATCGACTCGTTGAAAGACTTGGGCCATNNAGTTTTTCGAATTGCCACGGGTTTGCGCCGTCAAGGAAAGGGAGGATCGATTCAATCGCTCTTTTCCCCTCCTCTGCGTTTTCGTGATAACGCACGATCGGCGCACCTTCGCCAAGTCCGGTCACGCCGCCGCTGGTTAGCCGGACGTAGATCGTGTCCCGGTATGCGCTNNTCCCACTTGCAGCCCGCCTGAGACTCTGCAGCGAGCGCGGCCAATGATCCGACATTCGCAGCCATGCACCCGACGCCAAGTGTTCCTGTGGTTTTGATCCACTCTCGCCGATTCATTTGACCCTCCTGCACGCGACCAGAATTCGTGTCCAAGGTTGCTCATCCAACCGGCTGATCTGCACCACCGCATGCTCGTGGGTGGTCGCGTGGATGAATTCTCCTCCCCCGATATACATGGCGGTGTGAGTGATCTTGCCGGCCCCCGGGCCAAAGAAGAGCAAGTCCCCGGCCCGCAGATCCTTACGATCCACAGCCTCAACTCCCTCCCATGCCGCCTGCAGATCAGCATCGCGAGGCATGCTGGTTCCGCGGCTGCGCACCAGCATCTGCGTAAAACCCGAGCAGTCGTAACCGTAACTGGACCGTCCGCCCCACAGATAAGGCAGGCCCAGGAACCGTTTGGCCAAGGCAATCGATTGGGCTATGGTCAGAGGCTGTAAATCACGATTGATATCTCCGCTTTGGATCCACGCGATGCGCTGGTCGGGCAAACGTACTTGCAGCCATCCTGCGTCATTTCCTTTTCCTTCGGCCACCACTTCCAGTCGCGTCTCAAACGGAACGGTGACGACGGGCTTGTGCAAGGTAACATCTGTTTCGCTATACAGGTTGGCAAACAAGCCTTCGACCTGCACCACCTGTCCTGACCTGCCGTAG
>PMBA01000098.1 GCA_003152795.1 Acidobacteriaceae bacterium | reverse complement strand
CTGGCGCTCGAGCCCTCCAATTGCGCGCGGGCCTGGTCGACGCGAGCCTGAATCTCTTCCTTGTCGAGTTCGGCTAGTATTTGCCCCTTCTTAACTTTGTCGCCGTAATCGACGTAAAGCCTCTTCACGATGCCGCTGGCCTTGGATTTGATCTCGACCTTGGTGATGGGCTCGATCTTGCCCGTCGCTACTACGCTCTTGGCAAGATCCCCCTTCTCGACCTTGGCGAGCTTCGAGGGGTCGATCTTGGTGCCGCCGCTGGATGCGATCAGCGCGCCAGTAACAATCAGGATCAGAACGGTTGCTGCTATCGAGCCGTAGATGATTCGCTTACGCCGCTTTTTCTTGCCATTACCGTTGCCTTCCACGACCGCCTCCTGCTTGATTTCAAATCTTAGAACCGGCATTCACTTGTTGTTACGGGAGAAACCTCGGATTAGTTCCTGAAAAATTTTCGAGCCGCGCGACCCGACTGTACTGCTGTGCATTCTTCATGCTCGCAGCCGTCATACAAGTACTTAGACCGTCGGGCCACGGAAAAGAAAGCAATCAGTATCGGATAGCAATTGAGGGTTCAACTCTGATTGTACCGCCTGCGGGTTCCGAAAGCCCCGTGATCGTACTCCCAGGAATTCTCCTGCCCCAAACCATTATCCCTTTGGAATGTTAGAATTAGAGTTCCATGATTGCATACGTGCTGCTGCGGGTGTTCGTCATCCTGCTCCTGGTGGCGGCCAATGCCTTCTTCGCCGCAGCTGAGTTCGCGCTCGTCAGCGTGCGCGAGACGCGCATACAGCAGTTGATCGAAGCTCACCGCGCCGGCGCCCGCACGGTCCTCAAACTTCACCAGCAGCTCAGCCGCGTCGTCAACGGCGTGCAACTGGGAATCACCATTACCAGCCTGACGCTGGGCTGGCTCGGCGAACCGGTGCTGGCGCGCCTGTTCGAGGCTTGGATTGGAAGCGTTCCCTATGCACGGATCTACGCTCACGCCATAGCCGTCGCAGTCGCGTTTTCGATGATCACCTGCCTGCACGTGATCCTCGGCGAACTGGTTCCGAAGTCGCTGGCATTGCAACGTGCCGAGCGCGTCGCACTGGCGGTCGCCGCCCCCATGGATGTTTTTCTGACCATCACACGCCCCCTGACCATTGGCATGAGCGGCGCGGCGGGTTTTGTTCTGCGCGCCTTCGGGACACGCGAAGTCCGCCACGGTTCAGTCCATTCCCCCGACGAACTCAAGCTTATCGTGACCGCCGCCCATCACTCCGGACAGCTCTCTCCCGCTCAGGAAGAGATGCTGCTCAATGCCCTCGAACTGGACAGCATCACCGCGCGTCAAGTGATGGTGCCGCGGACCAGAATTTTTTCCTTGCCCGCCGACCTGAATCTCGACGAAGCCCTGTCGCGTGTGGTCGAAGAACAACACTCCCGCGTCCCCGTGTATGATCCGCAGCGCGGTCCCGAACACATTATCGGCGTGCTTTACGCCAAGGACTTGATGCGCTGGACCCGCCTCCGCCTCCGCTTCGGCCTGGTCGCCGTCCCATCCGCCGAACGCATTGCCCAGATGAAGATCGGCCAGATCATGCACGACGTGCTCGTCGTCCCCGAAACCAAGTCCCTGCTCGATCTGCTCGGCGAGTTCCAGCAGCGCAAGCGCCATCTGGCCGTAGTTGTCGACGAATTTGGCTCCACCGCCGGCGTCATCAGCGTTGAAGACGTGCTCGAGCAACTGGTCGGCGAACTGGAAGACGAGTTCGACGTAGCCTCCACCCAGCCCGCGGTCGCCGATGCGAATGCCCCGCTGGTGCTCGACGGAGCCGTCAACATCCGCGACCTCGAAGCCCAATACGAGCTTAAACTCCCTCAGGACGAAGGCTTCGAGACTCTAGCCGGCTTCGTGCTTTCACGCTTGCAGAAAATGCCCGCCGGCGGCGAGGCCTTCGACTATGAGGGACGGCGTTTTCTGGTGGAAAAAATGGACGGCCACCGCATCGCAACCGTCAGGATCGAACCGTTGCCCGCGTCCGAGCCCTCAGCCGCACCCGAGTCAGAGAAGTCGGCCCAGCGCGCCGGAGACTAGAACTGCATTTGGGTGGCGCAGCGCTTCAGCGCTGCGGTAATTGCATGATTGTGAATGCGGCTTCAGCCGCTGAGGTTACGTGACAGGTTTTTAATTCCCGATGCCGCGCTACATCCTAACCCGCGTCCTCTACACCCTGCCGGTCATCTGGCTGGTCGTCTCCACCGTCTTCCTGCTGATCCACTTCGTCCCCGGAGACCCCATCCAGCAAATGCTGGGAGAAGGCGCCGCCGCCGGCGACATCCAAGCCGCCAGACACGCCTACGGCCTCGATGTCCCGCTAGGCGAGCAGTACTTGAATTACTGGAAAGGCGTCCTCCACGGAGATCTGGGCAAATCGCTGCGCTTCAACCAGGGAGTGACCAGCCTGATCGCCCAGCGCTACCCATTCACCCTGCAACTAACTCTGGCGTCATTATTCGTCGCGATCGTGCTGGCGATTCCCGCCGGCGTCCGCTCCGCCCAGCGCCGCAATCTCTGGGACGACCGCACCCTGAGCGTGGTCAGCCTCTTCGGCCTGTCGTTCCCCA
>PMBA01000396.1:8818-9393 GCA_003152795.1 Acidobacteriaceae bacterium | reverse complement strand
GCGACGCCCGCGGCGGCGCGGCCCTTTCCATTCGCCAGGTCACCGGCCAGCCCATCAAGTTCATCGGCATCGGCGAAAAGTACGATGCGCTGGAGCCCTTCCATCCCGACCGCATCGTCTCCCGCATTCTGGGCATGGGCGACATTATGTCGCTCATCGAAAAAGCCGAGTCCCAGATCGACAAGAAAAAAGCCAGCGAGCTTGCCTCCAAGGCGCTCAGCGGCGACGGTTTTTCGCTCGAAGACTTCCGCGACCAGTTGCGACAGGTTCGCAAAATGGGTTCGCTGCAAAGCCTCATCGGCATGTTGCCCAGCGTCGGCGCTTTCTCCGGCCTGCAGAAAGCCGCCGACAAGGTTGACGAAAAACAGATCAACCGGGTCGAGGCCATCATCAATTCCATGACCGGCTTCGAGCGCAATCACCACGAAGCCATCAACGGCAGCCGCCGNNAACCTGCTCCGCCAGTACGCCCAGATGAAAAAAATGTTCAAGCAAATGGGCAAGCCCAGCTTCGCGCGCCGCATGGCCGGGATGAAGTTTCCGGGAATGTAGGAAGGCAGTTCTCAGTTCTCAGT
>PMBA01000396.1:1683-8798 GCA_003152795.1 Acidobacteriaceae bacterium | reverse complement strand
CGGCATTGTCCGCAGCGGAGACCTTTTATGAAGTGGCGCTCGCTCCAGGAATCCGGCTCCTACGGCGACATCCGGCCGCTGCGCGAAATTTTTGCCGAGCGCAAAGAACTCATCGCCAGGTACGTCCCCGCCGACGTGCAGGCTGTCCATGCCCGCGCCGTAGCCAGCCTCAAAGCCGATGGACTCGCTGCCAAAGCGCTCAAGGTTGGCGCCCAGTCTCCCGGGTTCGAACTCCCGGACCACAACGGCAAACCGGTCTCGTCCGCCGACCTGCTGAGTAGAGGACGCCTCGTGCTCTGCTTCATCCGCGGCCGCTGGTGCCCATTCTGCGTCGGGCAGATGGAGGCCATGAACTACGTCGCCGCCGAGATCGAGGCCGGCGGAGCGTCGCTGCTCGCCGTCTCCCCGCAAACGGAGAAGCAGTCGTTCTTCATGCGTGACCAGCACAGGCTGGCTTTTTCGCTGCTGGTCGACGCGGGCAATCGACTCGCCCGCCAGTTCGGGCTGGTGTACCGCGTCCCCGACGAACAGCAGGGGCTCTACCGCAGCACCTTCGTCAACCTGCCCTTCGCCAACGGCGACCCCAGTTGGGAGCTACCCATCCCGGCAACCTTTGTGATCGACCGCGACGGCAGCATCCTGTTCGCCCTGGCGAACGAAGACTATACCGACCGGCCTGAGCCTTTAGAGATACTGTCGGCGGTGGGTTGCGCTAGCGACCCGGCTCTGGGCTAGGGGCGGGAGAGCACAATGTTCCACGTGGAACGTTGTACGCGTAGTTATGTTTGTATTAATATGTACGGACATGAAGACTCAAACACAACGACGCAAAGCAGTTAAGAAGCGCGCGAAGGCGGCGGGAAAAGTGGCCAGGATCGAGGCCTCCTCGTGGTCGAGCCGGCACCCGCGCTACCTGCCGGAGGATTGGGCGGGCATGTACAAGCCGGTGAAGAAGCCGGTGACGATGCGGGTGGACGCCGACGTGCTGGCGTGGTTCCAACGGGGCGGGCGCGGGTACCAGACGCGAATCAACCGGGCTCTCCGGAAGGTGATGATGGAGGAGCGAAAGAAGGCACGGGAGTGAGGGTGATTGCGCGGGCCGTCGACTCGGAATAAGCGCGAGCGCAAGTCTTAAATTCTTTGGAAAGAACGACCACTCACCATAGACTGATTGAGCTCAAGGACGGGCGAATGACAAAGAAAGCAGCAAATGCCGAGCAGGCCGTGCGAATCGCGGCGGGCAAATCGATTGAGGCGTCTTTACAAAACACATTCGCGGTGGGAGGGGTTCTGATTGACAATCGAAGTGGAACGGCGCTCTGCGCGCTCCACAACAATGTCCTGGAGGATTTCGAGAACAGTAAGCTCTTCCTGCTTCACGATCCCACGGCGCACGGCGAGCGCCAAATAGTCGACTGGTACTTCAAGAATCGAAAACGGCTCAATCTTCCCGACCCCGGGAAGCTATCGGTAATCACGACGCTCGACCCGTGTGCGATGTGCGCCGGGGCCCTGCTGACGGCTGGTTTTAATGTGGGAGTATCGGCGATCGACAACTATGCCGGAATCAACTACAACGAAGCTTTCGATTTCCCATCTGTGCCTTCGAGATGGAGGAGCGTCGCTCAGTCGTCGTTTGCCTATTACGGAGTAGAGGCTCCGATTCGGCGTGCCTACCGGGGTGGCAAGAGAGTGGCATTCGCTAAACAGACGATCAGCGCATTTACGTTCTGCCTGACGGGCACGATTTTCGAGAGCAGCGTTAACAGTGTCCGGGCGCTGGACAATAACAGTGGACAAGATCCGAGCAAGCTCACCAATCCGAAGAACCTGCCCCGGAATTCGACGGTACGAAAGGCTCTGCTGGATGCGTATCCGGAAGCGTTCAGCGTGACTTGCCCGAAGCCGAGGCTTCCGGGAACGGAAATTGCCCGGGCACTGTTGAATACAGCGAAGAAGGCCCATCGCCGCGGTGCGGCGTTCAATTCCGTTGCTTTTCTGGATCCATTCGGAAATTTGCTGCTGTGCCTGGGAGGTGCGGAGGAGCGTTCGCCAATCCGAACCGCGTTCATGGAGGTGACACGCGCCTACGCCCACACCCGATGGGTCCTGATGAATCATCGGGACAAGTCAGTGCGAGAGCAGGCAGGCAATGTGTTGACCCATCCCAAGTATGGGACCTTTGTATCCTTGTACTCCCCTGATCCAAATACGCCGCAGGGCTTGATGACGATGGGAGCGTACGGCTCAACCATGGAAGGACCGATTCCAGAGACCTTTCCTTCAAACCTGCAATACGTTTTACTGCCAGAAGGTGTTTCGCAGGCGGATGTGTCAGAGATGGCGATGGGACTACCTCCGTTTTATACGACTGGTGTTCAAGTCGCTCCCAGCCAGGTATTGGACGAAGGACTCATCGAGGAGACGCGGTCCTCGGTGTAGTTCGCTCGAGCGACAATCGAATCTTGGGGGGCTCAGTTCAGGGATACTCTGATTACAGGCTGCGGAAAGGCTTGAACCACGGGGTCTCACGGGGGGAATCTGGGACTTAACTCAGAGCAGACTGAGCTACCACCACTTTGGGTGGAACACACTTTGTTTAGAACTTTGTTTAGAACTTTGGGTAGAACATTGGGTGGAACGTTGACATTGGTATAGTCGAGGAATAATCTGATCGCCCGAGAAGGCAACCGTAACCGTGGTCGAATCGACGATTTCCCACTACAAGATTTTAAAGAAGATTGGCCAAGGCGGCATGGGGGAAGTCTACCTTGCTGAGGACACCAGGCTCCAGCGCAAGGTGGCGGTCAAAGTGCTGCCCGCCGCGGCTACATCAAATCCAGAAGGTCTAGCACGCTTCGAGCGTGAGGCCCAGACCGCTGCTGCCCTCAACCACCCAAATATAGCGACCATTTACGACGTCGGTTCCGAGGCGCGTCCGGATGGCTCGCACATCAATTTCATCGTTCAAGAGTACCTCGAAGGACAGACTCTGCAGGAGTTGCTCAAGCATGGCAGACTGCCGCTGCCCAAGGCTCTTTCATTGGCGATTGAGATTGCGCAAGGGTTGGCAGCCATTAACGCTGCCGGCATCGTCCATCGCGACCTCAAACCGGGGAACATTTTCATCACCACAGCGGGTCACCTGAAGATTCTGGATTTCGGTCTCGCCAAATTGATCCAACCGGCACGGACCGAACCGGGCGAAGAAAATTCTCCGACATTAACGTTCTCGGTAACCGGCATTGTCGCCGGCCAGGTGATCGGAACGCCGGGATACATGGCGCCGGAACAGTTTGGCAATTCGGAGGTTGATCAACGGGCGGATATTTTTGCCTTTGGGACGGTTCTGTACGAAATGTTGTCGGGCCGCCATCCGTTCGAGGGGAAGAGCATTCACAGCACGATACACCGCATTCTGAATGAGGCGCCGCTTCCATTCGATCAGCCTGCACCCAATTTGCCGATTCGATTGCAGTGGATTCTGGAGAAGTGTCTGCAGAAGGATCCGGCGGCACGCTACCAGCACAGTTCCGACCTGCTGGTGGATTTGCGCGCGGCAGCGGCAAATCCCGTCGAACCGGGTGCAGTATCGAAGGTGAATGCAGCAGGCAAGATCGCCGGGAAGCGGCTTGCCGTGATCATTGCGGTGGCGTTTCTCTGCGGGATGGCCCTGAGTTGGCGGCTCAAGACGATCGGCCAGCGGAAAGCGCAACCGCCCCCACTGTTGGAATTCGAATTACCTTATAAAGGCCAGATTCGTCCGTGGGATGGTCCGGCAATTTCCCCGGATGGAACCATGGTCGTGTATCGCGATTCCGGGACACTTTGGATTCGTGACCTGCATGCCCTGGCGCCGCGCAAACTGGAAGGGACCGAAGGAGCGGGACAACCATTCTGGTCGCCTCACAGCGACTACATTGCCTACTTCACACAAAGTCAACTCTACAAAATCTCCAAAGCGGGAGACGGCATCAGTGCGCTGTGCCGCCTTCCTTATGATTTATGGGGAGGGGGGTACTGGACCGCCAAAGGCACGATCATGTTCGGGCAGGGTCCGGGGGGGATTTACGAAGTCGAGGAACAGGGCGGAGTACCCCGGCAAATCCTGAAGCCGCAAGAGGGGGAGAATTGGCTGTATTGGCCGAGTTTGATTGCAGACAGCGAAAAGCTGATGTATGTAAGCCTGAAGCAGGATAACTCGTCCGAGATTGTGATCCAGTCGGCGGGGCAGCGGACTTCAGTACTTAAGCGCCCGGAGTTCATTACCTGGGCGACATACGCTGGTACGGGGCACATTCTGTACCAGATGGGCAGCTCTACGCAGCGGGGTATCGCTTCATTCAGTATCTGGGCACTGCCATTCGATGCCGCGAAGCTGTCCCGGAAAGGCGAACCGTTCCAGGCGGTCTCCGATGGAATGGCGCCGACGGTTTCGTCAGGCGGCACACTGGTGTATCGCACCCGGCCGGAGAAAGAAAACCGGCTGGTTTGGGTCAACCGGCAGGGGAGGGTGCTGGGAGCCATCGGCCAGCCACAAGCCGTCATCCGAAACCCAAGCATTGCGCCAGACGGTCAGCGGGTAGCAGCCGAGGGTGCAGACCCTAATAGCGGATTCGACATTTGGATCCACGACTCGCGCGGGACGAAGGAGCGAATCACGTCGGAGTTTGCCGACCGGAGACACCCGGTATGGTCGCCGAGCGGAGACCAAGTCGCATTTGACTCGGGCGGCAGCATCTATGTTCAACAAGTGGACCAGAGTACCGAAGCTAAAAAGATTCTGCCGTTGGGAGCAGTGGA
The DNA here is from genome assembly GCA_003152795.1 of Acidobacteriaceae bacterium. Classification (GTDB taxonomy): domain Bacteria; phylum Acidobacteriota; class Terriglobia; order Terriglobales; family Acidobacteriaceae; genus Acidiflorens. The sequence goes on along the minus strand of PMBA01000396.1, from coordinate 3,995 downwards.
AGAAATATTCCTGAACTGGAGTCATAGCGGCCAGACCATGCTTTATGACTTCCTCTCACCCAACCGCAGCAATCGCGACATCTGGTATCTGCATCCATCACAGGCAAAAAGTGGCATACCACTGGTTCAAACACCGGCCGACGAAATGCTTCCCCAGATGTCCCCCAACGAGCACTTTGTGCTTTACCAGTCGACCGAGTCTGGAGGCTACCTTCCGGATATTTTTGCGGTGAACTTTCCCGATGGCAAGCGGAAGACGAAAATTTCAATTTCGGGGGGCACCCATCCGCGGTGGAGTCCGAGTGGAAACGAAATCTTCTATGTCGATCCTGACGACAGCCTGGTGGCGGTCAGCGTCACTCCCGACCTGAAACTGGGCCAGCCGCGACTTCTCTTTACATCCGAAGAGGTAGGCTCCGACTTGTCGCTGGATACTCTGTCGTATGTCTACGATGTAGGGCCAAAAGCAGAACGCTTTGTGGTCGTCCAAATGCCGACAGGAGGAAGAATTGCCGTAGTGCAAAACTGGATCGAGGGACTCCGAGCCGCGAAGTGAGCGCCTACGGTTTCGAGCCCGACTTCCTGGCATTCGCCACGAAGTGCTGCAGGTATTCATCCAGTTCCTCGAGCGAAAATACCAGCTTGTCGACCGAGCACTGAATCATCAGATTCACGGTTTGCCATTTGAAATGAAGCCGCCAGTCGGTGTAAACGCCGACACAATGTTTGCCTAATCCGTGCGCAAAGCCCATTTCCCAGGCTGTACCAGCATCGACATCGATGCCATCGAGGTTGGTGACGATCAGATCCGCCTGGCTTACCGCTTTCTTGTCTTCTTCGAATATTTTGAGAACGTCGCTCTTGTGCTCAAGCTTGATGCCGTCACGCTGCGGAACGTAGGTGGTGAAACCGGCTTTACGCACGCGGGAATCGATTTCCGCATTCCACCATCGTTCTCCCTGATTGAATAATGGTCCACCAATGTAAGCGCGCATGTTTGCCCTCTCATTCAAAGGTTCTGGATTCTCCGGTAAGGAGACGGTATCGACCAATTCCTTCGGTACACTGCCCCGGCAGAAAACTCGCGCGATCTTAGCACGCTTGGGCCGACTGAGCATAGTTGAGTTCGGGATAGTCCAAGAAGCGAGCGAGCCGCTTCCGGTTGGTGCGAGCAGTGGCTCCCCCCAGGTAATTTAAAGAACATCGACGACGATGAGAGTGATGTCGTCCTGCTGGCTGGTTGAAGTCGGCTGCCACTGGCGGAGGCTGGAAAGCAACTGTTGGAGCAACTCGGAGGCCGGTTGCGATTGGTGGTCGCGGACCACTTCTTCAAGCTGCCGGTCGCCGAATGATTCGCCGCGGGCGTTCTCGGGTTCGACCAGCCCGTCGGTATAAAGCAGGAAGCGGTCACCGGGCTGAGCCGCCAGAGTGCGCACGGGATATTCGGAGTCTGGCGCGAATCCGAACAGCAGGCCGTTGCTCTCAACTTGGAGCAACTCGCGGGTCGCATCCCTCCAGCACAACAACGGCGGATGCCCCGCAGCCGAATACAGCGCAGAGTGGTTCTCCGTATCGATCCAGAGGTAAGCGGCGGAAGTGAGCTGGCCGGGCAATTCGGTGGAGAGAATGCGGTTCAATCCGGCAAGCACCAGCGCGGGATCATGGGCAAAACCAATGACGGACTGCATCGCGACTTTGATCATGGAAGAGATGAGGGCGGCCGGAACGCCGTGTCCGGAGACGTCGGCGACAAGGATGCCGAGATGGTGGCTGTCGGTCCGGATGAACTGATAGAAATCGCCGGCGACGGCGGTCATGGGCTGGTAAGAGGCGGCGATGCGGAGGTTCTGAAGCTGGGGCACGCTCGCCGGAAGAATGGAAGACTGGATCTGGCGGGCGGTCTCCAGTTCCGACTCGATGGAAAGCAGACGGCGCTCGTTGGTAGATACCATCTCCAAGGCCACGTAGCCCAGCGAAAACAGGAGGGCGGCAAAGCCCAGCGAGTCAACCAAAGGCAGGGTGCGGAAGTTCAAGACGCCGGTCAAATTGGTGTAAAGGGCCTCCAGGGAAAACAGGAGCGTACCGGCGGCGAGGATGCGGCGATCCGGAATCACGAGGAATCTGGAGAATCCTGGAAGGAGCGTGACAAGTACCAGGATGAACAGAGAAAGAACTGCGAGCAGGTTGTTGTAGAACATCAACTTGTCTCGGGGGCCCCCGAGGAGGAAGGTGGCAATGCCGCCAACCGCGATCACCAGAGCCGCCAGGATCTCCAGTTGCATGAGGAGCCTGAGTTTGCCGACGGTCAGCTC
>PMBA01000396.1:0-1648 GCA_003152795.1 Acidobacteriaceae bacterium | reverse complement strand
GCTCCAATGGACAGGAAAACGGATCCGAGGATAATATCCACCACTTGGCCGCGGAGCGTTGCCAGATCCGCATCTGCCGAGCTCACGACAATCATCTAAAGGCTGCCTTTCGTGATCCTTCTTATCCTGTCTGGAATGGATTCGGCGATGGAAATATGTCCGCAGTCCCTCCGTCCAAGATTGTATCTGGCCGAACCGGGTGGTCACACGGACTGAGAACGGCTACTCGGCGCTGCCGAGGGCTGGGGCAGTCGATGGGCGTTATCTCATCCGCCGCTGATCCGAAAAACGTGTAGAATGCGAGGCCGCAGTCGGAAGTCGAGACAAGCGCGATACAAAAAATCTTGTGGGGGATGAAAATGAAACGATCACTGTTGGTGGTTGGATTGTCGGCGATGCTGATCATCGCATGGTCCATTGGACGGGTTCAGGGGCAGCTAGAGCAGGTCAATGCTGAAGAGAAAGCGCTATTTGTTTCCGCCGACCAGGCAACTTACCAGAGCTCGGCCCCGGGCGTCTCCATGGCCGCCATCTGGGGAGACGCCGGTAAAGGGGCGCACGCCACATTCACCAAGTTCGCTCCGGGCGTCGACTCGGGGATGCACATCCACACGAACGATGTTTGGATCGTGGTGTTAAAGGGCGCTTATCTGTACAAGGACGACGCCGGCGAACAGCGCGTGGGGCCGGGCAGTTTCCTGCGGGTTCCCGGGGGAAAGAAGCACTGGAGCGGCGGCGATAAGAAAGAGGGCGCACTGTTCTATGAGGAGTCGTCGGGTAAATTTGATTTGATCCCGGTAAAGTAGAAGACGCTTGTCTGTAGCCCACCTTTCGCAAAAAGCGGCGGAAGGTGGGATGCCCGGCGGTCTGCTGTGTCAACATTTTGAGGACGGCTCGCGCCATGGTCGCGGCGCAGATGCTGGCCACAAGCCGTTATGCTCCGGCCGGAGACGTCGGCCACCCGCCCGAGGCCAACCGTCCCCCACCCCAAACCCCTCCCTGTACTGGCAAGAACAGCCGCAACTTCTTCACACCCAGTAGCATCTAAACCTTGACAGTGATTCGCTCAAGTTATAGGATTGTATAGGACGTAATAGTTATCATATTCATTGTAAAGCACTTATAAAGTATCGGAGGATACGTCAATGGGAAAGATTATCGGAATTGACCTCGGAACCACGAACTCCTGCGTAGCGGTTATGGAGGGTGGAGAGCCGAAAGTTGTCCCGAACGAAGAAGGTGGGCGGACTACGCCTTCGNNTGGCGGTTATGGAGGGCGGAGAGCCGAAAGTTATCCCAAATGAAGAGGGTGGGCGGACTACGCCTTCGGTTGTTGGATTTACGAAAACCGGCGAACGGCTGGTGGGGCAGGTCGCCAAGCGGCAGGCCATCACCAATCCCGAGAACACGGTTTACTCGATCAAGCGCTTCATGGGACGACGCTACGACGAAGTCAGCGAAGAACTGAAGATGGTTCCGTACAAGGTGGAGCGGGACGGCGACAACGTGGTGATCGTGGCGCAGGGGAAGAAGTTCACTCCGCCCGAGATCTCGGCGATGATTCTGCAAAAACTGAAGAAGGCGGCGGAAGACTATCCCGGCGAGAAGGTGACCGAGGCGGTCATCACGGTGCCCGCTTATTTCAACG
>PMBA01000118.1 GCA_003152795.1 Acidobacteriaceae bacterium | reverse complement strand
GTGCCTAACGGCAGATACATGCCGACCGCGAAGAGCATCACGCTCTTCACCTCGATCATGATCATCGCCAGGCCCAGCAGGATGCCGACGATCACCAGCGGCCACGCCATGTCCCCGCCCACGATTCCCTTGGAGAGCATGGCCATTAATCCCGCCTGCGGGGCGGGAAGCGCCGGGCTGCCGAAGGTGTATGCCTTGGCCAGAATCGCGATCGGGAAGAACAGGACCAGCGATGCCACGACGATGCCGAGAAGGTCTCCGATCTGCATTTTGGACGGTGTTCCGCCGAGGATGTGTCCGACCTTCAGGTCCTGCAACATCTCGCCCGCCACCGCGGAAGAAACGCAAACTACGGCTGCCACGCCAAGGACTGCCGCCACTCCGCCCGTTCCGGAAACGCCCAGAGCGACCATCAGCAGCGCCGCGATCACCAGCGTGCACAGCGTAAGCCCGGAGACAGGATTGTTCGAAGACCCGATCATGCCCACCAGGTTTCCGGAGACGGCGGCGAAGAAAAATCCGACGATGATCATCACGCCGGCGGCCACGAGCGAGCCAGATAGTATCCGGGAACTCGAAAGCGTCCCCGCTCCGCTGATGAAATAGTAGTAGAGCAGAATCATTGCCACGAATACGACGGCGATGCCGGCGAAAACCGCCTTGGCTGGCAGATCGCGCTCGGTGCGATTGGAAGCGGCGTGTACGGCTGCCGACTTTTTCAAGTCGGAAACGGCGCGACCCATCCCCAGGGCCAACTGTTTACGCATCTTGAACAGCGTGTAAGACGCGCCCACGAGCATCCCGCCGACCGCGATCGGCCGCACAATCGAGAAGTAGATGGCTTGCGCCAGCAGTGGCCAGGCAATGGTTTGCCCCTCTGGCATCGATGCCTGGATATACGGACCGATGGTGAAGGTTAGGAGTGGGACTAACAGTCCCCATGCCAGCACTCCGCCCGCGAAATTCAAGGCGGCCAGCCGGGGACCAATGATGTATCCCACGCCGAGATAAGCCGGGCTGATGTCGGGCGCGGTCAGCAATGTTGCGCCGCCGGTAATCGTCGTAGCCACGTTGGGATTGGTGCTGGTGCGGAGCAGCAACTTCTTTCCCAGGTCGCTGATCTTCATGGGAAAAGTATTGTTGGGATTGAAGACATTGATCGCTCCCAGCAGGTACATGAAGGCGCCAAAACCCATGTTGGCAAAAAGGATCTTCGCGGCTTTCGACCCCTGCTGTCCGGCCTTGTGTATCTCGGAGGCGGCCACGGATTCGGGAAAGGGCAGGTCTGCGTCCTCGACCATTACCCGGCGCAGGAGGGTCACAAAGAGGATGCCGAGCGTGCCGCCAATCATCATTAGAGCAACCGACTTCCAGTATTCGGGTGTTCTGAAACTAGGAGTCAGTGTCGGCCACAAGCCGGCCATCACAAAGGCAGGAATCGTGAAGATTGCTCCGGCCGCTACCGACTCGCCGATCGAGCCCACGGTTCGCGCGATGTTCTCTTCCAGCAGCGAACCCTTCATCAACCGCAACAGCGCCATGGAGATGACGGCTGCGGGATAGGTCGCGGCAATCGTCATCCCCGCCTTGAGGCCGAGGTAGGCGTTCGCGGAGCCGAGCAGGGCGGTCAGGAACAGGCCGATCAGTACGGCCCGGAAGGTGAACTCCTTCATTTCCATCGATTCCGGAACATAGGGGCGATGCTTGCGGGGAGCTTCTTGATTCGCCGCAGGGGTACTCATAGGGTCCTCGTGGTCACCAGGAATTTCATTGCCGATTCACATTAGCAGAGACGGCGCACCTTAACATGCCCAAAGGCAGCTTTACAAGTGCGGGCCTCACTTTGGGAAGTGCGGAGGAACAGAATACGCCGCCCTTTTCCCGCAACCTTGCATCTTAACCAGAGTTAGAATGTTCTTTCCAGGAGCTATTGCGTGAACCCCCTTGCCAGACCCTCTTGGAGCCGGTTTTTCGAGGACTTCCACTGCCGGGAATGTGGTGGACAGGAAGCATATCGCTCCCGCCCGCGCGGTTTCTTCGAAAAATATGTGCTTCCGCTTTTGTTGCTGCAAACGGTCCGCTGTGAGCGTTGCTACCACCGGGCGTATGCCTGGTACACGATTCCGGCGCCGGAGCGTCCGCCGTCCGAGCCCAAGCTTTCGGAGAGTGAAACGCCGGGCGGTTCGAAGTCCGATGGCCGCGTTGCATAGGGAGTACACCGCGGCTATACTGGCGAAGTATAGTCCGGCGAGGCGTGCCGGGAGCGGGAGGCCGTCTTCAGCAGTACTGGGTTCCGAATACGGGCTGCCCAGGGCCAAGCGGCGGTCCATGGTTCGACGGATCATGGGTTCGCTGGCTTTGCCGAGCGCGCTGCTGCGATTTTATTCTTCACCCTTTTTCCCGCCGATTGCCGTATCTGTGGTTCCCCCCTCCTTAGAGTTTCCCGACTTCCCGTTTGTGAAGGCTGTTTGATGGCGCTGCGACCGCTGAAGGGGTCGTACTGCGCGGTTTGCGGCGACGCGCTGCACGTCCCAATCTGCATTGATCGCGGAGTTCCCGATGATCGAGTCGCGGATGGTCGAGCGGCGGGCGGCGCGGAGACGCGGTGCCTGCTCTGTCAGCGACTGGATCCTCCGTTCGAGCGGGCGGTTGCCTACGGCAGTTATGACGCTGAATTACGCGACTTGATCCATTTGCTCAAATTCCAGCAGGTGCGTCCCGCGGCGGCGGTTCTGGGACGCATGCTGGCGGAGACGATTGCCGGACTGGAACAGGCGATGCCCGCTGGGACCGCCTTTCCCGGGACCATCGCTGTTGTCCCGGTTCCCCTGCACAAGCGCAAGCAAGCGCAGCGCGGATTCAACCAGGCCGAGACCATCGCGCGAGGCGCCCTGCGGCAGTTGGCGCGTCCGAAGCGGTTTGAACTGTGCACGGGAGTCCTGGTCCGCTGCCGCGAAACCGATAGCCAGATCGGCCTGACTCGTCATCAACGGCGCCAGAACCTCCGGGGCGCTTTTGCGTTGAGCGATCCAACGCGAATATTGAACCGCAACATCTTACTGGTCGACGATGTCTATACCACGGGGACCACGGTCTCGGAGTGTGCGCGCGTACTTCGCCGCGCCGGAGCGGCTCGGGTATGGGTGGCGACGGTAGCTCGCACACTGAAACATTCCGATGTCATTTCGTTGGCGGGGATTCTGCCAGAGAATCTGTCCGCGGAGTGGTGCGAGGTTCGCGTGGGCATGGCGGCTCACGGGTAGAAATCATGTCGTTGCGATTGCACAATTTCGGCGGCAGCATGCGGTCGCATCTCCCGGCGTCGATGCTGGTTTCCGGCATGCACCAGGAAGGCGATGGCCACGCTCTGCATCAGCCGGTGCTGGTGCTGAACGCTTCGTACGAGCCGATCAACGTGTGCGCCGCGCGCCGCGCGATCGTGCTGGTGCTGAAGGGCGTCGCCATGACAGAAGAAGAAAATGGACACTTCCTGCACGCCGCTCGCGTGGCTCTTCGTGTCCCCTCGGTCATTCGTTTGCTCGAGTATCGCCGCATCCCCCATCAGTCGCGAGCGCTATCGCGAAAAAATATCCTGCTGCGCGACCGCAACACCTGCCAGTATTGCAGCGTCACCCTGCCTTCCGGCGAACTTACGCTGGACCACGTGATCCCACGCTCGCGCGGAGGCCTCTCCACCTGGGAGAACCTCGTCGCCTGCTGTCATCCCTGCAACCGCCGCAAAGGCAACCAGCTTCCCCACGAAGCCAACATGAAGCCCGCGCGCGAACCCCGCTCCTTCAACCTCCACACCAGTCGCCACATCATGCGCCTGATGGGGCACTCCGACGATAAGTGGAGAAAGTATCTGTTTTATTAAGGTTTCGAGGTTGTAAAGTTTCAAGGTTTCAATGAACGGCGGCCTCTGAGCTCTTTGAAACCTTGAAACTCTGACACCTGGGAACCTGGTCCTTGGAGGAGACTATGGCCCGGTCCTATCGAGAGTTGCTGGTTTGGCAGAAGAGTAAGGCTCTTGCTGTCCACACTTATAAGGCCACTGCGGATTTTCCTTGAACTGAAATGTACGGCCTGACCTCTCAGATTCGACGAGCCGCAGTTTCTGTGCCTTCTAATATTGCGGAAGGTCAAGGCAGACTGACGTCTGGCGAATTCCGGCATTTCCTGGGCCAGGCGCGAGGCTCCTTGTTGGAAGCGGAAACACAGCTGGCGATTGCGTTGGATCTGGACTTTATGGGTCGGGAAACGTATGAGGCCCTGGAGCGCGAGTCGTATCAAGTGCTCGGTCTGCTTGATCGACTGCTCGACTCCTTGATCAAGAAGACAGCGTGAAGGTGCCAAGCATTAAGGTTTCAAGGTTTCAATGAACGGCGGCCTCTGAGCTCTTTGAAACCTTGAAACTTTGACACCTTGAAACCTGGCCCTTTAAAACAGCAGCGACGCGAAGCGCGCCAGATTCTCCCGCCACACCATCCAAGTATGCATGCCGGGTGTTTCGACGGCTGTCACTGGAACATTATTGGACTTGAGCCAGGCGACAAACCCGCGGTTCGGCGTGATGAGATCATCTTCGGTTCCGCAAGCAATCCAGAGCAGGTGCAGATTGGCGGAATTTCCATGCAGAGTTGCGAGCTGATCTTTCTCGCGGTGTCCGAGCGCTGAGCTGAATCCTCCAACCCAGCCAAATTGCCCAGGGTGAGTAAGTCCAATGGTCAGACTTTCCAGGCCTCCCATGGAAAGTCCGGTAATTGCCCGGTCATTCCGGTCCTTCGAAACGCGATACGCGGACTCCACCCGCGGCAGTATTTCGGTCAGCAACGCCTGGCTGAAAAGGGCGACATTGTGGTCAATCACCGCGTCATCGTCCCACACCCCGAACCCGCTATTCACAAACTTCATGTCGCCATAGCCAAGTGGCATCACCACGAGCATGGGCTTCACTTTGCCTTCGGCAATCAGGTTGTCGAAAATGAAGTTTGCCTGCCCGACGGCTGTCCAGGCGGCAGCCATGTCGCTCCAACCGTGCAGCAGATACAGCACCGGGTACGGTTTGCGCCTTTTTGGATCGTAACCCGGAGGCGTGTAGACGTAGTACTCGCTCTGTCCCCCAGCGAGTCCGAGCGCCACTTTGGACGTATAGAAGTGGTGATGCACTGTCCCGTGGGGCACGTCGCGCGACTCCCATAGCTGGGGAACGCTGCCCGGCACAGTCACCATGTTCCCGACAAAAATCAGGTTCGGCTTAATGACCGGATTCTTCGGATCGAATTCCGGCCGCCCATCGACTTCGAATCCATATCCGTAGATCTGGGGCGGGAGCGGAGGCGTAACCACGGTCCAGACTCCATCGCTGTCCTTGTCCTTCTCCATAGCCAGCGGCTTGCTCGCACCGTCCAGGCGGAGCAGAACCTTGCTCGCGGCAGGATCCTGGTAACGGAAGGTGATGCTTCCGTCCGCGTGCACTTCGTTGGATTGGAAAGAAGCAGGCTGTTGTCCGTACGCCAGAGCTGCCATGAAGACTGGCATGATGAGAGCAATAGCAATAGTTCCCGCGGTTTTGGGCAAGGATTGTCGAGGTTCCATGCCTGCAAGTCTATCGATTCTTGCTCGCCGAGACTACCCGGAGGATGGTTTTCGTCAGCTTTCAGAGTTTGAAGGCGCGTTGCAACAGTTGCTGAAAGCGCGGGTTGGCGGAGAGCGCAGCGAGGTCCGGGTCGTATCTCATAATCGTGACGTCCGGATCGCGCTCCTGATACGCCCGCTGCAGCCATGCGATGGCGGCATCCGTTTCTCCCAGCGCCGCATGAACCCTGGCTAAACTGATTGGGTCGGCACTGCCGTCAGGTTTGCGCTCAACGCGTTCGAGAGCGGCGCGAGCTTCCGCGCGATGCCCTCCCAGCGCCAGCGCCTGAGCCAATCGAAGAGAGTACAGGTCAATCGGACAGCGGTCCGCCAATTGACGGTAGATCGCTTCCGCCTCCGGGTACATGCCTTTGGCCAGGTATACGTTTCCGAACGCCCACGAAAATGGAGCGTACTCGAACTCGATGGGGTCGCGGGTCTGGAGGGCGCGCATGGTCTGGAGGGCATCGTCAAAACGGTGCCAGTAATAATAGTTTTCGAAGAGACCCTCGAAGATCATCGGGGACAAGGGATCGAGTTCCTGCGCCTTGCGCAACGCGGCATTGGCGGCTTCGAAATGGCCCATGGCGGTCAGGTTCTGTCCCGCCCAGTGATGAGCGGTGGCATAGCCGGGATTGAGCGCGATGGAACGCTGAAATTCCTCTTGCGCGCCGGCGAAGTCCCAGTCGAACTTCGATTTCAGCAAGCCGAGTGTGGCGTGCGGTTCGGCCAAAGTCGGATCGAGTTGCAACGCTTTCACCGCCGCATCCCGGACCAGGGGACCGGCGGTCGCGACGGGCATCTGCTGGCTATTAGTCGCCATCACGAGGTACGAATCCGCGAGTCCAGCATAGGCTCGCGCGTAGGAAGGGTCCTTGGCGATGGCTTCCTTAAACAACACGACGCTTTGCTCCAAGGCGTCGCGATTGCGCGTGCTCCACAAGTATCTTGCCTGCAAGTAAAGATCGTGGGCCTCGGGATTTTCGACGTGACGGCGGGCCCATTGCTCATCTAAGCTGGCCGACCACGGAACGCGAAGTGCATCAGCAGTGTGACGGACAACCTGCTCCTCAATGCTCGGGATGTCGGAGACATCGGCGGTGTAGACGCCGGACCAGAGTTCACGGCCATCCCCGCTGTTAATGAGTTGCACGGCGATGCGGTATTGTTCGCCGGAGCGGCGCACGCTGCCTCGCAGCAAACTCTCAACATTGAGGCTGCGGCCCACGGACTTGGGATCCAGAGCGGCAGGCGCGGAGACCGATCCAAGCGGGGGCTGGGGTACGAGTCGACCGACAATTACCTTCAGCCCGCGCAATCGCGCCAACTCGGCGGTCAGTTCCTGGGTGAGACCGCTGGCGATGTATTGCTTTTCCGGCTCGGCGGAGGAGGCACCCAAATCTTCGAAAGGCAAGACGGACACGGAACGCGGCGGGGCGGGAGAAAACATGGACCGCATCATCGGCCGCACTCGGGAGCCCACAGGCGAAGCCAGGGTGAGCGCTGCCACTAAGACAACCACCGCCAGCGCCGCAACGGCATACACCCATCGCCTTCGGGTGATCCCTGACGCGGATGCCGGAGGCGACGTAACGCTTTCGGCTGCGGGAAGAACTGGCGCACCCGGTAGTCCCATCGGTAGTAAGCCCGAGCCGGCGTTGCCGTTCGCTGCAACCTCGGCCGACAGGTCGCCATTGCCAGGCTGATGGAGTTCAGCGTGACGAACCTCTGCGATGAAGGAGTAGCCGCGTCCGGGAAGCGTGGCGATGTAGTCGGGTTGGCGCGGGTTGTCGTCAAGCACCTTGCGGAGGACGGCAATGGACTGATTCAGGTTGTGCTCGCCCACGGACGTTTCGGGCCATATCCGGGCAATCAGCTCTGAACGGCTAAGCCTCTGGCCGTGATGTTCGACCAGCACGAGGAGAGTATCAAAGACCTTGGGCGTGAGCGTAACCGGGCCGCCGTCGCGCAAAAGGCGGCGTCTCGCGTGGTCCAGGCGAAACCGGCCAAATTCGTAGAAGTCCCGCGCCATAGCGAGGTTACGGACTCTTACAACAATTTACTTCTTTTGACTTGCCTGCTGGGGGAGACTCGGGTAACTACATAGCCCAAGTGCCGGGCATTTCGGCGTAGTTTAGCACGATTCCGGCGACGCTCCCAGGACGCAACAAAAATCGCACTCCCAAGGGGAAATTACCATGAAGCTGAAGACTGTCATCGCGGCTGTTTCTTGTCTCTGCCCGCGTCACAAGAAAAGTGTATCGCGTAACCTGCGACCCCGGCCATCGCAAGGCCTGGCCGTGTCTCTCGTCTGTCTCGCCAGCATCATTGCGGCGATATCTCCGCTTCCATGCAGCGCCCAACCGACGATCACATCGGTCAGTCCAATTACGACGCAGCAATATCAAACCATTGTCATTAAAGGCAGTGGCTTTGGTAAGCAGGCCCCTTACACAGGAGATTCCTACTATATTAGCCTGGAGGATCAGACCGCCAACCCGGGTTGGCAGGCGGGCTATTCCGGATACGACGACACGGTCACTCTTATCGTCAATTCCTGGACGAACACTAAGATCACTCTGGGTGGTTTTTCCGGACAATGGGGCGAGTATGACTACACGCTCGCCGTCGGCGATTCGGTACAGGTTCAGGTGTGGGATGCGCAGACTGGCGCCGGGCCCGCCACGGCCTACGTCACCGTTGGTCCGGAAACGACCAAGACCACACTAACCTCGTCGCCGAATCCCTCAACGCCGGGCGAACCGGTGACCTTTACCGCCAACGTCTCTTCGAGCGCTGGTCCGCCGCCCGACGGCGAAACCGTCTCGTTCAACCAAGGTAAGAAAGTGCTGGGAACAGGAACGCTGAGCGGCGGTACAGCGAGTTTCACAACCTCGGCGCTGAAGGCGGGAACGCATGCGGTCACCGCGGTGTACGCCGGGGACACCAACTTCGAGACCAGCAAATCGAAAGTCGTGAAACAGGTGGTGAACTAGAAGTCGTTCTATCGAATTAGAAATGGTCTTATTGCGGCTTTGGCGGTTCCGCTGGTTTTTGCTCTGCCGGCTTTTGCTCTCCGGCCTTCGGTTCCGCCTTCTTTACTTCCTGGCCTTCGTAGATGATCTTCGATTTCGCTCCGAAACGTTTGTAGTTCGTGTACTTGATGATTTCGCGGATCTTGATGTCGCCCATGGAGAACTTCAGCGTGTCTTCCGCGCGCGTGTAGGTCGGGAACCAGTACTGGCCGTCAATCTGCTCGCGCCAGGTGGTGAACTTGGGGAACAGGTTTTCATTGCCTTTCTTCTTGCGGATGTCGGGCACCGTCTTGCCGTACGTTTCCACGATCTGAAAGTCTTTGTTGTCCACCCAGATGCGCCCCTGGAAATAGCGCTTCTTGCCGACGATCTGCTTGGGGGCAACGTCGAAAACATAAGTGTTCAGTTCATCTTGTTTCTGCTGGCCGACATAGAGGATGTCATATTCCCCGATTTCATCCGAGGTCAGCACGAACGGGAGGCGGTTCTCGATGTCGTCGAAGTCTTCCTCGGTCATCATGAGGCGTTGCAGGGTGGGCTGCGGCGCAAACACCACGTTCTTGGTCTTGCGTCCTTTGTCGTCGAAAGTCACGTCAAACACTTGCTGGTAGTAGCCGTCCGGGGTGTCGCCGTCGAGCGTCATCACCTTGACGTCCTGCCGGAAGGTGTACTGATCGCGCGCATCCTTGAACTCCTTCTCCTTGAGAGCGAAGCGCTTGATAATTTCCTCCACCGTGGTCCCCTTGGGCTCGGACTTGTCGAGCGCGCCTTCCTGTGCGCATGCCATCCGGGACAGCAGGATGACCGGCAACAGCACGCTCAACAGTGCGCTCAGAGAGAAAAGCAAGGGAAACGTCAACCGCGCAGGTCGGGAGAAAAATCTCATAATCCTATTCTAACCAAAGCCAGCACAAAAAATTAACGGCAGCCTCCACCCCCGGGCCGCCGTGCAAACGGCCCTCTTGCGGGGGTGGAAGACTGCAGTTCTGCCTGCTTCATTGGATGCTCTCGGTGTCTGACGGCTAAGCGAATTTACTTTTCTTTACCATGCGGCACTAGAAGTGGAGCGACGGGCGCCTCGCCCGTCCCAGGTCAGGGCGAATTGCGCATGGCCCTGGCCATTCCCCACTCGACCAATCCGGGAAATAACTGGTACAGCTTGATGACTGGAATCATGGTCCAGGGGACGACCACCTCCCGTTTCTTTCTGCGGTACCCCCGATACGCCGCTCGCGCCACCCGCTCCGCCGTGATGCCGCGCACCGCCTGCGGCCGGACCGTGCCCCGGCGATTGGCTACCACGTGCTCGCCGAAATCGGTGCTCACGTATCCGGGACAGACCGTGAGCACGTTGATGTTGTCGCGTTTCAACTCCAGCCGGGCGCCTTTTCCGATCGCGTTTACGGCAAACTTGCTGGCGGAATACACCGCCATAAACGGCACCGNNAATGTGTCCGGCAACGCTCGATATGTTGACGATGGTCCCGCCGCCGGCATCGCGCATGGCGGGCGCCACTACCTGCATGCAGGCGATGGTGCCGAAGAAATTGATTTCCAGCAATTCCCGGCAGGCGGACGCCTCCATGGCGGTGACCGAGTCGCGGATGCCCACGCCCGCGTTGTTGACCCACACATCCACGCGGTCGAAATGGTGCAGCGTCAACGCAAGCGCGCGGTCGATATCTTCACGATTGCGAACATCGCAGGCCAGGGCGAGCGTGCGGTCGGTGTGTCCCACGCGGTGGCGGGCCGCCTCGGCGCGGCTGGCATCGCGCGAAAGCAACACCACGCTCGCCCCTTCGTCGGCAAAAACTTTGGCTATCGCTTCCCCAATTCCCATGGAAGCCCCCGTCACGACCACCACTTTCCCCGCCATTTCCATGGCGACCCTTGTATCGTGTGGAGGAAGACAAGTCAATGCCGGCAAGTTCTCAGTTTCCAGTTCTCAGTGGGAACCCGATGGCATTGGTTTTTTCTGAGAACTGAGAACCGAGAACTTCTCAATGGCGTAAAATCTTTGCACTGGAGAGCCCGTGAGCTCGCTGCTGCCCATCTTCCCGCTCGAACTGGTGCTGTTGCCGGGCGTCCCGCTGCCGCTGCACATCTTCGAACCGCGCTACAAAGAGATGATCGCGGAATGCCTGGAACAGAAAAAGCCGTTTGGGGTGGTGCGTGCGTCTTCCGATGGAGTCGCCGACATCGGCTGCAC
>PMBA01000460.1:3165-16985 GCA_003152795.1 Acidobacteriaceae bacterium | reverse complement strand
TAGAGCGGGTCGTCGGGAATGTGCATTTTGCGGTAGATGCCGCCGAGCGTGCCGTCTGAATCGAAAATCGCGGCCGTGTTGTGATAGAGGCCGGGCGCGCGCTTCTCGAAGAGCGACGCGATGAGGACGACTTTATTCTGCCGGGCGGCGGCGGCGAGTTTTTCTGTGGTGGCGCCGGGGATCGGCTCGGCAAGATCGAAGAGGGCGGCGTCTTCGCGCTGGCAGAAATACTGCGTCTGAAAGAGTTCGGGCAGGCAGACGACGTAGGCGCCTTTGCGTGCTGCCTCAGCTACTCGATCTAGCGCCTTGGCCAGATTGTCGGCGGGCTCGGGACCGCATGACATTTGGATCAGGGCGATGGTGAACTTGTCTCGCACTTTCTCTCCCAGGTTCGCCAGAACTTAACACCCGCTAGACTTTGTCATCCTGAGCGAAGCGAAGTACCTGCTGTCTCATGCACCGGCAAAAAAAGCAGGTCCTTCGCTTCGCTCAGGATGACAACTCACGAAGGATGTTGCTTATACAACGATCAGCTTAACTCTCAACACGCGCTCTAGGATATCAAAGTGCGCGATGCGGGCGTGAATGTTGCAACACTACAGCAAAAGCAGGTCGCCGCGTTTCCCTCACTTCTAGTAAATTGTTTCTTCGGTCAAAATCTTTTTCTCATTCAGGAGGTTCGTCCCTTGAAGCAAAAAAGTGTCGCAAAGCACGGCAATCATCAGGAAGGCGCTGGCATCGACCGCAAGCTGCACGATCCGGTGGCCGACCGCCTGATTCCGCTGGAGCCACTGGATCTCGGCGAGATTCGATCCATTGACGACCTGGTGCGCGCCATGTCGAAGACGGCATTCACGGGCCGTCAGCTCGGGGAAGCGGCCGACGTGCTGGANNTTGATCGATCGCGGCATCGTGAATGCGATCGTTTCAACCGGCGCGCTGATGGCGCATGGGCTGGTCGAAGCGACCGGGCGCGCGCATTTCCGACATAATCCCGAACTCAGTGACGAGGAACTCTACGAGGCCGGATACAACCGCGTCTATGACACGCTCGAACCCGANNGCGAAGCGCGGCAAAGATCGTGGCATTCTGAAGTCTGCCTACGAAAAAAACGTTCCTGTTTTTGTGCCCGCCTTCTCCGATTCCGAGCTCGGCCTCGATTACGCGCTGACCAACCGCGAGCGCGACAAGCAAGGCAAACCGCGATTCCGCTTCGATCCCTTTGAAGACCTGGAGCACTTCGCCGCTACCTTGCTAAGTCAGAAGCGCCTCGGCATCTTCACCATCGGTGGCGGCGTCCCGCGCAACTGGTCGCAACAGTTTGGGCCGTTCATTGAATTGCGCCACCGCCGGGGTGGGGAAGACCTGCCGTTGAAGCGCTATCACTATGGCCTGCGCATCTGCCCGGAACCGGTGTACTGGGGCGGGCTTTCGGGCAGTCCGTATAGCGAAGCGGTTTCGTGGGGCAAGTTTGTGCCTCCGGCGGAAGGCGGGAAGTTTGGGGAAGTGTTTGTGGACGCCACCGTAGGGCTGCCGCTGATCGTGGCCGCCGTGCTGGAGCGGCTGAAAAAGAAACCGGCGGGGAAGAAGAAGCTGGCGAAGGCGGGAGAATGAGGCGGTTCATTGGGGCGTCGGTCAGCGCGATAGTTATCTGCACACTGTGCGTTGCTCAGGGTAAAGGGAGCGTTCGTGGAAATGTCTTCCGCGAAGAGAGCATGGGGCTGACGTACGAGTTTCCTAAGAAATTCAGCCCGAAGGTCGACGAGAACCATAAACTCTTCGGTCACGACACCACTGGCCGCGAACGCATGATCTTGACTCTCTGGGATCCACCGCAGCGCGGTGGTGCACTCAGAATGGCTTTTCTTTACGACACAAAACAGCGGAGCAGCGACAGGACTCACGATACAGTAGCGCTGGCCTATATTGGCGAGATTAAAGGGATGTGGCTGGGCGTGAAAGACGTCAAAATCGTCGGTCCAACCAAGGTTTCCGAGCCAAGCTATGACTATTGGCGGCTGGATTTCTCCACTCCGAATCAAGTGCCCCGCTACAACTCAGCAATCGCGATTACGCTGTCCGATCGACGAATCCTCGTGGTCAAAGCGGGCGCGCCGTCGCAAAGTGAGCTCGATAGCGAGGTCGACTCGCTAGTACGCTTGCGCTTCGACAAGAGCCAAAAGTAGCCTCTAGTCGAAGATCAGCACGGCCGAGGCGATGACCGTCGTCCACAGTCCGCGTTTGTCGCCAACTGCGGATTGCGTCACGTTGGCGGTGCGGACGATTTTGTTGGAGATGCGATAGATTTCTTTTTTCTCGTCCCACGAACGGTCGGAATCGAACTCCACGTTGAGAGTGGTGGCCAGCATTTCGGCGGCGAGTTCTTCGGCGTAGTCTCCGGCAGCGTCTTCGGTCTCGCCGAAGGAGTGGTGCTCGCTCAGATAGCCGTAGGTGTTGCGATCGGCGGGGATGGCGACGCCGATCGACGACGCCAGCAGGCGATGCGGTTCGTGGGTGGAGTTTTCGGCAACCACCGCGAATACAACTTCTCCGGGAGACAGGTAGGTGAGTCCCTGCGAGCGCGGGACCAGTTTGCAGTTGGGCGGAAAGATGGAAGAGACACGCACCAGGTTTTGCGCCGCGATGCCCGCGTCACGCAGGGCGAGTTCGAAGGAGGTGAGGCGCTCTTTGTGCTTCCCCACACCTTTGGTGAAGAAGATTTTCTTGGGGACCATGTCCTTGCCCAATGCAGTTTCCTCCAGAAACTTCTAAGTTGGTCTGAGGGGCAAATTTAACACAGTGATTTGTGAAGATTGTATGAAAAAACAGGGAGACACAGAAATTTCCCGAGGTTTGATCGCTCGCGTCGGTTCGCCTGGCGGCGCGCGCGACCGAGATTTCAACCTGGCGATGAGCTTCAGACTGCGGCCGCTGAGGCGGCAGCGAGTCCGATCCCGGTAAAACTCAAGCCGCGTGAGTATGGGTCTTGCCCGCCACCAGGGGGATGATTGCCGGTTTCACCAGATCGCGAAAATCGGCGAATCTCATCCGCACCAGTTCGCGGTGCGAACCTGCATTGAAGGCGATTTCCTTGTCCTCGGCCAGAGCCTGGTCCACGAAAACATCCATGCCATAGAGATTGCCGAAGGGTGGCATGGACCCGGTTTCGCAGTCGGGAAAACGACCGCGAAATTCGAGTTCACTGGCCAGTTCCACTGAGTCTGCCCCCAGATATTTTTTCAGCCGGTATAAATCCACGCGGAACGAGGCCGGCACCACCGCCATGGCCAGACGTCCATCCACCATGACCATGACGGTTTTCGCGAGCTCCCTTCCAGGGGTGTGAGTGAGGGCGGCAATCCCCTGGGCCGTGTAGGCCACCGAATGCGAGATCACCAGATATTGAATGCGGTTACGATCCAGGAATTCCCGAAGCATGGAAAGAGGCACAGACACCTCCCGTCCGAACCGGCGAGCGGTAACGCTTCGCAAGGGCCGAAGCATGCTCTGCAGGTCGGCGCCGAGATAATTATGCGCTCCTCAGAGGCCGGGGAGGTAGTGAAATTTCACAGCAGCAGTTTCTCAATTACCCAAGAAGGAAAGACATAAGGAGCACGCGGGAAACCGCCTCGGGGGTCACACCCTCGTGTGACTGTGCGTTTTTAGGGGATGAATTGGTTCCACAGCGTTGAGCGGCTGACCCAAAACGGGAAAACGCGGAGCGAGAACCGGAGGATACCAGCAAGGAATGTTCACTTTTGGCCGTGAGACGCCTCGAAGAAGGCGCTGTGGGGGAACAGCGCGCGTCTTCGCTCGTAACCCTTACGCGGCGGCTTTCGTAACCAGGGAGTGCACAGCCTCTCTGGCCTGCGATCCCACGATCCTCATTTCGTGCCAGTCATAGCGGAATTCCTTGCCGCAATCCAGGCATGCCACATAAGTGCCCGTTCGCTGAGCCGTCGGGTTGCGACGCGAACCGGCGCGCACCGTGATGGGAAAGCTGTAGCGAGCGTGCCGGCAGCCAAACATGGCGTCCATCAACTTGGAAAACATCGGTTAGCCTCCACAGAATAAAGCGATAAAGCTGTCTCATCCCCTTCACCTGGAGCTTAAGATGAGATCTGAGTATTTAGATTCGATGAGCGCGAAAAAGGTTCGCAGCCGCTAATAGCATGGGAGGTACACCGCAGAGCCGTCCGGAATCAGAAGTTTGCGAGCATTGAGAGGGACGACAGGCGGGAGCGACGGCAGGGAATGACGGGGAACTGACCGGGAAGCTAGAGGGGTGCGTTGAAAACAGCGACCGTTATGTTTTCGCGTCGATGCGGTATGAATTTTGGCGTTAGAGGGGGAAGTCAAGGGCGGTTACCACGGGGAACACGGAGGGACACGGGGGAAATCGGCGACTGATAAAGGTCGATCTTTCTGACGCACTGCATCAACTATCTGACGCACTACACTAACTAAAGGTGGAGGAAGATCGAACTTGGCTGCTCATCTGCTTTAGCTGCTCGGTGGGTCGGACTTTTTATGGGCGGTACACTTGGTCATAATCGCCGAGCGGAGCCGCGAGCGCAGATCGTCGGGCAACTCATAAAGCTCCGAGTCGCGGTAGATTTCGATGGTTTTGCGGGTGGTATCGCAGACAACGTAGCAGTTGTGGCACCACGCCAGATGGTCATCAAGTTCGGACTTGGTCCGGGCGTCCAGCGCACCATCGAGGTAGTTAGTCAGCTCGTTCAGAAACTCAGAACACTTCACTGGTCGCCATCTCCACTCGCCCTTTTCTGAAAAAAGCGGTTCAACCGTTCACGCAACTGCAGTCGCGCGCGCAGCAACCGCGACTTCACCGCCGGGATGCTCAACTCCAGCGCCTGGGCGGTCTCCTCGGTCGAGAGGCCTTCCACGTCGCGGAGCACAAACACGGTCCGGAATCCCGACGGTAATCCCTGAATGGTGCGAGTCAGAATGTCCCGCAACTCCGCCTGGTTGTACATCTGTTCCGGATTGGGGGTCCAATCCGCAACCTCACGGGGAAGCGAGTCATCTTCAGTTTTTACATCTTCGTCCAGAGAAACCGTGCGTTCCGGTTTCCTCCGGCGCAACTTCATCAGCGCTTCGTTGACCGCAATGCGCACCAGCCAGGTATAGAACTTAGACTGCTCCTGGAATTTTGCCAGGTTCCCATACGCTTTAAGGAACGCTTCTTGAACCACATCTTCAGCGTCCTCGCGATTCTGCGTAATGTGCTGTGCGATGCGGAAAACGTTGCGATCATAGCGCCGTACCAATTCTTCAAACGCCTGATCGTCGCCGCGCTTGGCACGCCGGACCAGCTGCATCTCTTCGCTGACCGGTTGTTCTATGTTGGGTTGGATGGTACTCATTCGTAACTTGATGCAGATTTTTCCGACAACGCCACTGAATCCGCAGTGCTATTGTACTTGCTGGCGGCAATTTTGGGGCGCTGTTTCGACGCGCGTTTGTCAGAGGAGTTTCCCCGGGTTGGGAATCCGCTCTTCGGGAACCTGTAGGGCACGTACCAAGGTGTGCCGACAATGCCTGTAAGCGGCCCTATAATCAGGGGTTAGAAGGGTTTGTTTCCTTCGCCCCCCACAGATCTTTACCTCGGAGTAGGCATGAAGGAGCGCGGCTGGATTGGACCAATAGTGGAGCGGGTGGTTGGCGAGGTTTTGGACAGCCATGCCGCCCAACTACGTATCGAGATTGTCCGCCGGGTCATGGATGAGATCGCAGCCGAAGCTGCGACCGAGGATGGACACAGCCATGATACGGCGACAGAGTCGGGTTCGGCGGATCTGGCGCGCGCGGTTGCAGAAATCCATTTGGGCAGTTCGCAAAAGGAAATTCTGCGCGCTTTGCTCGACACCAGTGCGCGCTATGCGGAGCGAGTGGCGCTTTTTGTGGTGAAGGGCAGCCATGCCACGGGATGGCAGGGACGCGGCTTCGCCCATAGCGATGCGATAAAGGACTTTGCGCTCGACGAAAACGCTCCTGCGGTTGGTCGGGCGATCGGTGATCGGCTGGCGGCGAGCACGCCGATTGCGGACCTGGATCCCCGCTTTCTGGAGAAGTTTGGAGCGCCGGCCAGCGGAGAAGGCCGGATTCTCCCCTTGATGCTGAAAGACAAGGTTGCCGCCCTGGTGTATGCCGACGGTGGAACGGGTGCGGAGGGATTGCTCGATGCCGGTTCGCTTGAACTGCTGGTGCTTTCGACCAGCGCGTGGCTCGAGGTCAACTCGCTGCGCAAGCAGGCGCACAAGGAGCCGTCCGCGACGCAGGTGGAAAGCCACAATCTGGACAGTGGCGTCCCGGCGGCCGAATCGGTAGTCTACGAGACGCCGGCACAAGCATCGCCGGCGATCGTTGATGAGAGAAACGATCCATTCGGCGCGCACGCTCCGGCATATGCTCCTGGCGTCGCCATGGCAGCGGCGGCGTCAGCCGGCGAAGTTTCGGCGCCAGTTGCCAGCGCCGCAGTTGAGGCTCCAATTCCAGTTACATTTCCCGTGCCAAGGATGGCAGCCGAGGGCGCGACCGCCGAAGCCGAGGGCGCGACCAGCGAAGTGGAATCAGCAGTTGCTGCGTCGGTTGTNNTGGCAACCCCCGAGGCGTCGCCGTTTGGGGCGATCTCGCCCGAGGATCAGGACGTTCACCGCAAGGCCCAGCGTTTTTCTCGTCTGCTGGTGGACGAGATCAAACTTTATAATCAGGCAAAGGTGGCGGAAGGCCGGAGAAACAAGGATCTTTACGACCGTCTGCAGGAAGCGATTGAGAAAAGCCGTGCGACGTACCAGAGACGTTACGGAAGCACGGTTGCAGCTTCCGGCAATTACTTTCAAAATGAAATCATACGAAGTCTCGCAGAAGACGATCTCTCCGTCATGGGTGCCAACTTTCGGCAGTAGGTAGGGTTTGAGTGCGCCGTTTTGCAGTTGTTGTTCTCGCTGGAACTTTCTTGCCGCTCTCGCTCGGCATCCTGGCGCCCGCATTTGGTCAATCCCAGTCAGCCGCGCCCGCCGCGCCGTCCGTGCCGGCAAAGAGCGCTGCGGCTAAGGACGCTGCACCTAAGAAGAAGGCGGCCGCTTCCACCAGCACCAGGAAAACCAGCAGCAAGAAGAAGCGCAAGACCATTTCGCCGCGGGTGCGCCGGGTGCGGCAGGCCTTTGTCGCCTCGGCCAGCCTTCGCCCCATGGCGCAGCAGTTGTTGCAGGACCGGACTGCCACTGCCTATGCCGGAGTCGAAGCCTATGCGCGCCGCCACTCTAAGGAAGATGCCGGAGCGTTGGCCTGGCTGGTGGTCGGCTATGCCCGCACGCTCGATCATGACTATGGCAAAGCCATCGACCCGCTCAACCGCGCCAAGGCCGGCGCCAGCGAACTCGGAGATTACGTTGCCTTCTACCTCGGCGATGCCTATCTGAAAACCGCGCACACGGCCGAGGCGCTCTCCACGCTCGCCGATTTCAGCAAGAACTTTCCCGACTCGCTTCTGATGCGCGATGCCCACCTGGTGTATGCGGCGGCGCTGCTGGAGGAAAGCCGCGCGGCCGAGGCCGCGGCACTGCTCGAAAAAGATCGCGCTCCGGTGCGCGGGGATGTGGAACTCGCGATTGGGCGCGCCTATGAAGCAACCGGCGATCGCCAGAAAGCTGCCAGCGCGTTTCGCAACGTGTACTTCAACCTTCCCAATAGTTTCGAGGCGGATGCGGCGGGAGCGGAATTGCGCAAGCTCGGCATCACCGGCGATGTCGCCGAACGCCGCACGCGCGCCGATCTGCTGTTCAAATCCAAACACTACAGCGACGCGGCCCATGACTATCACGAACTTCTTGGAGAGGTCATACCGGCGAACCGCCCGGACGTGCAGTTGGCGCTGGCGGGAGCCCTCGAAAAAAGCGATCGCAGCCACGATGCCCGCCAGGTTCTGCTAGCCATGGGAGTGCAGACTGGCGACGCCGAAGCCGAGCGCCTGTACCTGTTGAGCGAGACCGAGCGATCCTCGAGCGATGAAGACGCCGTGCAAAGGACGCTCGACCAGTTGCGGCAATTTGGCCCAGCGAGCCCGTGGCTGGAACAAGCGCTGTTTTCGGCCGGAAACATGTACCTGCTGAAGCGCGACTACGATCGCGCCATCGACTGCTTCCGGGAGTTGCAGCAGCGCTTTCCGAATGGCGGCCGCGCATCCTATGCGCACTGGAAGGCTTCCTGGCTGGCCTTCCGGCAAGGCAGAACCGATGAAGCGCGGAAGGGCTTCGAAAATCAAGTCGCGCTCTATCCCGATTCCGCGGAAGTCCCGGCCGCGCTCTACTGGCGGGCGCGTCTTGCCGAAGAAGACGGGAACCCGGCGATGGCGCGGGCTTTCTACCAGAAACTGTCCGACCGCTTCCGCAACTACTACTATGCGGAGTTCGGACGGCGGCGCTTGAAAGGCTTGCCGGGCGCGGGCGAGGCAGCGTCGAAGCCAGCCGTATCGAAAGAAGGTTCGCTGAAGGACGCATCGCTGAATGACGCGCCGCTGAAGGAGCCTCCGCCCCACTACGCGCTGCTCGACCACATTTCCCCGCTTTCGAGCGCGAGAAAGATCACCGCAGCCGAGACTCCCGACGACAACCTGCGCGTGGCCAGGGCGCGTCTGCTCTCGAACGGCGGCCTCGCGGATATGGCGGTGCGCGAGTTGCAGGCCGCCGCCAGCCAGGAAGGCGGAACCTGGGCGCCGCCCGAGATGGCGCGTGTGTATCAGGATCTGGGGCGCTACGATCGCGGCATCGAGATCATGAAGCGCTCGACCCCGAACTATTTTGCCATCGACATTCCCGACCTGCCGCGACCGTACTGGGAAGCGCTTTTTCCCAAAGCCTATTGGACCGAGCTGCGCAAGTATTCCATGCTCAATGGCCTCGATCCCTATCTGGTCGCGTCCCTGATAAGGCAGGAGTCCGAGTTCAACGCCGGTGCTCTATCGCATGCCAACGCCGTGGGTCTGATGCAGCTTCTGCCGAAAACCGGGAAAAGTGTCGCCAAGCAAGTCAAGCTTAAGAAATACTCGGCGCCGCAACTCTACACCCCGGCCGTAAACCTCCAACTCGGCACCCGCTACTTCAAGGATATGGTGGACAAATACAACGGGCAGTTCGAGTACGCGCTGGCCGCCTACAACGCCGGCTCGGACCGCGTGGGAGACTGGCTGGGACAGGGTCACTACCGCGACCCGCAGGAGTTCGTCGAGTCCATCCCCTTCACCGAAACCCGCGAATACGTCCAGGCCATCCTGCGGAATGCGAATGTGTACCGGCAACTGTACGGGACGCCGTAGTTCGTCTCCAATCAATTAAGACTGTCATCCCGAGCGAAGGGAGGAATCTGTAGCTTGCCGCCGATCGAGGACAGCAGTGTCTCGGTGTCCAGGGCATCTCAGCCCACTGCTGCCCGCATTTCCCGCTTGACGACTATTGTTACTTGGGGTAACAATTGATTTGTGTACAGGGTCATCACTACAAAATCCTTTGCCAAAGCGCTTTCCCGGCTTCCTGTGAACTGGCAGAAGCGGATTGTCGGGAAGATCAAGGAAGTTGCCGCGGATCCCTACGCCAAGCACAACAACGTCACCAAGCTTCAGGGACGCGATGGCTACCGGCTGAGAATTGGTGACTGGCGCGTCATTTACGAGTTGCACGACGACCGTCTTGAATTATGGGCTTTAGAGGTCGGAGCGAGGGGAGGAATCTATTGATGCGTATCGAAACCATTACCCGCAAAGGCAAGGAATTCGCCGTGATTCCGGCGAAAGCCCTGCAAAAGTTGATGGAAGATGCGGAAATGCTAGCCGACGTGAAGGCCTACGATGCCGCGAAAGCGCGTATCGAAGCTGGAGACGACGAACTCATACCACTGGAGATCACCGAGCGCCGGCTGAGGGGAGAGCCCGAGCTCCGTATTTGGCGCGAGTTCCGGAAGCTGACCCAGGAGCAGCTAGCGAAGAAATCGAAGGTATCGCGCGCCCTGATCGCGGCGATCGAGACCAACCGCAAGTCCGGGTCCGTCAGCACATGGAAGAAGCTAGGCGCAGCACTCGGCGTGGGCTGGGAACAACTGGCATAGGGACAGGGCCACTACCGCAATCCGCAGGAGTTCGTTGAAACAAGCTTCCAGTGTCCTGTCCCGGAAATACGCGAATAGAGTCGGGGCGCGGTTTCGGGGCTAGGCAAGAGCTTCGTAGCACACACAAAATACATAGGTCCTTCGTTTCGCTCAGTATGACAACGCCAACTTATTTCGCGAATTAACGGGACACGACACTAGTAGTTCCTGCTCGCCGGTACACGAAGTTCGTGTTACACTATATTCGTGTCAACTCCTCGTCGTTTGCGCAACGTAACCGTAACCTTGGAAGAAGACGTAGCCCAGTGGGCCCGGATCGAGGCGGCGCGGCACGATACCAGCGTTTCGCGGCTGCTGGGGGCGCTTCTGAAGGAGCGGATCTCGGCCCAGGGTGGTTCTGCAGCGGAGGCGGCGGAGCGGCTGGCGAGTTTCGGCCGGCGCCACAGGCTCACTTTGCGTGGGCTCAAAATCAAAGATCTGATCAATGAAGGACGCCGGTGAGCCGGTTTGTCCTCGACGCCTCCGTCGTCCTGACCTGGTGTTTCCCCGATGAGAATGCCGCCATGGCGCAGCATGTGGCCGGCATGTTCCAGCAAGGCGACACCGCCGTTGCGCCTTCATTCTGGCCGCACGAGGTTCTGAACGCTCTGCTGGCGGGAGAAAAACGCAAGCGCATTTCCAAAGAGCTGGTGCGAAGCTTCCTCGACGACCTGGCCACGCTCCCCATCGTGCTGCAACCGCTTCCCGCCGGAGTTGTTTTTGGCAGAATTCAGCGCCTCAGCCGTGAGCACGGCTTGACCGCGTATGATGCGGCTTACCTCGATTTGGCTCTGGATAACGGCTTGCCACTTGCTACCTTGGACAAGGACTTGGCGCGGGCGTCGAAGAAAGCGCGAGTGCGGCTGGTGCAGGCCTGAGCCCATGCCCTTCAGGCCGATTGCTGGCTGGGCGACTTGGTAAACACGATCTCAAACACCAGCAGGCCGGCTCCGACCACAATGGCGCTGTCGGCCACGTTGAAGGCTGGCCACTGGTGTGGGCCTACATAGAAGAGCAGNNTTCCAGAGCAGCGCGGAGACGATCAGCAGCGCAACGATGGAAAACGAAATCAGCAGGCCGACTTTCCACTGCGAGGGGGAATCCGCAAAAATGCCAAACGCCGCACCCGGGTTCTCGGCGTGGATGATGCGAAAGAAACCGGGAATCACCGAGATGCTGTCGTGCAGGGAGACACGGCGGGCAATCGTCCACTTGGTGACGCGATCGAGAGCGATGACCGACAACGCGATCAGGAAATGGTATTTGCGCATGGACAGAAAAATGACCAGGAACGTTTCTTTTTATACTTTATCTTGTTTGCGGAAGTCGCGGTCAACGCCCCTTAGGTTTCCCCGCCAATTTCTTTGAGGACGGCGCTACAGCGCTCGCACACCGTGGGATAGTTCTTGTCCTCGCCCACACGGGTTGAATAGTTCCAGCAGCGCTCGCATTTCTGGCCATCGGCTTTCCTGACTTCCACGTGCACGCTGCCCGTGCCGTTCGTGGGGCCCTGAGACACTCGCACCGCCGAGACGATGAACAGGTAGCGCAATTGAGCCTCGTAGCGCTGCAAAACCGAATGCACCGGATCGGGAGCAGTGAGCAAGACTTGCGCTTCCAGTCCGCCGCCGATGAGTTTGCCGTTACGGGCGTCTTCAAGAGCCTTCAGCACTTCGTCGCGGACGGAGCGCAGCGTCGTCCAATCGGCTTGCTGACGCGAATCAGCCGGCGCGGTTCCCATGCCTACAATTTCGGTTGCGTTTGGGAAACTTGCAAGGTGCACGCTCTCTTCGCGCCCCTCGGTCCGGGGCAGATAGGGCCATACCTCTTCGCAGGTGAAAGTCAGAATCGGCGCCAGCAAGCGAGTCAGCGCTTCGCCGATGTGCCAGACAGCCGTCTGGGCAGAGCGGCGGGCGTGCGAGTTCGGCGCGGAAATGTAGAGGCGGTCCTTGAGCACGTCGAAGTAGAAGGCGCTCAAGTCCACAATGCAGAAATGGTTGACCCGGTGGTAGATCCGGTGGAACGCGAACTCGTCGTACCCGTTGCGCACTTCGTCCGCGAAAGCGCACGTCTGACGCAGCATGTACTGGTCGAGTTCTTCCATCTTCTCGAAGGGAATGGCGTGTTTTCCCGGATCGAAATCGTAGAGGTTGCTCAAGACGTAGCGAAACGTGTTGCGAATCTTCCTGTAGTTTTCGCCGACGCGCTGCATCAGGGCTTCGGAGCCGACGACATCTTCGCGGAAGTCGACCGAGGCAGTCCAGAAGCGCACGATCTCGCCGCCGAGACGGTTGGCGATGTCAACCGGGTCCACGTCGTTACCGCGCGACTTCGACATGGCCTGGCCTTTTTCGTCGAGGGTCCAGCCGGGCGTGACCACGCCGCGATAGGGCGGCGTCGCGTGCGTGCCCATGGCGCAGAGCAGGGAAGACTGGAACCAGCCGCGGTACTGGTCGCCGCCTTCGAGGTAGAGATCGGAAGGCCAGGGATAGTAGTCGGGCTCGTCCGCAACCAGCGCGAGATAGCTCGCTCCGGATTCGAGCCAGACGTCGAAGATGTCAAATTCCTTTTCGAACTTCGCGCCGCCGCAATGCGGGCACTTCGTCCCGGCGGGAACAATGGTGTCGGGTTCGGAGGTAAACCAGGCGTCGGCGCCGGAACGGGCGAACAGTTCGACGACCTTGCGGTTGACGGCGTGATCGTTGAGCGGCTTGCCGCAGCTCTCGCAGAGAAAGACGGCGATGGGGACGCCCCAAACCCGCTGGCGCGAGATGCACCAGTCGGGCCGGGTTTGAATCATGTTGGAGAGCCGCTCTTCGCCCCAGGCCGGATCCCATTTGACGTGTTTGATCTCGCTGAGCGTGCGCGTGCGCAGCGTGTCGTCTTTCCCTTTGCCGCCGGGCATTGGGGTTTCCATGGAAATAAACCACTGCTCGGTGGCGCGGAAGATCACGGGATTGTGGCAGCGCCAGCAGTGCGGATAGGAGTGCTCGGTTTTTTCCGTATGCAGCAGAGCGCCACGGCTCTTGAGCAGGTCGATGATGGGTTGATTGGCGTCCCAAACGCGCTTGCCGTCGTACTCGGGCAGGCCGTTGCGCAGGATGCCTTTTTCGTCGACGTTGCTGGTGGCATCGAGGCCGTACTTGACGCCGGTGGCGAAGTCTTCGGCGCCGTGCGAAGGCGCGGTGTGGACGACGCCGGTGCCGGTGTCCGTGGTGACGTAGTCGGCGAGCACGCCGAGGACCTTGCGGTCGAGGAAGGGATGCTGGAAGTTGAGGCGCTCGAGCTTGCGTCCGGGAAAGTGCGCGAGTTCGCGGGGGTTCGAGAGTCCGCATTTTTCAGCGGCGTCTTTCGCCAGCTTCGAGGCGACAATGTAGACCTCGCCGCCGGATTCCAGAGCCACGTATTCTTCGTTGGGGTGGAAGGCCACGGCCATAGAGGCGGGCAGCGTCCAGGGAGTTGTCGTCCAGATGATGGTAAAAACTCTCTTGCCGGCGAGCGCGGCGTCGAGTTTGGCGGGATCGTCTAGCAGAGCGTACTTGACCCAGACGGTGGAACTGGTGTGATTTTCGTATTCGACTTCGGCTTCGGCGAGCGCCGTCTCGTCATGCATGCACCAGTAGACGGCGCGCAGTCCCTTGTAGACGAATCCGTTTTC
>PMBA01000460.1:0-3144 GCA_003152795.1 Acidobacteriaceae bacterium | reverse complement strand
ATTTCTGCGCGTACTTGCGGCACTCGGCGCGGACCGCGGTCGGATGCATTTCCAATTTCTTGCCGCCGAGCTCTTTGTCCACCTTGATTTCGATCGGCAACCCGTGGCAGTCCCACCCGGGAACGTAGGGCGCGTCGAAGCCGGACATGGTTTTGGACTTGACGATGAAGTCCTTGAGGCACTTGTTCATCGCCGTCCCCAGGTGGATCGGTCCGCTGGTGTAGGGCGGGCCGTCGTGCAGAATGTACTTCTGCTTGCCCGTTCGGGCCTGGCGAATGCGCTCGTAGAGTCCCATTTGCTCCCAGCGCTCCAGCATTTTGGGCTCGTTCTGGGGCAGGCCGGCCTTCATGGGGAAGCCGGTCTTGGGTAAATTGATGGTGGATTTCAGGTCCATCGGCACTGGCAAAGTTCTCCCAACTGATTGAATCTTTTCATTATATAGGGAGCGCGGAAGGACACGTCTATTGGGGGCCGTCGCCGGGAACGAATTCGAAAAGTACTGTTTCCGGTCAGGAAAAAGCGTGTACAATTTTTAACAGGTCAAAGCCAGTACGCATCCAAACGACTGGGAAACGTCGGGGCGTTAAGGTGCGTTCTTTTTTTGGGCGACTTTTGGGGAGCGCTCGCGCATCTAAGTCAGTGGCTCCCAGTGCATGCACTTGGGGTACGGCTTGGGAAAATATGCCTGAACTCGAAACACCGCAAAATCCGCAAACGCTGGGTCCGGAGCCCGAGCTGCATCTTCTACTGAACAATCAGACTCTGGACGAGCCGCTGTGGAAATCGCTGTCCCGCAACATCGACGACTTCTTCTTTCCCAAGAAGCTTCCTCCGCTTGTCCTGACCTCGAAGCCTGTCCCGGTGCGCGACATCTGGGGCTTCTACAACTACAAGGGACGCGGAGCCGCTGGCTCAACCGTCATCCACGTGCTGGCCGTGGCGGTGATCATAGGAGCGACCCTGCTGGGAAGGAAGATTGTCGAGGTCGCCAAGCCGAAGGAAACGGTATNNGGTGGTGGCGATCGCGACAAGTTGCAGGCATCGCCGGGCCGTTTACCGAAACAGTCGATGCAGCAGATTACTCCGCCGGCTGCCGTGATCCGCAATCTGGATCCGAAACTGCCCG
Source organism: Acidobacteriaceae bacterium (assembly GCA_003152795.1). Classification (GTDB taxonomy): domain Bacteria; phylum Acidobacteriota; class Terriglobia; order Terriglobales; family Acidobacteriaceae; genus Acidiflorens. The sequence goes on along the minus strand of PMBA01000460.1, from coordinate 2,018 downwards.
TCACGCCGACCATCGTGGTTCCTCCCGATATTCACCTGCAGCAGCCCAACATGCCCGAACTGGGCGATCCGCTTTCGCATCTGCCGTCGGTGCCGTCAAATGGAACCGGCTCTGGCAGCGGTATTGGTTCTGGCAGCGGTGGCGGCGTCGGTTCGGGAGAAGGCCCTGGATACGGCCCTGGTCATGGCGGCGGCACCGGTGGAGGAGTGTTCCGTGTGGGCGGTGGTGTTTCCGCTCCGAAAGAGATTTATGCTCCGGAACCTGAGTACTCGGAGGAAGCCCGCAAGGTCAAGCACATGGGCACCGTTGTATTGCAGTTGGTGGTGGGGCCCGACGGCACTCCGCGCGACATTCGAGTGGTTCGGACTTTAGGTTTGGGCCTGGACGAAAAGGCCATCGAGGCGGTAAGAAAATGGCGCTTTGAGCCGGCCAAGAAAGACGGCAAACCGGTGGCCGCTCTGGTCAGCGTCGAAGTCGATTTCCATTTGTACTGAGTTCTACGGCAACGAAAAATTCCTGGAGAGAAAGAAAACGGCCGCGCAAGCGGCCGTTTTCTTGGTGGAGGGACGGGCGTCCTCGCCGTCCAAGCCGTGTGGGGCAAGGCTTCCGCTGCCTATTCCTTCAAATCCACATGGACAACATCTTCCACCGGAAGCCCCAGGAACCGTGTTCCCATCTTCCTGAATTTCTCGGCCGAATCCGTGGCAAAGAATTTGAGCAAAGGAACACCTCTCAGCTCGTTCTTCAGTTGGGGCACCAGATGACGCGCCACGTCGCGCGCCGTCGACTCGGCCGAGTCCACGATTGCGATGTGCGCCGGCGCTACTCGCCGCAACAGGGGCTTGATCAGCGGATAGTGGGTGCAGCCGAGCACCAGCACATCGGCATCGCTCGCCTCGTCCGAGAAGGCTTCCGACAAGTAAATTCTTGCCACCTGCTCGGTCACGGGATGCTCCAACCAACCCTCTTCGACCAGGGGCACAAACAGAGGACAAGCCTTCTCGCGCACTGCGATTTCGCGGTCTTCGAGCGCGCGCCGGTAGGCATGACTGCTGATGGTCGCCTCCGTGCCAATGACGACCACCTTCCGCTTATGGGTGGCCACCGCCGCCGCGTGCGCTCCCGGTTCGACCACGCCGATCACTTCGACGCCCGCCGCTGCCTTGATTTCGTTCAGCGCCAGCGCGGTGGCGGTGTTGCAGGCGATCACCAGAAGTTCCGCTCCCTGCTCTTGCAAATAGCGCACCGCCCCGACCGCGTAATGCGCGACCGTAGCCGCTGACTTCGATCCGTATGGAAGGCGGGCAGTGTCGCCAAAGTAGAGATAGTCGGCTTCGGGAATGCGCTCGACCAGCGCACGCAGTACGGTGAGGCCGCCAACGCCGGAGTCGAAGACACCAATCTTTGGTCTGCCTGGGGCAGATCTCTGTGAGGGAGTCATCGTGTTTATGATACAAGGCGCTTGGGCGCGAAAGCTCTAATGCGATGTGTTAGCGACAGCGTCGTTTCCGTTCACATCTTCAAACGAGAACGCGATCGAAACATTTGGATATTCCTTTCCGCCGATTTCTACGTACGGATAAACAAAGTAGTTCAGCGGCGGTCCGTTCTGCGCGGGCTCGAGTTTCAGATCGCGTCCCTGCGTGAACTGCACCCGGTTTACATCGTGCGCGCCGAAAAAGTAGTCGTGCTTTTCCTGATGTTTCCAGGCCTCCGAAATATCGACCGGAACCCAGCCGGTCGAATCCAGATAGAACTCCGCCCAGCAGTGGTATCCCGGAATCTCGGCGGAATGCTTGTCGGCGGGGAGGGGAAAGCCGATCTGAAAGCGCGCCGGGATCTTCTCTGCCCGCGCCATCGAAATAAACACGGAGTGGAAATCGGTGCAGTTGCCATGCTTCGAATCGCAGGCCCAGAGCGTGTCGCCGTGTCCCCAGCCGGTGCCGCTCTTATCGTATTTCATGGTGCGAAAAACATATTCGTAAATGTCTTTTGCCTTTTCCAGCGGCGTGGTGGCG
>PMBA01000153.1:5421-8410 GCA_003152795.1 Acidobacteriaceae bacterium | reverse complement strand
CGACCTACCATCAACCCATCAACGAGCACGGTGCCCTTCACATCGGTTGTGCCCGTGAAAACGGGGTTAGGACTGCCTTCGGGAACAACCTGTACTTTGACTCCTGCGATGGGCTTTTTACGATGTGTGACGACAACGGTCATACGAGACGACACTTCCCGCAATTCCATAGACCGCAAAGAGGTGCCCAACGCAGCCTGCATACTGCACATCAGCAACAGAAACATTCGTAGCATGGCGCTCTTCATGGCCGAGAGTTTACGCNNTTTTTCAACACCCACAGGCGTTAGCACCAACTACGGTCATTTGGTGCTATCGGGATGTTACAACAACGATCCGAGTTCAGTGCCGATTGGGGAAGGTGCAGGCCGCTGGGAGTTGGCCGGCAAGCTGGAGGCAGGACCTGAGCGTACAATACTCGGACACTTGACCAAGCTGTTTGAAAAGTGTGACTGCCAAGGAGGCATGAATGCACAGATTGCTAAGGGCAACCGCTCTGGTGATGATCGTAATCGGGGCGGCAGCGATGGAATCGGCCGCTCAAGGCGGCGACCCAATTATCGGCACGTGGGAACTCAACGTCGCCAAATCGAAATACACCCCTGGTCCAGCCGTGGAGAGCCAGACGCGCACATATGAAGTTGCTGGCAAGCTAATCAAGGTCAGTTCGAAAGGGGTGGATGGAACCGGGAAGCCGACAGCGGCGTCGTGGAGTATGGCCTATGATGGCAAAGATCGTCCGCAGACCGGGAATCCCAACGCGGATACTCTATCGCTGAAACGTGTCAATGACTCCACAGTGGAGTTTACTCAGAAGAAGGCCGGTAAGGTCGTCATTACCGGGACGCGAACCATCTCGCCCGACGGCAAAGTGATGACAATCACGTCCAAGGGGACCAACGCGCTCGGCCAGACTATCGACAACGTGGAAGTCTTTGAGAAACGTTAATGGCAGGTGTGCAGGAGCCGCCCCGGCGAGGGCGGCTTTCTTGCGCGCTTTGTCTGGATGACTGTTGTGAAATCCCCATGTCAGTGGCTTCGCGAAAGAAATACAGTCGCATGTCGCGCGACGACGAGCGCGCGCTTCTTAGAATGGCCGAACGCCGCAGTCCGGGGCGCGCAGGGCGTTGACAAGCCATAGCGCTCAGGACTCTGTTTTGCCGACAAATCTCAAGATGGCTTGTAGATGAGGCCGATGGCTGCGCCCACGATGACCCACTGAATGAAGTAGGCGATGGACTGGTAGATTGTCAGCGTGAGGCCGATATTCAGGTTGATGTAGTTGTGGATCGCGAAGGTGCAGACAGAAAAAAGGCCGATGAGTGCGCCGAGGCATATGCCCGATACGATGCCGCCACCAGCGGTATGGATTTTTGCGTAGAGAATGGCGACAACCACGATGGCGATGAGGATGGCGACCATGCCGTAGGGCATCACCTTCATCATCTCGTCCTTGGGACGATAGACGTTGGGGTACTTCATGAATTCAGTTTTCATGGATGGCCATGCAGCGAACATGGCAAAGCCATAGACAAAGTAGGCGACCATAGCCCCGAGGGAGGCCAATGCAATGCGGGCGTAGTTCACGGTCACTCCTGCTGAAGCGGGACTTGATTCGCCGGAGAATTGTACATCAGACGGTTACTTTCGTTGGATGTTTACCGGCAAACCGGAAGTCAACTGATGCAAACAGCAATTGCACTCACTGAGGATGGTTGGCGGACTTTCGATTTTTCGCCATGGAAGCTGTCTTTTGCAGGTTTTGCGCTGGCGCCTTCGCAAAAAATAGAACGCCGCTTGCCCATTGCCGAGCTGCGCTCGGGGCGCCCGTCCCCACACGTGCGCTACTGATTGCCCGCCTGCTCAACCGTCGTCACATCGAANNGTGTCGCGCGTTTTGCCTTCGACCAGGATGTTGACGCGCTGGACCCCGGGAACGTTTACGGCCAGCGTTTGCACCAGGGAATTGACGGTGAGTTGCTCGCTGAGAATGCCGGAGCGGTGCTGGTCGGCGAAGGCGGCATTCAGATCGATGACGGCGGCGCCGGGATCGACCAGGTAGATGCTGCGGATGTCGGCGGCCGGAGCCAGCGGATGGGCCGCGCCCGGTTGCTGGTAGATGCGGAGCAGGGCGCGCAACAGTTCCTCGGCTCGCTGCTGGCGGCCTCCGGGAAGAGGGATCTGCGCCGCGCGGGCGCGGAGGATGCCGGCGGCGTCATCGGCCACATACAGAGTCACGGTCTCGGTGGGACCGGACGCTGGTGGAACGACCGGCAACGCGTTGGCCGCCGGAGAGTCAAGATCCCGAGCCTGCTGGCGCATGTGACGAAGGTAGATTCCCATCGATACCACCAGCAGCAACAGCGCGGCGACAGCGATCAGGAGATGGCGAGGGATCATTTAAGTTCTCAGTTCTCGGTTCTCAGTTNNGTCATTATGGTTGTACCCCCAGGCGGTCGCGGACCGAGAGCACAGCATCGGCAATCGCCGATGCGGCCCGCTGTTGATAGTTGGCGGAGGTGAGGTCGGCGATGCCGTCCGCTCCGGGCGCGAGTTCGACCGCGACGGCGGGCATGAAAACATGATTCAACGGGCGCAGCGAAGCGGAGGATGCTTGAACCGGGAATTCTTTTTTCTGCATCTCGGCAGCGATGGCCGCCGACACGATCCGGCTGACGGGCAAAGCCGCCGCTTGAGCTGCATTCCAGGCGTGGAATACTCCTTTGCTTGTTCCTTCCACCGGAAGCAGCGCCGTGTACACGCGCGCGCCGCTGCCCTGCGAAACCGCGTGCAGGCTGATGTAGATTCCGGCGTGTGCGACGTTGGCGGTTGCGGCGCGCTGATCGGGAGTCGACGTGGTATCGCCGTCGCGGAGCAAGGTGACGGCGAACCCGCGAATCTCCAGTTCATGGCGCAGCAGGCGCGCCAATCCCAGGGTGACGTCCTTCTCGGGCAGGGTTTCGGTCAAGGCGGCGCCGCGTTCGTCGCC
>PMBA01000153.1:0-5415 GCA_003152795.1 Acidobacteriaceae bacterium | reverse complement strand
GCAGGTTGAACCGCCGAAACCACGATCGTCCTCCGGTCGCTGCTGACGCTGGCCATCAGGGGTTCGCTGGCAGCGACGTCCAACTCGGCGTCGCCATTGTTCTCGGAATAGCTGGCGTGGGTGATGACTTTGTTGTCGAAGGAAATCGACTGGCTCCCCGGGGGCACGATGGGGTCGCGCTTAAAGAGCATGCGCAGTTTGCCCGTTTCGGTGGAAATCGCGGGATTCACGGGAGCGGTGAAATTGAGCGCCAGGCGCGGCGGGGTGCTCGGCTCCAGTTGGAAACTGACCTGGATGCCGACATCGCCAACGAATAAGCGGTGCGCGCTTTCGCGAAAATTAACCGGCGCTCCGAGAAAGCGCGGCAGGAACCCGCTCAGCGAGTTCAGCGGAACCAGTCCGCGGGAGTTTTCAATCAGGAAGGGAGCCACGAAATCAAAATCGCGCCCGCGAATTCTGGCTCGCGTCTTGCCCGCGACAAAGTCGGCCTCCACCGCGTTGTAGCGCAGTTTCCAGTGCCGTCCGTCGGTCTCGCTGCTGACGCGGCCGAGCGGTTCCAGAAGTTCGAGCAGGCCGATGTATTCATGGCCCGCGCGGTCCAGAATCGGGAGCGTGTAGCTCGCGACCGGGGAGTAGACGGAGATGTGCTTTTCGTCCGCGGAGGGCGCCGCGGACAGAAGCGTCACGCTGGCCAACAGTAGGCAGTACCCAGTACTCAGTAGCCAGCGTCCCGCTTTCCAATGAGAACTGGGAACTGGGTACTGAGTACTGGTTTTGCTACTCCAGAGCATAAATCGTGAGCCCACTTAGCAATTTGGGGTAGAAATCGGTGGACTTCTGGGGCAGCACTTCGCCGGCGAAGGCGATATCGCGAATCTGGTCGATGCGCACCGGATTCATGAGGAAGGCAATCTGGGCCTTCCCAGTGCGCACCTGGGTCAGCGCTTCGGCGGCCTCGCGGTAATAGGAGACGTTGTCCTGATTGCGAATGGCTTCCTCCGAGATCCTGAGAACGCCTTCCAGCAGGCATTTGTGCAACTGGACGACATCGAGCGCCTGCTGGCGCAGTGAAAGTCTTCCCAACAGGCTGGTGCCAATGGTCTTGGGGGAATGGAGCAGAAATGCCTGGCCGGCGGTGACGGCGAGCAGCGCGGTTCCCGCGAGCCCAGCCTGGCGCAGAATCGAGGTGGCGCGCGCCGCGTCAATTCCGGGATCGACCTCTTCCACGTTGAAGAATCTACGGCTCACGGCGTGAAACTGTACGGCCGAGAAGGTTGGCAGACCGAAGACGACGCGGTGGGTCGGCAGAATCACGAGGCCGGGACGATCCATGTCGACGAAGGTCATCATTACCGAGTCGTAAGGAGCGAAGCGTCCCGCGCCGGTCTCGGTCACCGCCGCGGCTCGCCGCTCGTTGCGATAGGTCAAAGCAGTTTCATAGCGGTGATGGCCGTCGGCGATGATCAGCTTCTTGTCCCGCATGTGGGTGTGTACCGAAGCAATGACCGACGGGTCGGAGACCTTCCAGACACGGTGCACCACGTTGTACTCGTCGGTGAGTTCGATATCGGGAGCGATGTTGGGGGCAGCCGCGGGATCGAGCAGGGCATCGATCTTGCCGGCGCCGCCGTAGAGCATGAAGATCTGTCCGAAGTGGGCTCGATTCGCGCGCAGCAGGTCGAGGCGGTCGGCCTTTGGCTTGGCCAGCGTCTGCTCGTGCCGGAACACGACACCGGCGGAGTAGTTCTCGATCCGGCCGAGTGCGATGAAGCCCTGCCGCTCGGCCTTGGCCGGGCTTGCATGGATCCCTGCGACACCGGCGTCGGGAAGCGGGAATGTCTGGGAATAGCGGTAGATGGAGGGTTCCGCATCCTGACGTAAAACGCCTGACTGGCGCCAGGAGTGGAAGGACTCCGCGGCCCGGGTATAGACGTTTTCGGCGTCGCCGTCGCCGGGCAGGCGTTTGCCGAGAATAATCCGCACCAGGTTATAAGGACTGGCTTCGTAGTAGCCTTCCTGCATGGCCGGGGTAATCTTGTCGTAGGGTTGGGTTACAACCTTCTGGAGCGGAGCGCGGTCAGGGTCGTAGCGCCAAGCTTGAAATGGATAGATAAGCGCCATAAGGGGAACGCAGAATTGTAGCAGGGAGGATGGGGCGGCGGCGGAAAGAGCAAAAGGAGAAAAAAGATGCGCAGAGTCGGAAGGAGGGTTCTGACGATCGGCCGGACCGGGAGGTCATATACAAAAAGGTGACAACACCCTTTGGCCATTGTGCTAGTATCCGGCTCATAGAGATTGTTGTGGCCCGCTTATTGGATGCGGGTCGCCTCCCTCCAAGGCGCGGATTTAGCAGGTCCTATGCTGTACCGCAAACCGTTCTCGGGTCGCGTCTGCCTGGTTATCCTTCTGGTGGTGGTGTGCGGCGGGTTCCCGCTACTGGCGCAGACTTCGACCGAGGATGTCCACATCCAGCCCCGCCCGCAGCCAGCGGCTCCGAAAGAACCCGACATCGATCCGGCGCTCAAGACCCATACCAAGCCCTTCAAGGTAGATGTGGACATGGTTCTGGTGCCGGTGACGATCACCGATCCCTTGAATCGGCTGGTAACTGGCCTGGACCGCGAGAACTTCAATCTATTTGAAGGAAAGGACTTGCAGGAGATCAAGACTTTCTCCAGCGAAGACGCACCGGTTTCGATCGGGGTGATCTTTGACATGAGCAGCAGCATGGGCAGCAAGATCGAACGGGCCCGCGAGGCGGTGGTGGAGTTCTTCAAGACGGCGAACCCGCAGGACGAGTTCTTCATGATCACATTCGCCGACAAGCCGGAGGAGATTTCCGATTTCACCAGTTCGGTGGATGACATTCAGGGGCGGCTTGTCTACACGGTGCCGAAGGGCCGCACGGCGCTGCTGGACGCGATCTACCTGGGCGTGAGCAAAATGCGCCAGGCCAAGTATCCGAAGAAGGCATTGCTGATCATCTCCGACGGCGGCGATAACCATAGCCGGTATACCGAAGGCGAGATTCGCTCGATGGTGAAAGAGGCCGACATTCTCATCTACGCCATTGGCATCTACGATCATTATTTTCCGACCGAAGAAGAGCGGCTGGGGCCGAGCCTGCTGAGCGACGTGACCGAATTGACCGGTGGCCGGGCTTTTACGATTGATAACCCGAACGACCTGGCGGACGTTTCCACAAAAATTGGCATCGAGTTGCGCAACCAATATGTGATCGGATACCGTCCAAAGAATCCAGTGCGCGATGGCAAGTGGCGTAAGATCAAAGTGAAACTCCTGCCGCCAAAAGGATTGCCGCCGCTCCGGGTCTACGCCAAGACGGGTTACTATGCGCCGACGGAATAACGTTCCCCTGCTGATTTTCTTCCTGGTGACAGCTCTGTTTCCGGCCTCCTCGCCAGCGAAATGGGGAGCCCCGCTACAGTCGGCGCCGGTNNGACCCCGAACTCGCCCCGGGATCCGGATGCCTCCGACAACGGCGTCTTTGTTTTCCGCAAGCAGGTCGAAGAAGTCGTGCTTCACGCCACGGTGATCGACGACAAGCAACGTATCGTCACCAGCCTCGATAAGGGAAACTTCAATGTGTACGAGGATGGACATCCGCAAACCATCACCTCATTCCGGCACGAAGACATTCCCGTTTCTTTGTGCATTGTGGTCGATAACTCCGGTTCCATGCGCGAAAAGCGGCAAAAGGTGAACGCCGCTGCCCTCGATCTGGTGCTCTCGTCGAATCCGAATGATGAAGTGTGCATCGTCAACTTCAACGACGAGTACTACAAAGACCAGGAGTTCACCTCCAACATCAAGAAACTGAAAGAAGGGCTGGAAAAGATCGAGGCTCGCGGCGGTACGGCGCTCTATGACGCGGTGGTAGCCACTGCTGATTATTTGAAGACAGATGCGAAGCTGGAAAAGAAAATTATTTTTGTAGTCACGGATGGCGACGACAACGAGAGCGCGGAGACTCTTGAACAGGCGGTGCGGCGTCTGCAGGGCGACGGCGGACCAACCGTTTACGCGATTGGCATCCTGGAGAAGGAAGAGCACCCGAAGCATGCCAAACGTGCCCTGCAAATCATGTCCGAGAGAACTGGAGGTCTTGCTTTCTTCCCGCAAACGCTGGACGAAGTGGACGCCATCAGCCGCACCGTGGCTCACGATATTCGCAGCCAGTACACGATCGGATACAAGCCGACGACGCCGAAAAACCAGGGCGGATATCGACAGGTAAGAGTCGACGCCCGATCGCGCAGCCACGGCAAACTGACGGTCCGCACGAAAAGCGGCTATTACGCCGGAACCGAGCCGGCTGCGGGGGCGCAGTAGNNGCGAGCGCCGCGGCCGTCCTGAATTCGAAATCGATTACCAAGTTACCAAATTGCAGAATTACAAAATCCTTCCATTGACGCTGGCCCTTCCCGTTCCTTACTCTGGAGTGTGCCGACAATTACTTCCAACTCGCGCCTGCGCGTCAGCGACGATATCTCCAAACTGGTTGGCGAAACGCCGATGCTGCAACTGAAGAAGCTGGCCCCTCCGGGATCGGCCGACATTTTCGCCAAGCTGGAATACCTGAACCCCGGCGGCAGCGTGAAAGATCGAGCTGCGATTGGCTTGATCGCGCGCGCCGAGCGCGAAGGCAAGCTGAAGCGGGGAGGCACGGTCATCGAGGCGACGGCCGGAAACACCGGCATCGGGCTGGCTCTGATCGGCGTCGCCCGCGGCTACAAGGTGAGGCTGTTCGTTCCGGAAAGATTTTCCGAGGAAAAGGTCATTATCATGCGAGCGCTTGGCGCCGAGGTGACGCGCACCCCGGAAGCCGAGGGCATGCAAGGCGCCATCCAGCGCGCCAACGACTTGCTGGCGACCGATCCGACGGCATTCATGGCTGCGCAGTTCGACAACCCCGCCAACACCGACTACCACTACGAAACTACGGCCCGCGAGATCTATGAACAGATGGAGGGGCGAGTCGACGCCATCACGGTTGGCTGCGGCACGGCCGGAACCTTTAGCGGCATTGCGCGTTTTCTGAAAGAGCGCATTGCGAAAGTGCACGCGGTGGCGGTAGAGACGCAGGGCTCGATTCTGGGTGGAGGAAAGCCCGGCCCGCACAAGGTGGAAGGCATCGGGAGCAGCTTTATTCCGGGAAATTTCGACCGGTCGGTTTGCGATGAAGTGATGATGGTGACCGATGATCAAGCCTTCGCCATGGTCAAAGAGCTTGCCGCCCGGGAAGGCGTGCTCGGAGGCTCGAGCTCGGGCGCCAATGTGTATGCGGCGGTTGAAATCGCCAAGCGCCTGGGGGCAGGGAAGCGCGTAGTGACGTTGATTCCCGATTCCGCGGAACGGTATCTGTCGAAGAAGATTTTTGAAGGCGGAGTGTAG
>PMBA01000336.1 GCA_003152795.1 Acidobacteriaceae bacterium | reverse complement strand
TGTTTTTCTGGCAGGCGAGTGAAGAGGTTGAAGAGGAGAAGTCGGCCGGTCAGAGTACGCTTGCTCAACGGAGAGGAGCAACACTCAAGGAACTTGAGCTCAGGAACCTTGATGTAGGCGTGGGTGCGTTTTTCTCAAACATGGTCATGTTCTTCATCATCCTGACCACTGCGATTACCCTGAACCGCCATGGCATCAAGAATATCGAGACTACTCGCCAGGCGGCCGAAGCCCTCCAGCCCCTTGCGGGCAAGTTCGCTGCGACCCTGTTTACCGTCGGCATTGTCGGCGTCGGGTTTCTCGCCATCCCAACGCTGGCGGGATCAGCGGCATACGCCTTCGCGGAAACGCTTGGGTGGCGCCAAGGACTGGACAAGAANNCGCGCGTTTTACGCTCTCATTCTGCTTTCGACCGGGGTGGGTGTCGGACTGGACTTCGTAGGCATTAATCCTGTGAAGGCACTCTACTGGACAGCCGTCATCAACGGATTGTTGGCTCCCTTCCTTCTCGTCGCAATCCTGGTGATTGCTTCGGACAAGAAACTGATGCAGGGCCAACCGAGTTCACGCCTGGGATGGACCGTCGTGGCGATCACCACGGTAGCAATGTTCGCCGCAGGCGTAGCCATGTTTGTTGTGTAGGCTGCCGATCTCGCTGTCGTCGAGCAGCACGCTTGCCCAGTTTCGCCAAACTAATTGTCAGAACTGTGCAATTTGGACCTGCCGAGCCATTCTTCCCAGGCCTATCCTCTATTGATCGAGCCGATGAACAGTCGTGGCGAAGCGCGATCCTCCGGGCTCGTGGAAAGAAAACACTATGACTCATGTCACCAGTAAGCCTGCACCAAAACTGCGTAAAGCTCCCCAGCCACCCCTGTCACATGCTGGGGCGACCCCTGACTCAGACCGCGCCAAGAGACCACCGCTCTCCGAGCCCGCTGCCACCGACCAGGAACTGAGTCCGGGAGATCGCGTCGAGGGTCTGGGCAACTTCGGAAGGCCGACTGGAGAATTCGGCACAGTTAAGCAAGCCAACGAAGATGACGCGGTCGTCAAGTGNNGCCGGACTGTTCCGTTTTGCACAGTTTTGGTGGGGTGTAATTGGTACCGTGAGCGTGACTCCGATACTACCCGCTGCAAGGACCGACGGTCCGAAGATGGCTCCCACACTCAATCCTGGAGGAAAGCACTGTGAAAGATGAAACGACTGCTGGAGGGTTCAAGAAAGTAGCTCGTCCTGAACTGATCGATCTGTTGAATCAGGACCTGTCGCGCGAATACCAAGCAATCATCGGGTACGTCGTGTATTCGCAGGTCNNTGAAGGGTGCTGAGTTCATGAACATCGCCGGCGAACTTGAAAAGCACGCTGCGCAAGAACTGAGTCACGCCCTGATCATTGCCAAGCAAATTGATTATCTTGGCGGTATGCCTGCGGTCGAAGCCAAGACCGTCCGGACATCAGAGAAAGCCACCGAAATGTTGCAGTTCGATCTCGAAAACGAAACGGAAACGATTCGAAATTACCGTGAGCGAGTCCGCCAGTGCGAGGAGTTGGCCGAGTATGCCATGAGCGAACAAATTCGCGAGATCTTGATCGACGAACAAGACCACCAAATCGCTCTCGCGACGGCTCTGGGCAAGAGCGTCCAACCGCAGCATAAGGCCGCATAGGAACTGTGCGGAATTCCTGTCTACCGGAACGACACCTCGACACTGGGGATGTGCACACTTATGTTACTCAACCACAAAAGGAGAAAACAAATGAACACCAGTACGAAGGATGAAATTAAAGGCACTGTTCATGAAGTGAAAGGCAAAGTCAAAGAGACGGCCGGCAAAGTCACGAATAATCCTAACTTACAGGCCGAAGGCAACGTCGAAAAAAACACTGGCAAAGTTCAGAAAAAGATCGGACAGATCGAAAAGGTGTTCGAGAAGTAAATTTGGCGGCTTCTGTCCGGAGCGTGTTCGAGCACTCGAGATAACTGATTGTACCGTCGCTCTCAGCTCAGTACTGCAGAGACCGGTGGGCGGCAGCTTGGCGCTCGCAGGCCTGTACTGGAGCGGGCCACGGCGTATCTGCGCGCGTGAAACGCATGTCTGATCAGGTTAGGAACATGAGCACGGCTGTCGAACCAAATCAGGCGAGCATGGCCGAAACGGCGCCGTTGGCTTCGACCTCATCATCCGCAATCCGTCCTTATGTCACGTGTCCAACATGCTGGCGCTGACGCCGCGTTCGACTCCACGTTGGGTACGCTACGGCGAAACCGCTTTGGAACGGGCAATTCCTTCCTTGCGGCCCCGTCCGGAAAAAGTTCCTGTAGAACGCTTATCCTCGGTGACCGAGGACTGAGGCGGCCTGATGATAGCGTAGCTAGTTCGTTGACGTTTGCCTGACAAACTCTTCCCACCCAGCCACCTCTTCGAGGCAGTCGATGAATTGTCACCGAGTGGCCAAAATTGGACAGATTGGAGAGCGCTAGTTCTGCCACACTCTGGCCATGACAACGAAGACGATTCCGGCATACCTTCAGGACGAGCGCCAAAAAAGCCAAGATGACCTACTGCGGATGGAAACAGAAGCCGCGCGAATCCAGCCGCTGCGCCATGGCCACCATCGCACGGAGAAACAGCCCGAACGGGAATTGCCATCCCCAATTGAAGCGACACGAAAAAAGAGAATGACTGCCACAGCAACTCGAAAAAAGCCACGGGTTGCGCGAAAAACGACAACGAAGGCACGCAAGATCGCGTGACTGTGTTGGCCGACCAAGGCCGGCCCGCTTGCCCTTTTCTCTTCGACCAGAGTAGATGTGTTGAGCGAGGAAAGATCGCGTCGATCTCTGCATGATCTTTGCGGTCAGACCTGGGCTGAGCAGTCACGCTACGAGTGGCCATGTAATGTATCGATTAGGTTAGCGGACGTCAGTAAACATGAGTATTTCTGGTCTGAAGGCATCGTTCGTCGTGAGCCTCACATTTTTCATTGGGATTGTGATGGCGTCGCACGCGCAAGCCACCAAACCAGCCCCGCCGACTCCTATCGATGAGAAAAAGGTCGAACTCGGTGGGACGCCCTGGAACCCACAATGGGACCAGATCATCGAGAAGGCGCTGCCGCCCGAAATGCTTTCTTCCCAGGTCCCGCGGGGCGTCCGTCGATTCTGCCCGCGATTTAACGAGATGGGCGAAACCGACAAACGCGCATTCTGGGCTTACTTCTTCCAGGCACTTGCGGGTGCGGAAGCCGGGCTGAATCCGAACACGAGCGTCTCTCACTCCAAGGCGGAAGTCGCGAAACACGATGAGGTGAGAGGAATGGGCATGCGTCGTGAAGGATTGTTGCAGCTTGCAT
>PMBA01000227.1 GCA_003152795.1 Acidobacteriaceae bacterium | reverse complement strand
CCGCCGCGTCCAAAACCCTGTTGGCGTCGCCACAGTTCGCGATCTACAAATGCCTGATCGACCGCCAGCCCGGCAGGCAGCCCGGAAAGAAACGCAACCAGGGCTTCGCCGTGAGACTCGCCGGAAGTGAAGTAGCGCAGCATGTGAAAAGGCATTGTAAATGAAGAAGGTTTGGCTCTCTCTGGTTTTTGCACGAAGATTTCTGGAGCGGAGGCTGGGCGCAGGCAGGTACAATAAACATTGCTTTGTACGGGAAGTCGCTGGACGACCCGAGGATCCCGACTCATCGCGACACTTCGTCAGGTTACGCGAGGATTTCTCCATGTTGAGCGCCAAGGCTGGACCATTTCATCCGGAAGATGCTGAGCGCATTCGTTGCGTGATCGCCGACGATCACGAAATGTTGCGCTACGGAGTGCGCCGCCTGCTGGAAGACGCTCCCGACTTTGCCGTGGTTGGCGAAGCGGGCGATGCCGCCGAGGCGCTCAAACTAGTCCTGGAGCACCGCCCCAACCTCGTGCTCCTCGATATCAGCATGCCCGGTATGTCGTCGTTCGAAGCTGGACGCCTCATCGAAGAGCATTGCACCGGCACCCGCATCGTGTACCTGACCATGCATGAGGATCGGGAGTATGTGCAGCAGGCCATGCGCTCGGGCGCCAGCGGCTACCTGCTGAAAGATACTCCTGCGCCACTTTTGTTGCGGGCTCTGCGCGAAGTCAATTCCGGCCAACGGTCGTTGAGTCCGCAGGTCGAGACCAGATTGAGAGAAGAGGCAAGCCAGCGGAAGCAGGCGGTGCGAGTGCCGCTGCGGAGAAGTACCCTGACTCTGCGCGAGCGCGAAGTGATGAAGCTACTCGCCGAGGGCAATACCGTGAAGAAAGCGGCCGCACTCCTGGGGGTCAGCGTCAAGACGGTGGAAGCGCACAAGTTCAATTTGATGCGCAAACTCGACATTCATAACAAGGCGCAACTGGTCACGGTTGCCATCCAAAAAAAGATTCTTCCGCTGCCCGTCCCTATATAGAAACAATGTAAGGGCCGCTGTAAAGACATGGGCGGCGCTGCCCAAGCATCACTCCTGCGCCTGGGTCATAACGACCGCGGCGAGGCTGGCAACATCGGGCACCTCGAGATCCGGTCGCTTCTCTGACGCGAGTCCCCCCGAAGCTCGAACCGCGCCAATCCCGGGACGAGCGGACTTCCGGTTCACCCACACGGTAGAGATTCCCAGCGACCGAGCCGGCACCACGTCGTGATAGATGCTCTGCCCGGCGTGCAGCAGTTGATCCGGAGTAAGCGCAAAATTGCGTAAGGCCATCTGAAAATTATTGAGGGAGGGTTTGTAACTTCTCGCCTGTTCCGCCGTAACCACGCCGTCGAATTCCACGCCCAGGCGCTTGCGCGTCTCCGCAAACAGATCGTCGTCGATGTTTGAAATCACGACGAGTTTGTGGCGCTTCTGAAGCTCGCGCAGGGCGGGCACCGTGTCCGGAAATGGCGCCCAGGCATAAACAGACTCGTGCAGCGAGCGGATCTCGGCGGTAGTCGCCTCAAAATGGAAGCGATCCGCAAACGCCCGCACCACCCCCTGAAGCACATCCCGGTAACTTCGGTACCGGCCGCTTTCCGCCTCCGCTTCAAACTCCCCGTAGAGTTCAAGAATGCCGGCATCGGGTAGACTTTGACCATGGCTTCCCAGCACGCCCCGCAAGGTGGGGAGAATCCCGGACTCCCAGTCAATTAGCGTGCCGTAGCAATCAAAACTGATGGTGGTAAAGCGCGAGAAGTCCATACGCATAAAGCCAAGGCGAGTAGATTGGAAAGATCCACTGCGAGAGGCAGTCTAACGCAGAGAAGCGTGTCGTGCCATCCTGCCAGCATCTCAAGCGAGCTGCCGACGGTCGAACAGTTGGTAGAGTATTCGCCGGAATGAGCTTTTCATCGTTGCATTTTGCAACTTTGGCTGTTGCGGGATTCATCAGTGCATCGCTCGCTCGCAAGTCGCTGATTCCAAGTCGATGTCTGCTTGATCCAGAGCCAAACACTGAAAACACAAGCTTTGACCTGTTGCGATTGTCATCACNNAACTGACGGCCCTCCAACGAGGTGATTTATGACAGTCCTACTGGTTCTGTTCACATTCGTATCCTTCTTACTGATCGATCATTTCCGCAGCCGACGCGCCGTGCAACCGGTGTTGCAGGTGGCCCCGGCAAAGCATGCCGCTGCCACGGCCGCCACTCCACGCCTTCAGCCCGCTCTGGTCGGCGGCTTCGCCGTCCCGGAAAATCTCCGCTATCACCCCGGTCACACCTGGGCTTTGAGCGAGAGCCCCAACCTGGTGCGCGTCGGCATGGATGATTTCGCCTCCAAGCTGACGGGCAAAGTGGACAAGATTACGCTGCCGCAACGCGGCCAGTGGATTCGCCAGGGCCAGAAGATGTGCACCCTGTATCGCGACGACTGCGCCGTCGACATGGTTTCGCCGATCGAAGGCAGCGTGTCCGACATCAACATGGCGCTGGCGGCCGATCCGAAGCTGGCGCTCCGCGATCCCTTCGGCGAAGGCTGGCTGGTAACCGTGCAGGCGCCCGACGCCAAGACCAGTTTCCGCAACCTGTTAGGTGGAGCCATGGCGCGCTGGTGGACCGAAGAGTCGGCAAGCCGCCTGCAGCACCGGATGCCGCTGGCCATGGCGGGTGCGCTGGCCCAGGATGGTGGAGTGGCGGTGAACGATCTCTCCGCCCAGATCCCCGACCAGGAGTGGTTGCCGCTGGCGAAAGAGTTTTTCCTGTCGTAAGTCACGGCCCGCGAGCACGAGCCACCTCGCTGACGACCGATGCAACACCCACCGCCCGGATCCCAAGGCTGAAACAGCCAGGACTCCGGGCGGCCGGCGTTTGCGGCTGCGGC
>PMBA01000250.1:2957-3403 GCA_003152795.1 Acidobacteriaceae bacterium | reverse complement strand
GAAGTCCGGGTAATGCAAGGAATTGTCCTGGGAATGACAGGCTCCGGCAAGACGACTCTGCTCAAGAACATCATCACTCAAGACATCGCCAGGTGGGTTGGTCCGCCGGAGGATCGTCACCATATCCCGATGGTCATCTTCGACGGTAAGGGAGACTTGGAGTTCTTTGAGCAGTTGCTCCCGCACATCCACCGCGCCGGCCGGATGCATCAGTTGCGTCTGCTGAATCCCTCCCGGCCGGATCTGTCTGTCCTCTACAACCCGTTCTTCACACGGGATGACAATTACATGGCGCAGGTCAACATGATCTTCGGTGCGTTCAACCTGCACGATGAATTCTTCGCCAAGCACCAATTGAACTACCTGGGCGACGTTGTCCGCGTACTCTTCTACACCGGCGCCCGGTATACCTTCTATGACGTGATCGTTATGCTGCTCGACGACGC
>PMBA01000250.1:0-2822 GCA_003152795.1 Acidobacteriaceae bacterium | reverse complement strand
GCCAACAAGAATATCGAACCAGTGCGCTCGCTTGGCAAGATGCTTTTGCAGAATATTCAACTGACAGTCGGCAAGCGCTACGAGGATCAGGCAGACCGGCGGCGGCAGAACCGGCCGATCTTCTCGGTGGTGTTGGACGAGTTTGCGCCGTTCGGCTATCGCAACTTTGCTCAAATTCTACAGACCGCACGCGGGACGAACACAGCGTTCCTGTTCTCGATGCAGTCCTTGCCCCAGCTTATGCAGATCGGCCGCGGGTTCAAGGAGGAGGTGACGTCGGCGCCGAACACGACCATGACGCTGCGGACGCGCGACGAAGAGACAGCCGACTACTTTATCAAGGCGTCCGCCCAACAGACTGTCGTGCGCCGGAGCATTTTTAAGCAGCGCGGACTATTCGGACTTGGCAAATACGAAGAGACTGGCCGTGCAAGCGAAACTGAGGATCGCGAAACGCGCTCGCAGGACGAGTCGATCAAAAACCTGCCAAAGGGGCAGATGGAAATTCTGATGTCGGAAGACACCCGCGGTACATTGCACTCGCTTCTCCAAGTCCGGCCGCCGGAAGACGTGAGCATTCCTGATTTTGTGCCGGCAGCGTATCCGCGGCTGTTGCAGTCACGCATGGACTCGAGCGGCGCCAATCTTCGCTTCAAGGANNAGGCTGCTATTGTTCACGATCATGGGTGTCGGCCTGTGCGCGCAGGTACCGCACAACCCGCCCGAACAACCGCCCGCAAGCCAGCAGTCCAAGCAACTCTACCAGCGGCCCCAAACCGGCAAGCCGTATCAACCCCGGGAAGACTTCTTTCACTATTCGACGAAGCTGGTGAACCGTAACGACATTGACTACGGCGCCTGGATGGAGGAGCGACGCCGGGCATTGGTTGACGCGAGTCTCACAAATCCATTCTTCTGGTACAGCGCTCTGACCACATCTTTGGTCATATTGCTGATGCTGATGTACGGAGTGCGGGTCCTGAACGAACGGCGGAAGCTGTGGCGGGCCGCGGAACTCCTCACCGACATCTGGAACCAGGATCAGCATTCTCGTTCGCTGGCGGCAGCCGCAATCGAGAAGTACAACGGCCACATGGCTGAATGCAACCGTGTGGTTGAAGCGCAACTGAGCGGGCGTCCGAGTGCGGTGGCGCTGGAAGCTGGAGATGCGAAGCATGTGGTCGAGAGCCTGCGCGCCGAGCTCAGCGCCATGGAAAGCCTTAAGAAGGAAGCTGAAGCTCAGGTGAAGAGCAAGGAGAAATACATCGGCGAACTGTCCGCCCGGGTTGCAGCGCTTGAAAAGACGTGGGATGAGAACGGAGGATCGCCGCCAAGCGCCGGCGACACTGTCACCAAGCTGGTCGCCCGTGTCAATCTGCTCCAACAGCAGTTGGAAGCCGAGCGGAAAAGAAACCTTCAGCTTAAAGGAGCGTGACCGAGTGCTGGTGACATTGCAAGGGTTCGGGAACATCTGGGAGCGGAAGCCACGCATACAGGCGGGCAATTCGACGAAGGTCCACGGCGCCGCGTACTACAACACAACCGGCGTCCTGGTGAATGGCAGGGTCCGCTACCGGTGGAGGATCGGTGGCAAGATCCGGTTCAATTCGACGGGTGGTTTCGACCCCAACTATCCGTTGCGGGTGTTGGGTCGCGTCTTCGAGTGCGAGCCGCCCGAACGGCGCGGCGACGGCTGGAACCAGATGCTATTCAGGACCGTGCTCGCGCATCCGCTGCGGCCGGACGCTTACCTGTTCGTGGTGGCACCCGAGAAAACGGGGCGCATTGACATCAGCTCGCCATTTTGGAAGCCGGCCAGCGTGCAGGTGGTGGCATTCAGCGAAGACAGCGATCAGCAACAGGCCATGCTACTCATGCCCGCGTATTCCTGGGTGCATGGGGAACTTGGGACATTCTTCGCGGAGCCGTCAGCCCGCCAGCCGTGGTCGGCGCAGCTCACGATGGGCCGGGCTGCCTGAATTGGAAAGCGCCGATGCGACATACCAAAGGATCGATCGTTCTGAGCGAAACGCAAGACCACCCGATCTTGCGGCAGATTCTCGCGTGCGGCTTCGTGACGCACGATCAGTTGTTCCGGTTTATGCAGTTGAGCCTGCACGAACGGTCGCGGAATTCGTACAACAACCGGATCCGTCGCCTGGTCAAACACAGTGTCGTGGTCGAAGGTTATTCGCCGCTGGTGCCCGGCAGCCGCTACTACTCGATACCGACGGCGACGGCGGTGATCCTGGCAGGGCGCGGTCCGCTGTACGTCGGCGCCATCACCGGCCTTGAGAAGAGACGAGAGATTGACGCGCTGGCCCACGCGATCGAATTGAATGACATTCATCTGGCGCTGGCTGGTTCGGGCCGGCTCATTCGGTGGAAACCCGAAGTCGAGATTCGGGCACAAAACGAGCGGACGGACTTTGGCCACCCGAAGGACTATGACGCGGTGGTGACGCTTGAAGGGCCGGCCGGCGAAACCCGGTTCGCACTGGAATACGAGCGGACTCCCAAACGGGAACCACAATACGTTGAGATTCAGCGCAAGCTGGCAACGGAAACGGGTGTCGCTTGCGTGCTTTACCTGGCGCCAAGTCACTACGCACTGTCGCGAATCTCGAAGTGGTTTCGAAAAACAGGACCGACCGTGGTGTTCGGCGTGGCATCGGAGTTCTGTCAGGATCTTTTGGATACACGTGTTACCGGGCCTGCATACCGGTTTCCTGTTCCTCTGAACAGCGTGCTCAGATGACGGCTATGCGTAGCTTTGCGGTGTCTATGGGGCCGGTTTGCCGTTTCGGACCCCTTCTTAAGTC
>PMBA01000240.1 GCA_003152795.1 Acidobacteriaceae bacterium | reverse complement strand
CATCGCGCCATTCTGGCATGTGGATGACTTGGTGGCGCTGCGTGTCTTCACATGGCCCATTGCAGCATGGTGCAGGAGAGATTTGTGTCGATACCCTCCCGGAGTTAAAACGTAATCAGCCGGCACGGGGGTGCCAGCCTTGACGTATTTTGATTGATTCGTTTTCTGGAGAGGATCGCTTTGCACAGGTACCTCACTTGCGAGCGGCTTTCCTCTTTGGACTGCCGATCGTTACCCCGAGTCTCGTTACGCGCTCTTCGCTAAGCGACGGGACTGAATTCCGTTGAAACAGATTTGTTCAGCGACGTCGATTTGTGGCCCTCTGAAAAGCAGGACGCTGCTCGTCAATCGCGCCCGGCAAAATTCCGCTTCTCGTAACAAGCTCGATTACAGGTCAACAAAATCCGCCGAGGAGCAGCCGGGTTCGACCGCTCCTTCCTGTTCTGGAATACTCCCAACTCTTTCCAATGAAAAGTGAGACGGGCCGCCATCGCCGGCGGCCGGTCACATTCAGAAACAACCTCGGTCGAATCTTCCAACTATCTGGTCGGAGGTATGATAATTGGCCCCGTTTGGGGAGCGGCCCCTCCTGCGACTTTGCTCATTTCGCTGTGATCCAACAAAACACACCTTGCCTCTTCGTTCTTAACCCGCTTGAGAAGATTGCAGCCCTTACCGATCGTTGCAAACTCCTGTCCGAATACCCTCGGAGTCAGGAAGTGCACGATGTAGTGGTTATCGCCTTGCACGTGGAAATCAAACGTATCCAAGTCCTGCATTTGCACGAGTTTTACATTCTCATTGCACTGCATTTCTGTCAGTTTCACTTCTGGTTTCTTGAGCATGGTTGCTGTAGGCATCGCTTCCTCCTTCGTTTTTGGTTTCGTCTGCGAACTGAGCACTAGCCCGCTAGCGGTTCGACATCTGCGGTTTGGCTGTCGGCGCCAACGCCGCTTCCAGCTTCCGGCGAGCGCTGGGGTCAGACAGCAGTGAATGCAAGTCCGGGTTCAGTTCCATATCCTCAAGCGTGGACCCCTTGCGCAAAGCCTCCTCGAAATAATCCAGTCCTTTCGATCGTTCTCCGAGTTTCTCGTACGCCTCCCCGACCTTGTCGAGAATCTCCGGATCGTCCGGGGAGAGCGCCAATGCTGCCTCCAGGTGCGGCAACGCCCGTTTGCGCTGGCCCTGTTGGGCATACATCACTCCCAGATTGGCTCTAACCTCTGCGTCCTCCGATTTGAGAACGACGATTTGTTCCAGCCGCGCCAGTTCCCGGCTGAAAGCATTCTTGGCCTTCTCCGGTTGGTCCAGCCACTCGTAGGCGATCGCCAGGTTGTTCCACAGGCGATAATCCTTGTCATTCAGCTGTAGCGCCTGTTCCGTCATGGTCGCGGATTCGGCGAACCGTTTCTGCCGGTAGTACATGACACCCAAATTCGCCAGCGCGACGTAATCCGGAGCCAGCGCCATTGACTTCTTGAACTCAACCTCGGCTTCAGGTTCCTGGCCGAGGCTCAACAGTGCTGTGCCGAGACTGGTGTGCGCCGATGCGTGATCGGGCAGCAGTTCTACCACGCGACGAAACTGACTGGCAGCGTCGGCATAACGCCCCTGTTGGTAGTAAAACGCCCCGAGCCGATGGTATCCCTCCCAGTACTCGGGGCGCATGGCGGCGGCCCTCTTGTAAGTGTTTTCGGCTTCCTGGATGCGACCCGCGCTCGAGTAGGCGTCACCCAGACCAAGCAGGGCGTCAGCATCCCGATGATCCAGTTCCAATGCGCGCTCGAATTCCTGCAGCGCCAGATTGTGCTGGCCCGTACCATCGTGAATCCTGCCAAGAGTCACGAACACAGCCGGCAGCCGATCGTTCAATTCCGCCGCTCGCCGGCATGATGCTGACGCCAACGAGACCCACTGCGGATCGCCATCCTGTCTGTACTTGTCCCAATACGCCTCGCCCAGGGCGGCAAACGCCAGGGCAAACTTCGGGTCCGCCTTCGTGGTGTTTTCAAACGATCGGAGCGCTGCATCCAGATTTCCGGGCTTGTCGTAACGCCGCAGAAATTCACGTCCCTGCAAGTAGGTTTCGTACGCAGCGGGATTCGTTGACCCGGACCCATGTCGAATTACCTGCCAATCCATTCGGCGCCCTATCAACATGCACGCGACCAGCAGCAACAATGCTACCGCCGTTGCCACTGCCCAGCGCCGCGCCGCGAACCACCCTCTCAACCGCACGTGCACGGTCGAGGACATCGGCGTGGAAACCGCTCGCTGCAGATCCACTGCGATCTCTCGCGCCGAGTGGTAGCGCTTCTCCGCGTCCTTATCGAGGCACTTTTGGATCATCGCGTCGAGTTGTGGGCCGATCTTTGGGTTGAGTTTGCTGATGGCCGGTGGCGACTCATGCAGGATCGCCTCGGTCAGCGCCGGACCCGAACCCAAAAACGGACGCCGCCCCGTCGCCATCTCGTACAGCACACAGCCGACCGCCCAGATATCCGTGCGCGCGTCCAGTTTCCCTCCGAGCAATTGTTCTGGAGCCATGTAAGGCAAGGTGCCGATTATGCCCTTGGTTTCGCTCAGACTCTCGGTAACCGCAGTCGGACTGGATTCGCGGCGCATGATGATGGCAAGACCGAAATCAAGAATTTTCAGTCGTCCGTCGGGAGTGACGCGCACGTTGCCTGGCTTCAGATCTCGATGGATGACGCCATGCTCGTGCGCTGCCGCCAGGCCCTCTACCAGTTGTGAACCAAGACCGATAACCTCCTTTCCGAAAAGAGGCCCGGACGCGAGCATTGCATCGAGGGACATTCCCTCGATGAATTCCTCGACCAGGAAGTCCGTTCCATCCTGACTGTCAAAGTCGTGGACCGTGGCAATGTTTGGGTGGTTGAGTTTCGAGAGCGTCAACGCTTCTTTATGAAAGCGTTTGCGGGCGGATGTCTCGACCACTGTTCCGGGAGAAAGGACCTTCAGGGCGACATCGCGGTCGAGGCGCTCGTCGTGGGCAAGGTAGACAACACCCATCCCTCCCGCGCCAATCTGTTCAAGAATGCGGTAATGTGAGAGCGTGGCCTGCATAGATACACCCTGGCCACATCCTTTGTATTTGATCTCCGGGGTTTCATATTAGCCCCATAGCTCAGCCAGTTCAAGAGTTGCTATAACACTCGGCTGTGGTTGCTGGGCAGGTCCACAGCCTTACACGTTGAAAATCGTGCCTCCTCTTCTGCAAGAACCTGGAAGCCATGAGGCGCACAAAACCTCCCAAGTTCGCCACACGCCGGCCACTTGGAGAACAGGAGTGCCGTAGAATGTGCCATACTCTTCGAGCCGGTATGCGCCAATATGTTCTTTTTCGCTACTTCAACAGAGTGCTTCCGTGCGGGCTAGGCTGTGGGCAAGCCATTGATTTCACATGATGATCGCTATAGGTGAACCTGCTGAGGCGCAACAACTCTTAATCAGTTGACCTTTGCGTTCGCAACTCCCCGCGAGTAAGGAGCATGGGACCATGCTTGTCGAAATCGAGGCAAACCTCGGCAGGCTCAGATTTTCACAACTTGGCTCCATTTTGGCTCCAATAAATAGCTCAAAATCAGGTAGGTTTCCTGGGCTAAATCTCGCAGAATCAATAGATAGCTCTGGGTGACTACAG
>PMBA01000378.1 GCA_003152795.1 Acidobacteriaceae bacterium | reverse complement strand
CAGTTTTGCTGATCAAGGGCCACGCCGGCTCGGGTCCCCATTGTGACGTCTGCTCGTCGTTCTTTCGAAGAGTCAACTAATTTACAGAGATTTCTTTCGTGCTGCTGTTGCGGGCCGACAATGCTTTGCCAGCGATCAGGCCGAATCCCTTGCCGCGCGCGAGCTTCTCCAACGCCACGAGATCAGCTTGTGCCTCGACGCTCTGCCCTAGCTTCTTTTTCAGTTCTGCCAGCATGAGCCGCGTTTCGAGTTCAACTCCCAGGAGAAGATGAGCACGAGCGCTGTCGAGGGTCCTTTGCATCTTGGGGCGCGCCGCCGCCGGGTGGCCGATTGCCAGTTCGACACGGGCGGAAACAAGATCAAACTGAATCCGGTTGAGTTGATTTGTGCTCTTGGCGGCCAGCGCCCGACTCGCTTGCTCTTCGTTGGCAGCCTCCACGTACTTGCCCTGGCCGAGCAGCACATCGATCAGGGCGACGGAAGCAGCCAGTTCATCGTCGGCTTGACCGTCCTGATGGAACTGCTCCTTGCACTTGCGGATCACAGTTTCGGCATCGGCAGCATGGCCTTCCTCTAGCGAGAGCCGCGCCAATGCGAGTTCCGTTTCCGCGACTGCTTGCTTTTCTCCAATTCCTTTGCGGAGAGCGAGCGATTCCTGGTAAGAGCTGCGGGCTGCCTGCAAATCGCCTTGATCGACAAGCACGTCTCCGGCTCCCGCGAGTGTAAAGGCCACGGCGTGTTTATCGTCAATTTCCTGCGCGATTTTTCTGGCCTCCTGGTAACCCACCAGGGCTGCTTTCAGGTCACCCCGCCGCCATGATACTTCAGCAAGATCATTGAGCGAGAGCGCGACGCCGTCATTGTCTCCCATTTCCTTGTAGCCGGGAATGGCGTCGGATAGGGCATGTGCCGCCTCGGTCAGATTCCCGCGAGCCAAAGAAATATCGCCCAGGTTACTGGAGGCGGTTGCAACGCCCTCGAGATCGCCAATCTGACGAAACACCTTGATCGCGTCCTTCAGCAACGCCTCCGAGCGGTCCAAGTCGCCATGTTGATAGTAGAAGGTGGCGAAATCGGTCGTTGCGCGCGCCGCGTTGTCGCGATCGCCAACTGCGGTGAAACTCTTGCGTGCATTCTGACAGATTTGGACAGCGTCCGCTGTGGAAGCGCCCGCGGCGACCGTCTGACAGAGAATACCGTAGGCTCGAGCAACGAACAGCCGCGAACCCTGCGCCGTCCCCTTTTCGACCGCGCGCTGTGCGGCAGCCTGTGCCTTGACCACATCCTTATAAATCCAGGCACGCGCTTCGAAAAAATCGATCCGTGGATCGTCGCTCGCGGGAATCGGAAGACGCCGAAGGGCTGCCACAGTGCGCAACGCATCTTCGGCATTCACCCACCGCTGTTCGTCGGCGAGGCGAAGACCGTAGCCCAAATTGTCCGGGAACTGGGTAAACAGTTGTCGATAGGCATCGATGGCTCGTGCCCGATCCTGGATCGTGGAATAGTACTGACCGTCAATCAGCAGACGATCTTCCGACCCCAAATGCCCGGAAAGAGCGCGTGCCCGCTCAATTTCTGCGCGAGCCTTCGACGCATAGCCCAGATGACTCCATGCGTCTGCCAAAGCGGCATGCGCGAGCGGATAGCCGGGATCGGCGGCGACGGCCTTCGTCAGCAGATCGCGGGCGTGTATATAGTCGAACGCCCATAAACGTTCCTGGCCCTCTGTATAAAACCGCACCGCCTCTTGATTGGATGGAAGAGCGGCCTTCGCCTGCAGGCTGGCTTGGGCGGAGGCTGAGCCGATCCCCAGGCTCTTCCGAAGTGCCTGACCTGCCTGGGTAGCGAGTTCGAACAGGTTCCCCTCGCTGCCCGTAAAGGATTGCTCCGAAATGGTCTCCCCGCGAACCGTATCCTGCACGCGAACGTCCAGCCGGATTCGTTTGTCCCCGTCGCCGGAAAGGGCGGTGTACGAACCGAGGACGACAAAATCGGCTCCAGAGTTCACATGCAAATGCTCAAGAGAGATTTTGGCGAGACTATCTTCGTCGGCGAGGGGTAGTTCGCGTTTGACGCGGGCAACGTCCTCGCCCGGCACCATTCGAAGCACGCCATCGGAAGCCAACTCGGTGGTGAGCATTTCAGCGAAGGCTGGCGACAGCCAATTGTCTTCAGTCTTGCCCGGCAGGTTCCGGAATCCAAGGACCGCGACCGAGCGACGGGTCCGGATTGATGGTGCCGAGCCATCGCCGGTCACTTTGATAGACCCGCGCCTCTGCAAACTACGAAGACCGTAAACCGTGGCCCCAACAAATACGAGGATCACCGCGGCCGCGATCCAATATCTGCGGGAATTTTGCGCGTAAGTCTCCGAAGGGTTTTCAGGGGGGGTGACCGCAGCCGAGGGTGCTGCGATTTGCGTTTCCGTCAGCGGCTTGGCAGGAATCAAGCTCTCGGAACTCACCGACGTGACAGGGGCTACGAACCGGTATCCGCGTCGCGGAATGGTCTCAACGTAGCGAGGTGCGTCGGCATCATCATTGAGCGCGTCCCTGACTTTTCCAATGGCCACACTCAGGCTGTTATCGAACTCGACAAACGTGTTTTCCGGCCAAAGACGCTTCCGGACTTCCTCGCGAGTGACGATCTCTCCGGGCCGCTCCAAAAGCATCACCAGCAGTCGTCAAGGCTGGCACCCCCGTGCCAGCTGATTACGTTTTAACTCCGGGAGGGTATCGACACAAATCTCTCCTGCACCATGCTGCAATGGGCCATGTGAAGACACGCAGCGCCACCAAGTCATCCACATGCCAGAATGGCGCGATGGGTTGCGCCGCTACCTGGGGAGCACGGCGTCGAGGATTGCATCGGTGGAGCCGTAGCGCGCTCGCGCCCTGGTCGAAATGCGACGGGCCAGTGCAGGCGAGCGCGCGATGGTGGCTGCGGTTGATCCAGGCTGCGGTTGCGGAGCGGGGCGACTCGCCTGGCCCGGCTACACTGCGAGATTCGTGCTAACGATGGGTTGGGAACAGCACAACGGCGGACCTCCTCTGGAGCAGTTCCACATAGGTGGAGGGTGAGCATCAATAGGAATTCACGCAATCTTCAAAGTCCAATTGCCCCATTTTTCCGATGCCGCAGACGAAAACCGGCCAGGTCGCGAGGGTAACGGGATTCCAGAGCACGGTTGGATTGGCATTGACATTCCAGGCAGTGTTGCCGGAATTGTACTGCCCGATGTAAAGAGCCTGTTGTGCATTGGGTGGCTGCGCAGGACCTAGCGCAATATTCGTTGCAAGTTGGGGATAGAGTTGAGTCAAAGAAGCGCTCAGGGGGCCGGTCATGGAATAGGCTGCCGAGAAGGTGTAATAGTTGTTGAATTGTGNNGTAAAGACCTTATAGGCCGGGTTCTCGCCAAAGCACGGAGTTATGGCGGGAACTTCATCGAGCACAATCGAGGGCGACAGGATGCGATATTCATCCATGTGGGTATGGGCACCGAGGGTCATGGTTATAACGCCCGGATACTTTGCGAGGATTTGCAGAAAGCTTGCCTGATAACTCTGGTACATCATCATCGTGCCACTTACAATTTGTCCATTGACCAGACTGCCTGCCGTAGTAACTGTATTTGCGCCGGGAGGCACGTGCATCAGGAGCCACACCTTTTGGCCGGCAGCCTGGGCCGCAGCGAGGGTGGAATCGAGCCAGGCAAGTTCGGCAGCTACAGCGGCGTCATTGTCGCCCGGGACTCCAAGGGCGAAGACGTTGGTATTGAGTCCGATCACCACCAGATGTGTTCCAAACGGCTGGGCGGAATAGTATCCACCACTGGTGAAGGTATTAAGAAATGTCTGATGATCCACGGAGCCATTGACAAACTGTGAGTAAAAGGTGTCCGCCGTGTTGGAAAGGAAGGTGCTATCGGGTCCATAGCCGGTGTAGGAATCGATATTTCCGATCGCGAACATGACGGGAAGGTTGCCAACCGACGCCCTGATCTGCTGGGCAACAAAGGCAACCGTCTTGTCGGTAAAGGACTGCATGGCTGCAACCTGACTGGTGTCGTTGTTCTCGCAGTATTTGTAAAACAGTCCGGCAAATCTATGGCCGATGAGGTCGCCGGTATAGATAATGAGCGGACTCGCTCCCAGGTTCTGTTTTATGCTGGAAAGCGCGAGCACGAGCAAAGGGTAGTTGGTATCGGTGCCCCATGTCGAAGGCGTTGTAATGGCCGAGGTCTGAAAGATAGCCGCCCACTGGCTGGGGTCCGCGGTGGTACACAAAGTCGGGTTCGTAGTAAAAAGCGTGGGGTCATAGAATGGATTGAAGTGAAGGTCCGAGAACACAACCACCGGGAAACGGTTGGCGTTGGTTGGGATGGTGTTGGTCGAAGCGCCGCACCCGAACCACAGGCAGATACTGGCGAACCCAAGAAGAGATACACAGCCGAACAGTTTTGACATGGAAGCTTCTCCTTTTGACTCATAATGCCGCCAACCATCTTCCGGGCGGCTCTCAACTCAGGCCGGTCTACGGTTTCCGTGCCGCTTCCTTGGTTAAAGACCGGCGGTAGTCGGCGAGGAGTTTCTCGCGGTTCTGGCGCAGGTCGATTCCGGTTGGGGCGGCGGGATACGGCTTGTCGCCCATCATTCCCTTCCAGAGAATGCGGTTGAAGAGCCCGCCATCGACGCGATCCGCGTCGCTGAAGTCAAGCCCCCTGGTGACGCTCGCCCAGTACTTCGCGTTCGGCGTCGGATTGGTGCAGGGCTGCACCGGAGGGGGCACGGGCAGATTCGTGCAGTAGAGGATGGCGGCGGGGGCTGCGGTAAAGGTCCACGCCTGGTTCGGGACAGTGTTGAATACGTCGGTCATGGGCGTCGCCAGCGCGTCGTTGAGGTTCATCGGTTGCAGGCCCAGGACCTCTTCCATGGTGCGCACGAAGTCGAGGGTGTTGTAGGCGGTGGAGACCAGCGTATTCCTGACGTAGGCGCCGGCCACAAACGCGATGCTGCGGTGGGAATCGACGTGGTCGCCGCCATCCTGCGCGTCGTCTTCGACGACAAAGATGAGAGTGTTGCTTTTGTAGAGCGGGCTGTTCGCGATCTTCTGCACCAGCAAGCCGACCGCATAGTCGTTATCGGCTTGATCCCGATCCGGAGTATTGACCAGGTCAATCGCGGTCCCGAAGTTTCCAGTGTGGTCGTGCATGAAGCGGACCAGGCTCAAATTGGGAAGTCCACCCGCGGCGTAATTGGTATCGAAGTCCCGCTCCCACTCTTTGTAACGGTAGTAGTCGGGAAACGAGGGGTCGAAACCGCGGAAGTAGGGATCGGTAAAGGGCGCGAGGGCTACGTTGGTGGAGGTGGCCACGATGAGGTGGCTGGAGAAGGGGTCGTGGGTCAGGGGAATGGCGCAGCTCGCGATGTTATAGCAGGTCGTGTCCACGAAAAAACCATAGGAGCGAACGGTGAGACCGGCGCGCAGCGCGTTGTTCCACAAGTATCCGGTATTGATTTCATCGTTCGGTCCATCGGGCGCAGCCGTGTCGGTCTGGCCGGGCAACAGATCCTCGCCGCCGGGAGCGTCGGGCGAAAGGGCTCCGCCCGGGAAAAGAGGATCGGAGGCCTGGCGTTCGGCCAGGGTGGGGAGGGCAACGTTGACGTTGCGGTTCACGCCCTCGCTGTCAAGGCTGAGGCCGCGTTGCGCGTAGTTAACCGGATACTGGTGCTCGATCACGTCGGGGGCGCGAGCGGAAGTGCTCCACGGCCAGCCGTCATTGCTGACTTCGGCGGTATCGCGGAAGTTGTCCAGGGTAACGAACTGCAGCGCCAGGTTATGCTGATTGGGCGTGATGGCCTGTCCAAACAGAGCCAGATTGGGATCGCCATTGCCGCGCCCCAGGTCGCCCAGAATCTGGTCGTAGGTCCGGTTTTCCTTGAGGATGTAGATCACGTGCTGGACGCCTTGATGCACGGCCGCCATGACCGCACCGGTGGCGGTGATGTTGGAGAAGCGATTGTTCGCGGCCACAGCGCTGGTGAGCGCGGGCAGTTGCGCCATGGCGCTCGAGATGCGGAAGCTTTGCAGGCCGGCTTTGGTTAGCTGGGGATTGTATTCATTTGCGGGATTGCAAGTGGGGTATCCCGCCGGCCCATAGGCATAACACCAATTGGGATTCGCGCCGGTCGGTGACTTCGCATTGACCACGTACGCCCACGCGCCATCGTTGCTGAGGCTCACCGAGTTCGGATACCAACCGGCCGGAATGAGGCCGACGACATGGTCGCCGCTACTGGTTCCACCGAGCGCCACGACCGCGATGTTATTCAGGTTGCCGTTGGTCACATAGAGATGTTTCTCGTCGGGCGAGAGCGTAACGCTATTCGTGTTGGCGCCCGTGAACTGGCTCAGGGAGAAAGACTGCAGGACCGACGGGGGAGCGATAACCGGAATACTCTCGACCACGGTGTTGGTTCTGAGGTTGATGACGTCGACCGTATCCGACTCGTCTTCGGCGACATACAAGAGGCAGGGCCCGGGCAAGGCGCAGGGAACGGTCGCTTTGGCATTCTGATTCAGCGTCATCTTGTTCGGCTGGCCCTTGACCGGGATGCGGGCGGTTACGGCTGGCGTGTAAGTGCAATAAGAGAACTGGTTACAGGGCAGGTTCTTGGTCATCGCCACCACGTCGATCTCGCGGTCGCGCAGGCTGGAGATATACGCGGTGTAAGGCTTCGTGATTCCGTCGCCGGTCATCACCGCCCAGAACGGATATTCGCCGCCCGCCGTGCCGGGCAACGGATTGGAAACGGCCTTGCCAGGGCGCAGGTCGAGTTCGGTTCCGGCCAGCGCTCCATATCCGCCTTGCAGCGATCCCGTGTATTGGGGATAGGACAGCCATTGCTGCTCCCAGATGCTCAAGCCTCCGGTGAATACCGTGATCGAGTCGTTGTAGTAATTCGCTACCACGAGCATGTTGCCATCGTTTGAAATCGCCAGGCCGGCAGCGCAGGGGGCGACGAAGACCGCGGAGTTTACCGAGGCGAATGAGTTATCGGGCACAGGCAGGCCGTTGCCCGAGGGGTGTCCCACACCCGGCAGGTTCGGACTCTGGCCGAGATCAAGTTCGCCCGCACTGGCCCAGGTTTCGTCTGGCTGCCGCGCGATGATGTGGATATTGTCCCCATTGTTGGTTGCGCCGGGAGTTCCGTTGGCGAAAAAGTACGGGACCGGGTCGGTGCCGTAGGCAGCATCGCCCATGCCTCCGGACACGTAAAAAGCCGTGCTCGAAGGGTCCCACACGATTCCAAAGTAGGAATTGGGGATTTGCACTACTTGCTCAAAGACGGGCGGGCCGCCTCGAATGTTGTAGATGAACACGTACTCGTTTGAGTACTGCGGGTCAAAAAACGGGAACGCGACCTGAAACACCCGGTTGTAGCCGGTGGTCAAAACCAGCAGGGTGTTGCCATCCGGACTCACCACGCTGCTGGCGGCTTGCCCGGCCAGCCATTCGACCGGAGCTACTTGCGCATCGATCGGATCGGTGACGACCACGCCAGTGTCCAGAAACTGGAAAGTGGAACCCCTGATGGCCAGAGGCGTAATCGATTGGCCCATATTGGGAACCGATTGGGGCGCGTTATAGACCGTAATGGTCAGGGGAGCCGTGGTGCTGCCGCCGGCCGGACTGGTAGCGGTTACGGTGTAGTCGATGGTCACGGGCGGCGGGGGCACGATGGGAGAGGAAATAGCGGCGGGCGTTCCGGAGACGGTGCCGGTGCCGGGGCTGAAGATCAGGCCCTTCGAAAGGGGTGGGTTCACGCTGTAGGTTATTCCGCCGGTTGCGCCGAGCGAGGTCGTGTTCGCGGTGATACTTACCCCTGCCGCATAGACTGGCGCGGGGGCTTTATAGTTCCAGTTCGGCGGGGCCACGCCCGCGCTGTTGGCACTCACGGTGATGGTCAGGGTGGCGGTGGTGTAGCCCGAGGAGTTGGCGGCGGTGACCACGTAGGCGCCGGTTGAAGGCGGTCCCTGGGGTGTTCCGCTGATGATGCCCGCACTGATGGTACCCGGGTAAGGGCCGTAGGGTGGCGCGCTCCGGCTCAAGGTCAGGCCCGCGGGAAGAGCCGGGGACACGCTATAAGCGTAGGTCTGGTTCGGGCTCACACCGTAGGTGGTTGGGGCCCCGCCGGTGTTGCTCGGGACATTCTGCGGGATCGGTTCCCCCACGGTGTAATACGCCGGGTCGGATGCATAAGTCAGGTCCGCTGGGGCCACGATCGCCACCGTGATGATTAATGGCGTGGTGGTAGAGCCCGCCGCGTTCGATGCGGTAATCGTGTACACGGTCATGGCGGTCGGCTTGATGGGCGTGCCGCTGACTACGCCGCTGACGGGGTTCAGGACGAGGCCCAACGGAAGCGGTGGAGTCGCACTATATGAAGTCACGGCTCCGCCGGTGCTGGTCGGGTTGTTGGCCGCGATCGGCATCGCCTGGGGGTAGACGGCCGGGTCGGTGCTGTAAGCGAGGCCCGCCGGGGCGGTATCACCGTTGACCTGAATGACGACCAGCGCCGTGGCGCTGCCGGCTGAGTTCGCCGCCGTGATGGTGTAGGTGGTCGCGGGGCTCGCGGCCGTGGGCGTTCCGCTGATGACGCCGGTGCCCGGGTTCAGGCCGAGGCCGGCCGGAAAGGACTGGTTCACACTGTAGGAAGTGACCGCTCCGCCGCTGCTAGTGGGGCGGTTCAAAGTGATCGGCGTTCCCAGTGCGTACGTCGCCGTGCTGCTGGCGTAGTGGAGGGCCGCGGGCGGCTGAACGGGAGCACTGTTGTTGACGCCACCGCATCCGCAGAAGAGAAGGAAGAATCCAGCCGTCAGAGAAAAACCAAGCCCGCGCATCGATCGGATTGATCGCATTGAGATCTCCTGTTCACTGTCGCCGGCGCCCGGAAGCACGCGGCGTTTTCTGGTTTCTGTTCCGGAGAGTGCAATCTGATTACCACCACCGGCAAAAGGCATCGTCGCGGGCCTCGTAGGATCCGCACGATAGGACGTGCCTAGAATTGAGGAGCGTTGATCGGCAGTTTGCCCGAGTCGATGCCTTCGCAGAGCGCGTTGTTCACGGTCAGGTTGCCAACCGAGTCAAGGGTTACGGTCCAGACGGTGTCGTAGTCGCCGTCTGGCCAATCGGGCGCCGTCTGGGCGCTGTTGTAGGTGGTGAGCAGCGCATTGATGGTTGGCGGGATGTGCTGGTGTTCCCACGCCACCAGCAGGGTCTGGTTGGAGAACGTGCCTCCGGTAAAGAAGTAAGCGCTGGCCAGGGTGGACAACACGGGCGCATTCTGGCTGAAGACGGCGACGCTGGCGGCCAGGTTGTAGGGCAGGTTGTTGGCGATGGCGTAGGGTTCGGCGGTAAGCGAAGGCCTGACGTACGACAGATTGGGATTACTCGGGCTGGCCGGAAAGCCGACCGAGGGATCGATGGAATAAATCTGGGTGGGAATGGGATTGAGTTTGCCGCGTAGTGCGTTGGGAAGATCCAGGGCGCGCCATTCGCCGGCAGCGACGTAGTTGCCGTCTTCAAACCAGTTCGTGGGATGCGCTTCGGCGTGGCGAATCATGTAAACCGTCTCATTTTTATTGATTCCGGTCGGAATTGTGCCATTGGCGCCGGTCACGTGGAGGCTGAAATAAGCCGGCACCGAATCGGCCGTGGGGCAAGCGGCGCCGGCCAGCGTCGGCGCCGGCAGCACCGGGTAAGTGCCGGGCGGATTAAGATTGCTGTTGAAAGTAACCAGGCTGGCGCTTCCCGACGGCGCGATCGAGATGGCATACACATAGTTCGGGCCGGCATAGCCGGCCGGGAGCGTCAGGTTGTAACCCTCGAACTGGTTCAGGTTGGCCATGAGGGCGCTCACCGTCTCCCAGGGCGCCGAGAAGGCATAGAATCCGGGAACATTTGCGCTGACAATACGGCCCACCAGAGCCTCGTTGTCGCCTTGCTGGTCTTTGAAATCCAGACCCTGGCAAGCCGCGCAGGGGAACACCGGCGTTGCCACTCCCACCGGTAAGGAATCCGCAGAATACGAGGCAAAGATGGGATAACTGCTGGCTGTAAAGGTCTGATTGCCATCGGACAGAGTGACCTGGTTCAGCAAGGCGAACTGCTCAATGATCTCCAGCGGCACCAGGTCGGGGTAACTGCCTCGGGTTGCCTCCTGCATATGGGTCATCGGTTCGAGGGCGTAGATCCCGGTAACATTCTTCCCTCCCAGTACGTTCTGTTGCAGGAACGGAGCCATGAGGAGCGACCGCTGCAGACCCCGGCTGGTGAGGTTGGCCGTGGCCGGGTTGACGTCCCCGGTAGTGTTCGCCGAGTCCTCGCTGACCACGAAGATCAGGTTGAGGTTCGCGGCGCTCAGCGGAGCCGGGGTTGCCGGAACGCCACCGTTGCCGGCGCTGCCGCATCCCGACAGCAGAAGAGCGAAAGACGCAGTGAGGGCAAGACCAAACCAGTTCGAAAGCCCGAGACTCCCGACGCGAATGTTCACAAGCTTCACTCCAGATATTTGGTTTGCAGGTTGAGCGATCGGCGCTTTCGATCAGCAGACCGAACGTGAGCCGGGCATTCCATGCACTTTGGATTGCACGACTGGTTTCAGAGGCCGCCTTGCACCGGGCAAAACGCATGTCGTGAGACGGTTCATGGCGGGCGGGGCTGTCTGAATGCTGGACATCCGTCGAAAATATGGACGACGCGGAAGCCGCGTCGCAAGCGATCGCGGTTTCTCTTCGCCAGCCGGTTGATCGGGCAACCAACGCATTGAAGTCTTCTGTCCATCGTCACCCGCACCATCGTCACCGGCACCATGACGCGCTGAGGAGTTGCAAATTGTCTCTTCCGGAGGTTGCAACCTCATCTCCAATCCTGCGAACGCATCCGTCTTTCGTGCGCCGGTGGAGTTGATGGTTGCAGGCGAATGGATTGGTCCTCGTCGCGGACGACGGCTGACTCGTCGCTGAAGCCGCTGGTGACCGACCCGACGATCCGACGCTTCCCGTCCCGAATGAATTCCTTATCTAGTGACATTGATTTTCCTCCCACTACTCTTCTACCAATTTCTTCCGACAAATCGCTAGGAATCCCACAATAAAGTTGGCGGGATAGCACAACAGTTACTTTTTCGTGTGGTTACTCCAACTTTTTTCCTGCATTCCTAACGATTTTTTCCTTCAACTGGGTATAACAGCAATGCAGGTGGATGCGTGCCCCCCCTACTACAACGGAGAAGAAGAAATCAGCGTGGATGTTCTCATCGAGGAACAACGGAAGCTCGCTCATTCCACGAATCCCTTTGAGCAGGTGGTGGGCTCTATCTGCATCGGTGCGATTCTGAAGGAACGACTTGTGGGTTTGCCCAACAGCACCATTAGCCAACTGTTGACCGATCACATCTGGTCCCAACTGAATCTTCTGGGGCCTGAAAGTGTCATCGTTGAAATCGCCAGCAAGCGGCTCGCTGAGAAGTACGAGATATCGCTGGTTTGCCCAGAATGAGAGCCTGCCTGCTGCTAGCAGGATTCCAAGCAAAGTTCGATTCAGAGACAGTTCTGTTCGACGGCTGTAACGGGCAAGCCGTGCAACTGCTTCAGGGCANNGCCATCTACGTCAGAGTCTCAACGCCCGACCAACACGTCGAATCTCAGAGTTACGATTTGCGCGAGCTTGCGGCACATCGAGGCTACGAGATTGTGCACGAATACGAAGATCGTGGCATTTCGGGGACGAAGGCACGCCGTCCGGGGCTCGATGCACTCATGGCTGATGCGCGGCGCAAAAAGTTCTCGGTCGTGCTGGTGGCGGCATTCGACCGCATCGCAAGGAGCACTCGGAATTTTCTTCAGATAATCGATGAATTGGACAACATGGGAATTGAATTCATCAGCCGCCGAGAGGGTGTGGCGACAGGGGATGCTATGGGGCGTCTGTTTGTAACTATTATCTCGGCGATTGCGGAATTGGAAAGGTCACTCGTGGTGGAGCGGGTGAAAAGTGGAATGCGCCGGGCGAAGCTCGAAGGGCGGCAAATCGGGCGAGCGCGGCTGGACATCAATCGGGAGCAGGTTGTCATTGACCGCCGCTCGGGGTTGTCGCTGACGCAGGTCGCCAAGCGGCACAACATTTCCAGAGCATCAGTATGCCGCCTGATGAAAGAGGCGAACGGCAATTGCAATCTCGCCGTTGCAATTCCTAGTGGGGAAGCTGGGCTAGAGGCTCGGCTCTAAAGGCAACGCGAAAACTGGGGGCAAATGATGCAAATCGGTAAGCCGTTGCGAACCATCGTCGTGGAGCCGCTGGAACTTCCAGTGGAACAGCCGACCCGCGAACCTGAGCCCGAGCCGATTCAGTCGCCAGAACCTGAGCCACAGCAGGTGCCAGTCACGCCGTGAACATCCCAGATTACATCTCGCCGATTGTCGGCTACCGTGTTTGGACGTGGGACACCAAGGGGCTCAAGTCGCTCTGCGGGGAGCGGTGGNNACTGCACCTGCGGCGTCTACGCGGCGAGGACAATTGAGCACCTGCACCAATGCGGCTACAGAGAGTTCGGAATCCACGGCGAGGTTTACCTGTGGGGCACAGTCGTAGAGCACGAACGAGGTTGGCGTGCCCAGTTGGCATACCCCAAGAGCCTCGTCTTGCAGCCCGACGCGATTCCGTCCGACACAAAGGAAATGGAGGCCCGCTTGGGGGCCCTCGCCGCCTACGACACAGACATCTTCATCGTGGGAGGCGGGCAGAGTATCACTCTCTGCCGCAGGGGCTTGGGCTACGACGCGGCGGGGCTGGACTATCTGATCGGGAAGCGCACGCAGTACTACGACCGCCGCCAGCGGGACAGAACCCTGATGAAGGGCGACCGCGTAGCGGTTCTCGGTCGCGGGATCGCCGTGGTCGAGCAGGCTGACAGCAAATGGATTCACGCCGTGGTTTGGAACAAATGCTCATTAAGGATCGCCCGCGAGGAAATTGTTTGGGACGAGGGTAATATGCGGTGGGAGGCGGACGCCAACGCTCCATTCGAATGTCTTGCGGGCAGGCGTGTGCCGCCTCACCGGGGTCAATGAGCCGCTATCGCCCTGGTTTCAATAATTGACCGTTGAGTCTGAATCAGCTGAACTTTCGAAGATTAAGAATCATGCTCCACAAGGCCACCCGCGCCGAACCGCCGGTTAATGACCATTTTTCTGCATGTCGTTTATAGCGTCCCGGGCGTTGTTGTTGCCAGGATAGAGCACAAGCGATTTCTCGTAACTCGCCATTGCGCTTTTGATGTTCTTCGCAGCCCGTTGCGCCTCTCCCAAGCTGTCCCAGACATTCCAAGAGGATGAATACTGGGTGGCGTTCATCTCAAAAGCTATGATAGCGTCGTTGATCTTTCCAGCAGCTAGCGCAGCATAGCCCGCTCTGTTCATGTCGTGCTCGGTAAACGGCACGTACCAGGCCAGGCCAGACCACAACCGCCGTCTTCGCTCCAATGCTCGCGTAGCTTCTTGTCCACCGGCCTGAGTTACCAGGACCGGAATCGGCAGGAGTTCGGTTCCCTCGCGAATCGCCTCCAGGGAAGGATCACTACCGGCAGA